>DATDJN010000094.1:0-10526 GCA_036520515.1 Rhizobiaceae bacterium
GGGCGGGGAGGCGGGGCATTTCCGGCGCCGCGCCGTCGAGCAGCCGGTCCAGCGCGGCGGCCGCCGCAACGCCTTCCGCCTTGGCGTGATATTGCTCCGAGAACCGCCGGAACGGTGCGAAATAATCCGGCGCGATCATCAGGATGAAGAGGCTCTGCCAGAGCTCCAGGTTGGAGAAGCCGGGGATCATGGCGAGCTTGAGGTGGCCGAGCCCGAGGAACACGGCGAGCATCGCGATCGACAGCGAGGCGAAGAAGTCGATGATGCCGGCGTTGAGGAAAGCGATGCGCAGCACGCCCATCGTGTTGGCCGCATGGGCCTGGAGCCGGTCCGCGAGCTTGTCCTCTTCGGTCGCGAGCGCATGGTTGGCGAGGATGGTTGGAAGCGTGCGTATGCGGTCGGCGAACTGGCCGGCAAGGCGTCCGAAGGCCCGCTCCTGCGCGTCGGCGAGCCGCCGGATCGCATCGCCGACCAGCGCGAAGAAGACGATCATCAGGGGTGTCAGGCCGATCACCAGCAGGGCCGCCTGCCACGACACCAGGACAAGCATGGCGGCTGCGGCGAGTGGTCCGACGGCCATCATGATGGTGGCGGCGCGGTGGCCGATCACCAGGGCCGACACCGCTTCGGGATGCCGCTGCATGGCGACGATCAGGCCGCCGGCGCTGAGCGACTGGAGCTGGCGGGCCGGCATGTCGGCAAGCCGCCGGCCGGCGGCCTGGCGAAGTTCCGCCGCGACCGTCGTTTCGGCCGAGGCCTGAGCCCGGTCCGCAATCAGCCCGGCGAGGGCGGCCGTGACGAGGAGCGAGGGAACGGCCAGTAGAACCCAGGTCTGGACCTCCTGGCCCATGAGCAACTGGCCGATCAGCAGCGCGGCGGCTCCGGAAAAGCCGAGCTTGAGGAAGAGCCGCACGGCCTGCCAGCCGAGCAGGCTGTTGAGACCGGCTCGGCCAAGATGCCTGGCGCGATCCAGCGCGCCGAAAGCAGGCTGGCTGTCCGTCAATGATGCGGGGGGTGTGCGGGAGCGGTCGAGCATGGCTCGCCTTCTTGCACGCAATTCACGTCGTCAGCTTGATCGAGATCAAGTGTCGGGAGGCGGCACGGGGCTACACGAGGCCATTCTGAAAGGACAGTTCCATGATTGACCCGCTTCTCGTCGACCTGTCGCGACTGCAGTTTGCGCTGACGGCCCTCTACCACTTCCTCTTCGTGCCGCTGACGCTCGGCCTCTCCATCCTGATTGCGATGATGGAGACGGTCTATGTCATGACCGGTCGGACGATCTGGCGCGACATGACCAAGTTCTGGGGCGTGCTGTTCGGCATCAACTTCGCGCTCGGCGTCGCCACCGGCATCACGATGGAATTCCAGTTCGGCATGAACTGGGCCTACTACTCGCATTATGTCGGCGACGTCTTCGGCGCGCCGCTCGCCATCGAAGGGCTGATGGCGTTCTTCCTCGAAGCCACATTCGTCGGCCTGTTCTTCTTCGGCTGGGAGCGGCTATCGGCGCGCGCCCATCTCGCGGTCACGTGGCTGATGGCGCTCGGCACCAACTTCTCGGCGCTGTGGATCCTGATCGCCAATGGCTGGATGCAGAATCCGGTCGGCGCGGCCTTCAACCCCGATACAATGCGCATGGAAGTCACCGACTTCGCGGCGGTGCTGCTCAACCCGGTCGCGCAGGCGAAGTTCGTCCATACAGTGTCGGCAGGCTATGTCTGCGGCGCGGCCTTCGTGCTCGGCGTCTCGGCCTGGTACCTGCTGCGCAGTCGCCATGTCGAGCTTGCCAAGCGCTCCTTCGTCATCGCCTCGGCCTTTGGCGTAGCCTCCGCGCTGTCGGTCATCGTTCTGGGCGACGAGAGTGGCTATGCGCTGACCGACAACCAGAAGATGAAGCTCGCCGCCATTGAGGCGATGTGGGAGACCGAGCCTGCGCCGGCGCCGTTCACCCTCTTCGGCATTCCGAGCCAGACGGACAAGACGACGCATTTCGCCGTCCATATCCCATGGGCCATGGGCCTCATCGGGACCCGCTCGATCGACACGGAGATCCCCGGCATCGACCAGCTCGTCGTCAAGGCGGAGGAGCGAATCCGCGACGGCATCGTCGCCTACGATGCGCTGGAGAAGCTGAAGGCAGACCGCACCGACAGCGCGGCGCGCGCCGCCTTTGACGCTTCGTCGCAGGATCTGGGCTACGCGCTGCTCCTCAAGCAGTTCGTCGAGGACCCGCGCCAGGCGAGCGACCAGCAGATCGTCGACGCCGCCTGGTCGACGGTGCCGTACGTGCCGGCGCTCTTCTTCACCTTCCGCCTGATGGTGCTTTGCGGTTTCGTCCTGCTCGCCGTGTTCGGCATCTCGCTCTGGCACACGATGCGGGAGGAAGAGGCGCCGCGCTGGCTGTTCTGGATGGCGCTGATCGCCATGCCGCTGCCCTGGATCGCGGCGGAAGTCGGCTGGTTCGTGGCCGAGTTCGGACGCCAGCCCTGGATCATCGAGGGCGTGCTGCCGACCTTCCTCGCGACTTCCGAGCTCGGCATCTCAGACCTCTTGCTCACCATATCGGGCTTCACCCTGGTCTACGGCGTGCTGGCGGTCATCGAGGTCAAGCTCATGCTGGCCGCGATCCGCAAGGGCCCGGAGATCGCCGACGTCATCGACCGCATGTCGCCCGTGTCGGCCGGCAGGCCCGACCTGCAGCCCGCTGAATGAACATTGAAGGATCATTGTGATGATCGACTTTCTCTTCGACTATGGAACGCTTCGGGTGATCTGGTGGGGGCTGCTCGGCGTGCTGCTGATCGGCTTCGCGGTCACCGACGGCTTCGACCTGGGCGTGGGCGCCTTGCTGCCCTTCGCCGCCAAGACCGACCTCGAGCGGCGCGTGGCGATCAACACGGTCGGGCCGGTCTGGGAAGGCAACCAGGTCTGGTTCGTGCTCGGCGGCGGCGCCATCTTCGCCGCCTGGCCGGCGCTCTATGCGCTGAGCTTCTCGGGGTTCTATCTCGCCATGTTCCTCGTGCTGCTGGCGCTGATCCTGCGCCCGGTCGGCTTCAAGTACCGCTCCAAGAAGCCTGACCCGGTCTGGCGCGCGCGCTGGGACTGGGCCCTCTTCATCGGCGGCGCGGTGCCGGCACTGATCTTCGGCGTCGCCGTCGGCAACACGTTGCAGGGCGTGCCGTTCCACTTCACGCCCGACCTCCGGCCGATCTACGAGGGCAATTTGTTCGGCCTGCTAAACCCGCTCGCCCTCTATTGCGGGCTGGTGTCGCTGTCGATGCTGGTGATGCACGGCGCCGCCTGGCTGGCCTTCAAGGCGGAGGGCACGGTGGAGGAGCGCGCCAGGACGATCGGCGCGAAGGCCGCGGTCCTCACGTCGGGGCTTTTCGCGGGCGGCGGGGTGCTGGTCTGGCTCGGCCTGCTCGGCGGCTACCGCGTGACCAGCCCCATCGTCTGGGACGGCCCGTCCAATCCGCTCACCAAGACGGTGGTCGCGGACGGCGGCGCATGGCTCGCCAATTTCCAGGCGCATCCGCTGCTGTGGATCGTGCCGCTGCTGGGCGTCGTCGCGCCGCTCCTGGCGGCCCTCGGCTTCCGCGCCAGGCGCGAAGGCCTGACCTTCCTCGCCTCAAAGCTCGGCGTGGCGATGATCGTCGCGACGGTCGGCGTCGCGATGTTCCCGATCCTTTTGCCGTCGAGCACGAACCCCGATCACACGCTTACCGTGTTCGACGCTTCGTCGAGCCGTGCGACGCTGCGCAACATGCTGCTCGCGACGGTCCTCTTCATGCCGATCATCCTTGCCTACACCGCCTGGGTCTACCGGGTTCTGTGGGGGAAGGTCGGCGAGGACGACATCAAGCGCGCCGGACACTCGGCCTACTGAACCGCAATCGGAGAAATCGTCATGTGGTACTTCGCCTGGATTCTCGGCCTTGGCCTCGCCGCCGCCGTCGGCATCCTCAACGCGCTCTGGTACGAACTGCGCACCGTGCGCGAGGAACCGACCCACGAGACCGTGCCGCTGCCGACGCCCTGATGGGAATGCTGAACGGAAGGGAGGCGGCCATGAAGGACAAACGGTCCGCTTTGGAATGCCCGGGGACCGGGGATTGCCCGGTCGGCGGCGCCTGCTCGCCGGCGCGCTTCGTCCCCTGCATCGACATGGCGCGGGCGCATGCGCAGAAGCTGAAGCTCTGCGACGCGCTGGAGGCGATCGCCGACGACCTTCCGTCGCGCGTCGATCGCCTGCAGTGCCTGACGGTGGCGAGCAGCCTGGTGCCGCTGCTGCGCGAGTGCCATCGCTTCGAGGAGGAGATCGTCTTCCCGGTCTTCGCGCGGGCGAACGACGGCGAGAAGATCGTCGCCAGGCTGACCGCCGAGCACCTGGAGGACGACTGCGCCGCCGAGGATCTCAGCGAGGTGCTGCTGGCGCACGGCCACGGGCGGCCGATCGAGAATCCGGAAGCCTTCGGCTACATGCTGCGGGCGCTTTTCGAATCGATGCGCCGCCACATCGCCTTCGAGCGCGACCACGTGCTGCCCGCCGTGCGGGGCGCCGCCTGAAGCGATTTGCGGGAGAAGCGGGTCCCCGCCCGGACTTCAGGCGCCAGCGCGCGCGGCCAGCCGCCCGAGGTCGTCGACGATCACGTGGCGGGTGTGCTCGATGCGGATCACGCCCTCGCTGCGCAGCCGGGTGAGCTGGCGGCTCACCGTCTCGATGGTCAGGCCGAGGAAGTCGGCGATCTCGGCGCGCGACAGCGGCAAATCGAAGGCCGCCCGGCGCTCTCCCGCCGCCGGGTCGATGTTGCGGGCGATCATCAGGAGGAAGCTCGCCAGCTTCTCGGCCGCGGTCTTGCGGCCAAGCGTCACCATCCAGTCGCGCGCCTCGTCGAGTTCCTTCAGCGTCTGCTGCAGGAGACGGTGCTCAAGGTCGGGCTGGTCGGCCATCATCCGTTCGATGGCCCGGCGGGGGAAGGAACAGAGCTCCACCTTGGTCGCCGCCTCGGCGGTCACCGCGCTCTCGGTCTTGAACGGACGTCCCAGGAAATCCGGCGCGAACTGCAGGCCCACGATCTGCTGGCGCCCGTCGGAGAGGGTCTTGGTGAGCTTCACGACGCCCGACAGCACGTTGGAGAAGCTGTCGATGCTCTCGGCGTCGCCCACCAGCTCCTCGCCTTCGCTTACCTTGTGCTTGCTCGACGACCTGGCCAGCGTGACGAGCTGGTCGGGCGTCAGCGCGCCGCAAATGCCGCGATGCCGCGCCTCGCAGGAGGCGCAGAGCACAGGAATTCCCTTGGTGTGAACATCGTCGCGCACGGCGCCCTTATATCGTGCCATGCCGCCCCATTCCATGGGCGTCGGCTGCAGCGGTGTCGCAGGAGCACGTCCTATCCCTTTTTCGTTGATCCAGATCAAGGCAACGCCTTCGCGGGCGCGCCATCCTGTCTGTACAGCAAATGGAGAACGTTCATGCCCGTCGACACGATTATCGTCATCACCAGCGTAGGCGCCGCCTTCGTGTTCTTCGCAGCCATGCTGGCCTACGCCGACTTCACCTGGCAGAAATAGACCGCGATCTGGCGCGTTGTTATTGCGCGTCGCTGCTGAATAGTCGGCGACGCCGGATCGGTTCGGCACCGTCGACCGGAATTCGCCGACGATCCGTTCAGCCCTAAGCCGCTGCCATCGTGTCGACTGGTTCCCGGCGACCGCAAAGCGCGGAGACCAGTCGTCTACAAGTGCTTCGAGCTTCCGCCGGGCTTCATCGATCCGGCGAAAACATCCGATCATCGCTCCAGCAGTCCTTGTCGGAAGGCATGGAGCAAGCGACCGCCGGCGAGCCGGCGGCCATCTCTTCGACGCCCGGAATCGATAGCCCTTCCATGTATGCGGTGACGACAGTGGAGCCGAACCCAAGAGAAATAATATCGGGTGTCCGGGTCCTTGCGCACTCGAAAAGCTGGGGGAGGGACGCCGGCTTGCAATTTATGGTGCCCAGGGGCGGATTCGAACCACCGACACGCGGATTTTCAGTCCGCTGCTCTACCAACTGAGCTACCTGGGCTTTTCTCCCGCGGTTGCCCGGTCGGGATGGCGGGAGGCGTGAGAGCCGCCCGGAAAGCGGGTGGGTTATAGCACGGGAAATTCGGCTGTCCAGCGCCCGTGACGGGTTTTTGATGCCGGATTTTTCCGGGCCTCAGTCCTGCGACCCGGAGGGCGTCTCGATGCCCGGCTTTCCGTCCTCGTCCTCGTCGTCGCGCACCGGAATGGCGTAGGCGCCGGTCAGCCAGCGGTTGAGGTCGACATTCTTGCAGCGCGCCGAACAGAAGGGATAGTGCTCGCGGGCGGAAGGCCTGCCGCATTCGGGGCAGGGGCGTTTCGGCCTGAGCGGAGTGACGGTGGCGCCGGGAGTATTCATCGGCTTGCAGATAGCGTGGCCGTGCCGGAAAGCCAAGCTTGCGCCTGACGGTCCGTGCTCAGCCCCATTGCCTAGCCCCTGGCGCCCGACAGCCAGTTGAAATGCACCTGGTAGCCGTCGCCGCTGAGCAGGCTGACCGTCTCGTAGAGCGGCAGTCCGACGACATTGGTATAGGAGCCGACGAGCTTGACGACGAAGGTGCCGGCTAGCCCCTGTATGGCGTAGCCGCCGGCCTTGCCGCGCCATTCGCCCGAGGCGAGATAGCTTTCAAGCTCGTCGCGGGCGATGCGCTTGAAGCGCACGCGCGATTCGACGAGCCGCTGGCGGACCTTGCCGGAGGGCGCGATCAGGCAGACGCAGGAATAGACGCGGTGCGTGCGGCCCGAGAGGAGCTGCAGCGAGTTCGACGCCTCGTCGATCATCTCGGCCTTGGGCATGATGCGCCGGCCGAGCGCCACGACGGTGTCGGCGGCGAGCACGAAGGAGGGCTGGTAGTCGGCTTCGCTCTTCAGCGAGGCCAGCGCCTTCTCCGCCTTTTCCTTGGACAGCCTCTTGGCCAGCGAGCGCGGATGCTCGGAGCGCAGCGGCGTCTCGTCGATGTCGGCCGGCAGCAGCCGGTCCGGCTCTATGCCGGCCTGCTGCAACAACTCGATGCGACGCGCCGAGCCCGAGGCAAGCACCAGCTTCTGAAAAACGCTCATCCGGAGTCCTGAACGGCTCTCTGGCGGCCCCCGCGGCCGTCCTTACTTGAAGCGGTAGGTGATGCGGCCCTTGGTCAGGTCGTAGGGCGTCATCTCCACGAGGACCTTGTCGCCCGTGAGCACGCGGATACGGTTCTTGCGCATGCGGCCCGCCGTGTGAGCGATGATCTCGTGCTCGTTTTCGAGCTTCACCCGGAACATCGCATTGGGCAGCAGTTCGACGACCGTTCCCGGGAACTCGAGGACTTCTTCCTTCGGCATTCTCTACCTTTGGTTTGATTGGATTTCCGGGCGGCGGTCCGGATTTGGGCGGAACCTATAGTATTGTCTGGCCTTTGTGAACAAGCTTAATCAGCCAGATTTTTCCGGCAATTCCCGACCGAAACGCTCCGCTATCCTGGCCCTCAGCCGGTCGCGCATGTCGCGGTAGGCGGCGATCCTCTGCTCGCGCGAGCCTTGCGTGGCCGTCGGATCGATGGTCGGCCAGTACTCGACCTCGACGGCCAGCGTGCGCGTCAGCTCCAGCGCGGCGTGGTGGGCTTCGGGCGCCAGCGTCACGATCAGGTCGAAATAGTCGTCCTCCAGATCGTCCAGCGTCCGGGGCGTGCGGTCGCCCAAATGAAGGCCCTCTTCGGCAAGCACCGCATCGACGAAGGGATCGGGCTCGCCGACATGCAGGCCGGCCGATGCGACGAAGACGGAGGACGGCAGCATCTGCCGCGCCAGCCGTTCCGCCGTCGGCGAGCGCACCGCATTCATGCGGCACATGAAGAGCACGGAGCGGGGAAGGGTGGGCGCCAGCATCAACCCCGCCAGTGCAGCACGCAGACGAGAGTGAACAGGCGGCGCGCGGTGCCGAAATCGATGTCGATCTTGCCCGACAGCCTGTCCTTCAGCGTCTGCGAGCCCTCGTTGTGCAGGCCGCGCCGCCCCATGTCGATCGCCTCGATCTGGCTGGGGGTCGAACTGCGGATCGCCTGGTAGTAGCTTTCGCAGATCATGTAGTAGTCGCGGACGATGCGCCGGAACGGCGTCAGCGACAGGATGTGGGTGACGACCTCCTCGCCGGTCTCGCGGGCGATCGCGAAGACCAGCCGCGCCTCCACCAGCGACAGCTTCAGCCGGTAGGGGCCGTCGGTATCGCCCACCGGGCAGAAGCTGTTCTCCTCGATGAGGTCGAAGATCGCCACCGCGCGTTCGTGCTCGACATCCGGCGTCGAGCGTCCGATCGTGTCGTCGAGCTCGACGTCGATCAGGCGCTGGCGCTGCGGATCGGGCCCGGTCATGGTCACATGTTGAGGCGGATGGCGACGGAGCGGCCATGTGCGTCGAGCCCTTCGGCCGTGGCAAGCGCGATCGCCGCCGGCGCCAGCGCGCGCAACTGGTCCGGTCCGAGCTTCAGCAGCGAGGTGCGCTTCATGAAGTCGAGCACGGAGAGGCCCGACGAGAAGCGCGCCGAGCGCGCGGTGGGAAGCACGTGGTTCGGGCCGCCGACATAGTCGCCGATGGCTTCCGGCGTGTGGCGGCCGAGGAAGACGGAGCCGGCGTTGCGCATGCCGGAAAGAAAGGTCTCCGGGTCGGCGATGGCAAGCTCGACATGCTCGGCGGCGATGCGGTCGACCAGCGGGATCGCGGCGAAGAGATCGTCGACCAGGATGATGCCGCCGAAATCGCGCCAGCTCGCGGCGGCGGTTTCGGCGCGCGGCAGCGTTTGCAACTGGCGCTCGACCGCTGCCTCGACGTCGCGGGCGAAGTCCGCGTCGTCGGTGAGCAGGATGGACTGCGCCGAGGCGTCGTGCTCGGCCTGCGCCAGGAGATCGGCGGCGATCCAGTCGGGGTCGTTGTCGCGATCGGCGACGACCAGCACCTCGGAGGGACCGGCGATCATGTCGATGCCCACCGTGCCGAACACCTGCCGCTTGGCAGCCGCGACATAGGCATTGCCCGGCCCGACGATCTTGGAGACCGGGCGAATCGACCCGGTGCCGTAGGCCAGCGCCGCGATGGCCTGGGCGCCGCCGACGCGGTAGATCTCCGACACGCCGGCGAGGTCGGCTGCGACCAGCACCAGCGGGTTGATGACGCCGCCCGAGGCCGGCACGACGATGACGATGCGCTCGACGCCGGCGACGGCGGCGGGGATGGCGTTCATCAGAACCGAGCTCGGATAGCTGGCGGTGCCGCCCGGCACGTAGAGGCCGACGGCCTCGATCGCGGTCCAGCGGGAGCCCAGCTCGACGCCGGCGGCGTCGACATAGCGGTCATCGGCCGGCTTCTGGCGCGCGTGATGCGAGCGGATGCGGTCGCGCGCGAATTTCAGCGCCTCGACGGTTTTGGCGTCGGCCGCCTCGTAGGCCGCCGCGATATCGTCCCCCGTGACGGCGATGCCGAGTGCCGAAAGGTCGGCGCGGTCGAACTTCCTCGTGTAGTCGATCAGCGCGGCGTCGCCCTCGGCGCGCACGCGGGCGATGATCTCGCGCACCGTGGCGTCGACGTCGGGCGAGGCTTCCCGCTTGGTCGACAGGAACGCGGCGAAGCGCGACTCGAAATCCGGTTCCGGCTGGCGGAGCGTAGTGGCCATTCTCTGGTTCAGTCCTTGTGAGTCGGGCGGGACGAAGCCTCCCACGCGCCGCCGAGGTCGACGAGCCGTCCCTCGATGCATTCGACCTCGAGCCGGATCGCGGCGCCGCCGGCGAAGACGAGGTCGACCATGCCGGCCGGCGCGTCGGTCGTGGTGAACGTGATGGCGAGCAGCGACAGCACCTCGTCCTGCTTGTCGCGGGAGATGCCCGAAAGCTTGGCGGACAGCACGCGGTCGAAATGCAGGACGCTGTTGCGCCGTTCCGGCTGCGGTTTCTTCTGGGTGGCTTCCCTTTCCCAGGCGAAACGGTACATCGGCATGACGAACTGCCTGGTGGCGGGGATGAAGTCGAGGTCGCCGACCTTCATCACCGCGTCCTGCACGTGGGCGGAGATGATCTTCAGGTCTTCCTCGTCGAGCGCGATGAGCTTGAGCATGCCGGGACGCCTGTCGGTTGGTCTGGGCCTAGTTATGCGGTCTTTGCGGGGCGCGCAACCGGACGCGTTCCATCGTTGCCACGCCTGCTTTCGCATCTGGCTTCTGATCAGGTGGGGAAGACGGGCGGCCGTCCAGTCGCCAATCTAATTTTATATGCGACCTCGCGGCCGCCCGTCAGGCATGCTTCCCTCAACCATCCCTTCCGGCCATCCCCGGGCATTTGCGCCGGGGGGGCGGCGTACGGCATGCGGTTCGAGGGCCGGACCTGGGGGCTCATCACCCAGCCGCGCGACCTCTCGCACGACCGACCCGGCGCCCGCCTGCCCGAATGTCGGTGCGCACCCGTTTCCCCGCGCAGGCAGGAGGGATTATGCGGCAGGTT
>DATDJN010000095.1:0-11892 GCA_036520515.1 Rhizobiaceae bacterium
GAATTTTCCTCCTGCCATGACTGTGTCCTCCAAAGTAACTTTACGAGGACGGCTCTTTGAGCCGGGCAGATCAAAATAACACTACTGTTATGGAAGGAAAGAAAGATTCAGGAGTAGTGCGCGGGCAAACGTCGAAGGCGCTTGAGGAACTCGATGACGTCGACGGTCCGGCTGTCGAATTGCTCGCTGGGGGCAGCCGTAAGTCATTCCACTGCGGCAGGAGGGTCTCAGCTTGTCTCTTCCAGCCAAGACTGGGTCGTGGATGCGGAGACACGGTTTCCCTTGAGCACATAAAGGCGAAGCGCTTCGGAGGCCGCGGCGACGGCATCGTCAACGCGCAGCGACGCCCTGAGCACCTGTGCCAAGTCGAGCAGCGCGTCCGCCCGATGGTTGACGAAGTCGGTCATCCGGGCGAGCGCCACGGCTTCGCGGGCCAGAGCCTCGGCTTCCTCGAATTGGCCGCGCCTTGCTAGAACCCGCGCACGGACGCCACGCCAGAGGATTTGTGAAAGCCGGTCGCCTTCCGAGGCCAGTTGGGCGCTCAGCTCCGCCAACTCCTCGGCCTCCTTTTCGCGCCCCAGTTCCAGGACTGCCCGTGCGAGGAACGCAGCGCTCGTCGAGCGGAACATGCGCTCTCCCATCTCCTCAAGCGCCTGAAACCGCGGGCGCAGGCTTTCCTCGGCAGCGGCCGGGTCACCGGCAAGGAGCTCGACGACGGCCTCGTTCTGGGACATTGCCGCGTCGAGCTTGAAACCCAGTTCGGCATAGGCAGCGTTGCTCGTAGCGAGCAACCGGCGGGCGAGCTCAAATCGGCCAACCATGCCGTACAGCCCGCCCAGATGACGGAGGATCGCAGCCTCGGACTCCGGACTGTCGTGCACCTTCTTGAGCATCGCCTTGCAGCGGCGGATGCCATTGCTGGCCGGCGTCGGACCGAACCAAAGTGACGATGCTATCCACGTCAGAACCTCGTTGTAGACATGCCGATCTCCGGCGAGCCTCGCGTAAAGGGCTGCGCGCTTCCAGGCTTTTGCCGCCGCCTCCGCGTGTGCGTCGTTCCAAAAGAGCAACGCCTCGAGCCGCCTCGCTCGGCACAAGCCGAGATTGTCTTTGTGGCGCGTGAAGGCCGGGATCACCAAGGTCATGGCCCGCGCTGCTTCCTCCGCCCCACCCTCCTCGACACGCAGCAGCCGGAGAAACTGCTGTTCAACGACCACATGTGACGCGACGAGTTCATCGTTTGCTGCGGTCGCAAGCCCCTCCGCGTCCTGCAATGTGCGCTCGGCCTCGGCCAGCCGCCCACACTCGATCAGTGCGCGGCCCAGTTCCCCAAGCAGCATCCTTCGGCGGGGATCGTCCGTGGCGAGCAAGTGAGGTACCGCCACGCACAATCGCTCCAACAGGGCTATGGCCGATGACAGGTGACTGCGGCCGAGTGCCCGCCGAGCCGCAGCCTCGAGGCGCGGGGCGGCCTGGGCCGCTAACGAAGCTGCGAGCGGATCCTGGGAGTTGAGCCCGACCCGATACCGGAAGGCCTGTTCGAAATGGTAGCCAACGACCTCATCATATTCTTGTAGATGTGCGTCTGACTTGGTCCCGAGCCAGGCGGCGAAGCGTTCATGCAGTTCTGCCCGCGAGTGTTTCGACAATGAGCGATACGCTGCGTCGCGGATAAGCACGTGCCGGAAATGGTAGGCCTCCTCCCCGGAGAAGTCCGGCGCCCCCGGACGAATCAAGTCCCGGCGGACAAGCGCCAGCAGGCTTTCATCAACCATCGAATCGAGCACCGGGCGAGCAAGCTCGACAACCGCACTTCGATGAAACACCACGCCCTCGACGGCAGCCATCGTAAGGATTGCGCGTTCGCGCTCTGGAAGGCGGTCCAGGCGCGCACCCAGGAGCGCGTCGATTGTCGAAGGCACTCGCGGTTCGGAGAGATCGCGGCGCGCGACCCAGGATCCTTCCTGACGGGTGATCAGGTTCTCGGCGACGAGCATTGCCACAAATTCTTCCGCAAAAAGCGGGTTGCCTTCGGCGGCGTCTGTAATCGTTGCCTCCACTGCAGGAGGTAGCGGCAGTTGGTCGAGCAGATTTGAAAGCATTTCACGGCATTCCGCTTCACTCAGCGGTTCAAGCGCGAGGATCGACGCATTCGACTTTCCGCTCCCCCAGTAGGGCCGCGTCTCAAGGAGTTCCGGTCGCGCAATGCCGATTATCAATATGGGGAAACCGCCGCGCGAGAAATCGACGACATGCTCGAGCAGATCCAGGAACATGGGCTCGGCCCACTGGAGATCATCCACGACGATCACGATCGGTCGTTCTCGCGCGAGTGACTCGAACAGGCGCCGAACGGCCCAGAAAGCCTCCTCGCCTCTCACCGGCTTCCCACCACCAAAGCCGAGCAGCCCGGCCACGCTTTCAGCTATGAGCCCAGCCCTCTTGTCGCCAGCGAGGTTCTGCGCGATCCTCGCCACGGACTGCTTGCCGAGATCCAGGCCCTCAGCCTTCGTGATCTCCCGGAAAATGTCTGCAAGCGGTCGATAGGTAATGCCCTCGCCGTAGGGAAGGCAGCGACCGCGCGCGACCGTTGTGTCGCTCGGAAGGCTGGCTAGTATTTCCAGCACAAGCCGCGACTTTCCGACACCGGCATCGCCGAGGATGGTCAACAGGTGACAGCTTCTCTGGCTGACCACACCGCGGAAAATGGTTTCGATCATTTCACGCTGACGCCTGCGTCCGACGAACGGCGTCTCGAAGCGGCGTTGAACACCGGGGGCATGCGCGTTGATGCCTGTTACGATGAAGGCATGAAACGTTTCGCCGTGCTTGAGCGCGCGCGGGCCGCTATGCTCTGCGAAGACGGCATCGTGTACCAGCCGGTGGGTCGACTCTCCTATGAGTATCTCGTTAGGTGCCGCAGCCTCTTCGATGCGTTTCGCCACCCGCACGGCCTCGCCGGTGAGAAAACGTTGTCCTTGCCTGTCCTCGCCGGTAATGACCTCCCCGGTGTTGATGCCGACCCGATGCGCAAGCCGAACGCCCCAGCTTGCTTCCAGCTCGCTGTTCAGTTTTGCGAGCGCATCGCGCATTTCCACGGCCGCACGCACCGCCCGCACCTCATCATGCTCGCTACGCGTTGGGTGGCCGAAAACGGCCATGATCTCGTCGCCAATGAACCTTTCCACATTGCCACCGTGGCGGCGGATGGCAGAGTTCATTTCGTCAAAATATCGGGCGAACAGGTCCTGCAGCGCCTCTGGATCAAAGGTAAGGCTGAGGCGAGACGAATCCACGATATCGGCGAAGAGAAATGTAACGGTCTTGCGAACGTCTTGTACCGGCTTTCGCTCTGGCTCTTGGGTCATCCCAATCGCTTTCGTCTCCGGTAGCACCTCACGCTCGGATGCGTGATTCTTGGACATCCTCCACCTCAGCGACCTTGGCCTGAAAAGGTGGGTGTTGCGCACCGAGAGTGTCGTCCATCCAGTGGGAAGATAGTAACACCCGTTCTCGGCGCACTCCAGCGACGATGCGTCAAGGCCAAAAGGCTGATCTCCTGCCCTCTTGTGGCAAAGTGTCGGACCGGCGTCTGCAATTGCCGACGAGCGTATTTGCGCAGTGGTGCGAACTTGGGGATGACCGGATCGATGGCGATAGAGCCTGGAAACTGGGTTAGACCAGATCGCTCCCTCGACCGGCCCCGAAGCGGAACATAATCCGGGCGGCAGAGTTATCTGCGCTGGTGGAGGGTTCCTTCGCAATTTTTCTCGAGATCGCGACGTATTCGTCCAGCAGGTGCTGCTTGCACTTGGTCCAGAACAGGGAGGTTTTTGATGGATCGCCGATTGTTCCTTGGCGGGATACTGGGCTTGGCGGGTGCGACTGCGCTTGCAAGCGTGCTCAGGCCGGAAAGCGCGCTGGCGGGAGTTCCGAACGGCAGGGGAATTCTGGATGAGCTGGACGCGACGGACGGCGCCGGTGATCCCCATGGCGTCGAGGAAAGCGATCCCGCCGCTGAACCTGTCCGCCATCGCCGCGGGCACAGGGAACACGGGCGCCGCCGCCGTCGACGCCGGGTTTGGAGACGGCACTGCCGCCGTTACTGGCGAGCCGGCCGTTGGCGCAGGCGCTGCCGTCGCAGGCGCGTTTGGGTTTGGTACTAGCTAGCCACAACCGATGATACGGCTGACCAGGACCTGGCCCCATGCGGCCAAGGCCTGGTTGTTTTTTGGCACTGGCGCTTTGCCACAACTGCTTTCGCAGGTCGGTCACGCACCGGGCGGCTGGGCGGTCCGCCCGCTTGCGACGCGTCAGGCTGCCGATGGTCCGGGATCGTCGGGGTCACCCGTCCAGGCGGCTGGCGCGACAAGGTGGCCGTGGAGTGTTCCAGGGATGACGCGCAGCGCGGCCCGCCGCGCGGCTGGTGTGGCCAGCCTTGCCAGCGCATCCCTTTCGCGTGTCGCGGCTTCGGGCTGGTAGGCGACCGCCTCCAGCACGATGCGCTCCTCGCCGCCGTCCGGCTTGGCGAGGAAAAACGCCTGCCCGGCCGCCAGACCCAGCAAGGCAAGCCCGCGCAGGGTCGTTATCGGCAGGTAAAGCCCGATCGGCGCATTCATGCGGTCGTGCGAGAGCACGCGGGTGTCCGGCTCGCGGCCGTCGATGGCGAAGGTGACGCGGCTCCTGAGCGTCGCCACATCGGGCGGAACGTCGTCTCGAAAAACCACGGTCGCGGCGTCGATCTTGCGGCTGAGCAGGGCCCGCATCGGGTCGCCCGTCCCCAGGCAGCGATCGAGCATGACCTCCAGTATGGTGAAGTCCTTGGTGGTGAGTATGCAGGCATCGTGCGGCATCGTGAAATCTCCCTGGCTCCGCGGCGGGAGCAGCCTTGTTCCGACGAAAGAGGAGAACCCCTGGCCGCGCGCGGGCGCGGCGCAGGGCTCATGAGCCTGCGATGAGGCAACCTCCGAACAAGGCGAGCCGCGAGAACGCCGTCACGATGCCCGCCGGATCCCGGCGTCGCCGCCATGCGGCTCGACGTTTTCTACGGTCAGCCGGTGGACGCGCCCGTCGCGCGCCTCCCAGTCGATGGACTGGCCCTGGGACAAGCCGATCAGCGCGGCGCCGATGGGTGTCAGGATCGATATCTTGCCAGCCGAGATGTCCGCCTCCGCGGGGAAGACCAGCTTCACCGTCCGATCCTCGCCGGAATCGGTCGTGTAGCGGAGCGTCGAGCCCATGCGGACGACATCGTCACGCAGATGACCGTCGGCCACGACGCGAGCCCGGTCGAGCTCCGCCGTCAGCTCTTCGGAGACCGCGGGATTGCGCTCGGCGATCGAATCCGCAAGTCGCGCAAGCGCCGCGTGATCCGATCGGGAAATTGTGATGGTGGGCTTGCGCCCCTTGTTGCGTGCGGGGGCCACGACGACCTCCTTTGTAAGGCCCGCACTCTGGCGGGATGAATGGATGGTTCCGGATGTCGCTTCGAGGCCTGATCTATGCTTTCCCTACCGGGAAAGATCCGGCCCGTGCCCTCGGCCGGGCGCGACGGGCCAGGCCGGGGTCAAGTGCCCGCGATGGGGCACACCCTGTTCAGGAGACGGACGGTTTGGTCGGCGCGGCGCATAATCAAGACTGGGAAAAATAACCCGCATTGTCAAGCAATGGAGCTTGCGGCGGCTTCGCTGGCCCCATCGCCGGGGCGCGCCTCACTCTGCGAGGAAGCGATAGCCGACGCCGGGTTCAGTGCTGATGATCTTCGGATCGGCGGGATCGCGTTCGACCTTGGCGCGCAACTGGCCGATGAAGACGCGCAGGTAATGCATGTCCTCGCCATGGGCTGGCCCCCACACCGACGTCAGAAGCATCCTGTGCGTGACCACGCGCCCGGCATGCCGGGCCAGGAGCAGCAGGAGGTCGTATTCCTTCGGCGTCAGCTTCAGCGCCTTGCCGTCGCGCTCGACGACCCGGCGCACTGCATCGATCACCAGGCCGTCGACGGCGATCTTGGTCAGTTCGCCGGCGTCCTGGATGCGATGGCGCAGCGCAGTGCGCAAGCGCGCCGTCAGTTCGCCGATGCCGAACGGCTTTTCTATATAGTCGTCGGCCCCGAGATCGAGAGCCGCGATCTTCTCTGTCTCCTGGGCGCGCGCCGAGAGGATGATGATCGGCACCTGCGACCAGCCGCGCAGTCTGGCGATAACGTCCTTGCCGTCCATATCCGGCAAGCCGAGATCGAGGATGACCAGCGCTGGCGCTGCCGTCGCGGCAGCCCGCAGCGCGGCGCCGCCATTCAGCGCCTCCACCACCTCATAGCCCGCCGCTTCGAGCGCCGGGCGCAGGAAGCGCTGTATCTGCGGCTCGTCGTCGACGACGAGGATTCGTTCCCGGCTCATTGGCTCTCCTGACTGCCATCGCCCGCCGCGACCGGAAACCGCAAGGTGATGCGCGTCCCGCGCCGTTTCACTGCCGGGCTTTCGGCGGCGATCGTGCCGCCCATCGCCTCCACGAATCCCCTCGCGATGGCAAGGCCCAGACCCGTTCCGGGGGTCCGGCCGTCCGGTTTGCCGTGCCGGTAGAACTTGTCGAGGATATTCGATAGGTCCTTCGCGGGAATGCCCTTGCCTAGGTCGGTGACTGAAATCACGAGCTGATCCGCCTCGGCTTTCGCATAGATGCGGATCGGGTCGCTGCCGCCATATTTCACCGCGTTGTCGATCAGGTTGAACAGCACCTGCCCCAGAAGCACGCTGTCGCCGCGGATCAGCGGCAGGCTGTCGCCGATGCTCGTTTCGATTGCGCGGCCCGGAAAGTACCGCGCGGCGCGCTGCAGGGCGCTGTGGATGACATCGCCGACATCTACCCAGTCATGCCTGGCGTCCAGCGCACCCGCCTCGATCCTGGTCATGTCGAGCAGGTTCGCTACGAAGCGCGCCAGCCGGTCGCTCTCCTCCTCGATCGACGCCAGGAGGTCATTGCGGCTTTCAGGCGTCATCCTGTCGCCGAGTTCGCGCAGGCTTGACACCGCGCCTGTGATGGTCGCCAGCGGCGTCTTCAGATCGTGCGAGATCGACGACAGAAGCGCGGAGCGGAACCGCTCGCCCTCCAGCCGCGCCGCCTGTTCGAGGCTCTCCTTCGAAAGCCGTGCGCGATCGATGGCGACCGCGGTCTGGTCGAGGATGGCGCCCAGCACCCTCTCTTCCTCGGCGCCCAGGACTCCGCCTGCCTGCCGGTAGCCGACCACGGCCGCGACGCCGGCCGACGCGCCGAGCGGACGGAACTGGAACGGGCTGTTCGGCAGGGTGCCGGTGCCGTTGCCGGCCGGCTCGTTCTTCTCCATCGCCCAGCGCGCGGCCATCATGTCGCTGACGTCGAGCTCGGTGTCGGGCGGCCATGCGGCCGCCAGCCCAAGCTCGCCGCCGTTGGCCGAGAGAAGCACGATGTCGCGCCGCAGCGAAGCCTGCATCTGCGCCACCGCTGCCCAGATCACGTCGTCGACCTTGGCCGTGCCCGATAGCTTGCGCGAGAAATTGTAGAGCGCCTGTGTGGACGCCGCGCGGCGGCTCGCCGTCGCCGCCTGTTCGCTCAGCCGCGAGGCCAGCCCTCCGGCGATCAGCGCCGCGATGACGAATACGATGAGGCCGAAGACTTCGTGCGGAGAGGCGATCGTGAAAGAGCTGATCGGCGGGATGAATATGAAGTTGTAGGCAAACGCGGAAAGGACAGCGGCAAACAGCGCCGAGAAATAGCCGGCGTAGACCGCCGAGATCAGCACCGCCAGGAGATAGAGCATCGAGATGTTGGGAAGATCGACGAAGTGCTCGATCAAGGATCCCAGATAGCTCGCCACGGCGACAGCGGCGACCGGCAGGCCGATCTCCCATTTGGGCCGTTTGACGCGGAGCCATCTCCACCGGTTCCGTTCGGGCCGAGGCGGTGGGCCGGCGTCCTCGCTGGTCACCACATGGATGCCGAGGCCCGACACGCGCTCGATCAACGTGTCGGGCAGCGACTTCCTCAGCAGGCTGGTGGGAAAGGTCTGGCGACGGGCGCCGATAACGATCTGCGTGACATGCTCGCGTCGCGCTGTCTTCAGTATCTCCTCGACGAAATCCTGTCCGGTGACCCGCCGCGTCTCGGCGCCAAGGCTCTCCGCCAGCTTGAAGGTCGCCGCCAGCTGTTGTGTGGCTTCGGCGGGTGGCGGAGGGCTGTCGGCGCGTTCGATCGAGATCACCAGCCATGGCGCATTGAGGCCCGACGCCAGGCGGGCCGCCGTGCGCACGACCTTTTCGGACAGGCGATCCGCGCCAATGCACACCAGCAGGCGTTCCGTCGTCTGCCAGGGTCCCTCGATCGCGTTCTGTTTCAGATAGTCGACCATCTGGTCGTCGACGCGGTCGGCGGTGCGCCGCAGCGCCAGCTCACGCAACGCGGTCAGGTTGCCGAGCCGGAAGAAGCTGTCGACCGCACGCTGGGCATTCTCGGGCAGGTAGACCTTGCCTTCCTTCAGCCGCTCGATCAGCTCGGCCGGCGCAAGGTCGACCAGCAGCACCTCGTCGGCGCGCTGCAGGATGACATCCGGCACGCGCTCGCGCACCGGCACGCCTGTTATCTCGGCGACGATGTCGGACAGGCTCTCCAGGTGCTGGATGTTCATCGCCGACCAGACGTTGATGCCGGCTGCCAGCAGTTCCTCTATGTCGAGATAGCGTTTGGGATGGCGGCTGTCGGGCACATTGCTGTGTGCCAGCTCGTCGACGATGATGATGCCTGGACGCCGCGCCAGCGCGGCGTCCAGGTCGAATTCCTCCAGCGGCCGGCCCAGGTGGGCGACTTGCCGGCGCGGCATCACTTCCAGTCCGTCCAGCAGGGCGGCCGTTTCGGAACGCCCGTGCGTCTCGACAAGGCCGACGACGACATCGACGCCGTCGGCCTTGAGGCGGCGGGCGCGCGTCAGCATCGCGAAGGTCTTGCCGACGCCCGGCGCCGCGCCGAGAAAAAGCGTCAGCTTGCCACGGCCCTCGCCGCCCGCGAGCGCAAGCAGGGCGTCAGGATCGGGGCGGCTGTCAGCTTTGCGATTGGCTTCGCCCATGATCCCTTTCAGGATTGCGGCGCATCGAGCGCCATGTTGAGCCGCAGCACGTTGACCCGCGGCTCGCCTACAATACCGAGCAGACGGCCTTCGGTGAAGCGCTCGACCAGGGCGGAGACGTCCGCTTCGGCGAGGCCGCGCGCTGCGGCAACGCGCTTGATCTGGGCGCGGGCGAATTCCGGCGAAATGTCAGGGTCGAGGCCGGAGCCGGAGGCGGTCGCGCCGTCTGCCGGAACCGGACCGGCGACCCCGGCAGCGTTGAGCCGCTCGACGTCGGTTTTTACCCGCTCCGCCAGGCTGGCAGATGTCGGGCCGAGATTCGAGCCCGTCGATGCCCCGGCATTGTAGGCCGCCTCGGCGGTGACCGAGGGACGCGGCCAGAAATAGCGATCGGTAGCGAAGTTCTGGCCGATCAAAGCCGATCCCAGGATCGTTTCGCCGTTGCGGATCAGGCTGCCCTTGGCCTGTGCCGGGAAGGCCAACTGGCCGATGCCGGCGATCGCCAGCGGATAAGCCAGGCCGGTCAGCACGATGAAGAGGAGCGTTAGCACGATGGCAGGGCGAAGTTGAGCGAGCATGGTTACACCAGATGAAGAGCGGACACGGCGAGATCGACCAGCTTGATTCCTGCAAAGGGCAGGAGCAGGCCTCCAAGGCCGTAGACCAGCAGGTTGCGGCGCAGCAGGGCGGCGGCGCCGACCGGACGATAGGCGACGCCCTTCAGGGCAAGCGGGATGAGAGCGATGATGATCAACGCGTTGAAGATGACGGCCGACAGGATGGCCGATTCCGGCGAGGCCAGCCCCATGATGTTCAGCGTCGCCAGCGCCGGATAGGTGGTGACGAACAGCGCCGGGATGATGGAGAAATATTTGGCGACGTCGTTGGCGATCGAGAAGGTCGTCAGCGAGCCCCGCGTCATCAGGAGCTGCTTTCCGATCTCGACGATCTCGATCAACTTGGTAGGGCTGGAGTCGAGGTCGACCATGTTGGCCGCCTCGCGCGCGGCTTGCGTGCCGGACTGCATGGCGACGCCGACATCGGCCTGGGCCAGCGCCGGCGCATCGTTGGTACCGTCTCCGCACATGGCGATCAGCCGGCCGCCCTGCTGCTCCTTGCGGATGAAGGCGAGCTTCTGCTCGGGCGTCGCCTGCGCAAGGAAGTCGTCGACGCCGGCTTCGGACGCGATCGCCGCGGCTGTCACCGGATTGTCGCCGGTCACCATCACCGTGCGGATACCCATGGCGCGCAACGCCGCGAAGCGGTCCTTGATGTCGGGTTTCACCACGTCCTTCAGGTGGATGACTCCCAGCAGCCGCGACCCGTCGACGACGCCGAGAGGCGTGCCGCCGGTGCGCGCGATGCGGTCGACCGCCTGCCGGAATTCGGCCGGCGCGTCCCCTTCCTGGATGCCGGCGAATTTCAGCGCCGCATCCACCGAGCCCTTGCGGATTTGCCGCCGCCCGACATCGACCCCGGAAAGCCTGGTCTCGGCCGCGAAGGGCACGACCTTGTCCATCTTCGCCACGGGCTGCTTGCGGCCGAATTCGCCGGTCGCCAGCGCGACGATCGAGCGCCCCTCGGGCGTGTCGTCACCGAGGCTGGCGAGCAGCGCGGCCTCGGCAAGCTCTGTTGGCGTCACACCCTCGACGGGAAGGAAGTCGTTCGCCATCCGGTTGCCGAAGGTGATGGTGCCGGTCTTGTCGAGCAGCAGCGTATCGACGTCGCCCGCCGCCTCGACGGCACGCCCAGAGGTGGCGATGACGTTGAAGCGCACGAGCCGGTCCATGCCGGCGATGCCGATCGCCGACAGCAGCCCGCCGATCGTGGTCGGGATCAGCGTGACCAGCAAGGCGGCGAGCACCGTGACGGTGAGCACCGTGCCGGAATAGCCGGCGAGCCCCCACAGCGTGACGACGGCGATCAGGAATATCAGCGTCAGGCCGGACAGCAGGATCGACAGCGCGATCTCGTTCGGCGTCTTCTGCCGCTCCGCGCCTTCGATCAGGGCGATCATGCGGTCGACGAAGCTCGAGCCGGGCGCAACGGTGATGCGTATCCGCAGCCAGTCCGACAGCACCTGCGTGCCGCCCGTCACCGCCGAGCGGTCGCCGCCGGACTCACGGATGACAGGCGCGGATTCGCCGGTGATGGCGCTCTCGTTGACCGAGGCGACGCCCTCGACCACCTCGCCGTCGCCGGGGATCAGCTCGCCAGCCTCGACGAGCACCATGTCGCCGACCCTAAGATCGGTGGCCGGGATCTCGATCACCTCGATGCCGTCGGGCTTTGTGAGCTTGCGCGCAGTGAGCTGCGACCTGGAGCGACGTAGGCTGTCGGCCTGCGCCTTGCCGCGTCCCTCGGCGACCGCTTCTGCGAAGGTGGCGAATAGCACCGTGAACCACAGCCATATGGCGATCTGGCCGGAGAAGACCGCATCGCCGTTGCCGGTCGCCAGGTCGCTCAGGAAGAACAGCGTGACCAGCGCCGCCACCACTTCGGTGACGAAGATGACCGGATTGCGCATCAGGTGGCGCGGGTCGAGTTTCAGGAAGGCCTGCCTGACAGCCGGAAAGAGGATCGCCGGATCGAACAGGCTGTGTGCCATTGCGGGATGTTTGGACATGGAATGGGTCCTTTAGAAAGTCTGGCCGGCCAGCATCGCGAAATGCTCGACGATCGGTCCGAGCGCGAGCGCCGGGAAGAACTGCAGGCCGCCGAGGATCAGGATGATGCCGATCAAGAGGCCGACGAAGAGCGGCGTATGGGTCGGGAACGTGCCGGCTGAAGCAGGAACG
>DATDJN010000096.1:0-4734 GCA_036520515.1 Rhizobiaceae bacterium
CGATGCGGCCCACGCCGAGGATGACCATGCCATGGCGCCCACGAGCAGCGATGCGGTGACCATTCTCAACATTTCTTGAATCCTTTCCGGCCGCTTGCTCGAGTCTGAACAGATTGAGATCGGCATCGTAACGCAAGCGGCCTCGCGCTCCCGGTGCACGATAAGTGGCCGGATTTTACTTATGAACTCCAAAATTTCATCAATACAACCCGGTCAAAAATCAATATAGATTATCGGACCCAGACGATCCGTCATACACTTGTATGTTTACGTAGCCATATGGTCAAAGTCATGATCTGCCGGAGTGGCTGATTGCGATGCGCTTCGCATGCCGATCTCCCGGCCAGTGAACCTGCCCAGCTCGCCGCGATGCGACGCCACGGCCCCGCGCGGCTCAGCGTTGCATCTGCATGAGCTGCTCCATGGGCATCATGTTGTGGTTCATGTGAGCCATGATCCAGAGCGAACCGACGATGACCAGCAGGACGATCAGCACTCCGAAGGCCAGCGCCAGGACATTGTTGACGTTGTCGGGACCGGTCGTGATGTGGAGGAAGAAGACCAGGTGAACGCCCATCTGCGCGATCGCCAGGACCGCCAGGGCGATGGGAATGCTCGGCTCCCAAACCAGTGTGGTGCGGGCGACGAAGAAGGAGACCAGGGTGAGCAGCGTCGCGAGCGCCAGCCCGATCAGGTACTTTCCAACTTCCTGGGACGACGCGCTTCCATCCAGGTTTTCGTCCCCCGGGGCGGTGTCCGCGTAGGCAGGGTCCTTGTCGAGCTCGGTCGGGCTCATCGGGCGACTCCGATCAAATACACCATGGTGAACAATCCGACCCAGATAATGTCCAGCGTGTGCCAGAACAGCCCGAAACAAAGCATGCGTCGGGAAATATCGGGCCTGAACCCTTTCGCGAATACTTGCGCGACCATCGTCAGCAGCCACAGCAACCCGATGGTCACATGCAGGCCATGGCATCCGACCAGTGCGAAGAATGCCGAGAGGAATGCGCTTCGCGTCGGGCCTGCGCCGAGCGCGATCATGCCCGAGAGCTCGCGGATTTCGATGGCAAGGAATGCCGCCCCCAGGATGAACGTCGCGGTCATTCCGACGTAGAACCAGACCCGGCTGTGCGCCCGGATCCCGATGCTTGCGATCCCGCAGGCGAAGCTGGAGAGGAGAAGACAGGCCGTCTCTATGCCGACATTGGACAGGTTGAACAGTTCCCGCCCGCTCGGCCCGCCGGCCGTCGCATCGACCAGCACGGCGTAGGCCGCGAAAAAGGCGGAGAACATCACGATGTCGCTGAGCAGGAATATCCAGAAGCCATAGCCTGCGACGATGCGCTTCAACCCAAGGTCGCCGGGGCCGGCCGAAATGTCTCGGACAGTCGACGCCGCGATGTCACGCCCGACGGTTGCGTCGAAAATGGTCATGACGCCGTCGCCAGCATCGCCGTCGCCTCGGCGCGCGGGCCTCGGTTCGCCCCGTCGATATGCGCGACCATCTCGGCCGGGATCTCATCCTCGACGGCATCGCGCCAGGCGAAGACTACGAAAGTCGCGAAAGCTCCCAGCGCGGCCAGAACGACAAGCCACCAGATGTGCCAGACCAGGGCGAACCCCATGACGGTGGCGAAGAACGCGCTGATGAAGCCCGTCGGATTGTTCCTTGGGACATGGATATCCGCATAGGCGGTCGCGCTCCCCAACCCGGAGCGCCCCGTACCGCGTTTCTTCATGGTCCAGTACGGTTCCCTGCTTTCGACGCGCGGCGGCGTTGCGAAGTTGAAGATCGGCGGCGGGGAAGACGTCGCCCATTCCAGCGAACGTCCGTTCCAGGGATCGCCCGTCTCGTCGCGCAGCTCCGCCCGCCGACGAATGCTGACGGCGAGTTGCGCGACCTGCAGGCCTATCCCGGCGAGGATGATGACCGCGCCGCCTGCGGCGATGATCAGCCAGGGTCGCCATTCGGGGACATCGTAGTGCTGCATGCGGCGGGTCATGCCCATCAGGCCCACCACGTAAAGAGGCATGAAGGCGACGTAGAAGCCGACGATCCAGCACCAGAACGACGCCTTGCCAAGCCCATCGTGCAGACGGAACCCGAAGGCTTTCGGGAACCAGTAGGTGTAACCGGCGAAGGCGCCGAAGAGCACCCCGCCGATGATGACGTTGTGGAAGTGGGCGACCAGGAAAAGGCTGTTGTGCAGGACGAAGTCCGCGGGGGGCACCGCCAGCAGGACGCCTGTCATGCCGCCCACGACGAACGTGACCATGAAGCCGACCGACCACAGCATCGGCGCGGAATAGACGATGCGCCCCCCGTACATCGTGAACAGCCAGTTGAAGACCTTCACGCCGGTCGGCACCGCGATGATCATGGAGGCGATGCCGAAGATCGCGTTGACGTCGGCGCCGGCCCCCATGGTGAAGAAGTGGTGCAGCCACACCGTGAAGGAGAGCACGCAGATCGCCATCGTCGCCATCACCATCGACCGGTAGCCGAACAGCGGCTTGGCCGAGAATGTGGAGATGACCTCCGAAAATATGCCGAAGGCGGGGAGGATGAGGATATAGACTTCCGGATGTCCCCACGCCCAGATGAGGTTCACGAACATCATCGGGTTGCCGCCCGCTTCGTTGGTGAAGAAGTGGAAGCCCAGATAGCGATCGAGCAGCAGCATCGCCAGGGTCGCCGTGAGGATCGGAAACGCAGCGACGATCAACAGGTTGGAGGCGAGCGCCGTCCAGCAGAACATGGGCATACGCATCAGCGTCATGCCGGGCGCACGGATCTTCAGGATCGTGGTGACGAAGTTGACCCCGGTCAGCAAGGTGCCGACGCCGGAGATCTGCAGCGACCAAAGGTAATAGTCGACACCGACGCCCGGCGAGTAGGTCAGCTCCGAAAGCGGCGGATAAGGCAGCCACCCCGTGCGCGCAAACTCGCCGACGACCAACGAAATATTGACGAGCAACGCCCCGGTTGCGGTGAGCCAGAAGCCCACCGAATTGAGCGTGGGAAAGGCCACGTCGCGGATTCCCAGCTGCAGCGGCACGACGAAGTTCATCAGCCCGATCATGAAGGGCATGGCGACGAAGAAGATCATCAGCGTGCCATGCGCCGAGAATATCTGGTCGTAGTGGTCGGGCGGCAGGTAGCCGCCGGAGCGGAACGCCAGGGCCTGCTGCGACCTCATCATGATCGCATCGGTGAAGCCGCGCAGCAGCATCACCATCGCGAGCACTATGTACATGACGCCGATGCGCTTGTGGTCGACGCTGGTGATCCATTCGCGCCAAAGGTACGGAAGCCAGCCCTTCAGCGTCACCCATGCGAGGACGCAGATGATCCCCACGCCGACCAGGGCGGCCGCAAACAGCGGTATGGGCTGATCGAGGGGAATGGCGGCCCAGCTGAGCTTGCCGAACATGCTAACGCTCCAGATCTGCGGGGACGCGCGGCTGCGCCATGCCGGTCCGGGGGCCAGGCCCGGGCGGCAGTTGCTGGGTGACGATCCGATGGAAAAGGTCGGAATCGACCTCCCGGTAGGTGAAAGGAGTGGTCTCCGGGCTTTGCCTGGCCAGCGCCGTGTAGCTCTCGGCATCGAGGCTTGGTCCCGCGCTGCGTGTGTCTTCGGCCCAGGCGGCGAACTGTTGCTCGGGCACCGCGTGCACGTCGAAATGCATGTCCGAGAAGCCATCCCCGCTGTACTGGCTCGACAGCCCCCGGAACGTGCCCTGATCATCGGCGCGCAGGTATAGCTGCGTGGTCATGCCGTTCATCGCGTAGATCATGCTGCCCAGCTGCGGCACGAAGAACGCGTTCATCACACTCGCCGAGGTCAGCGAGAAATGCAGGCTTCTGCCGACGGGAACCACAAGCTGGTTGACGCTTGCGATGCGCTGGCCCGGGTAGATGAAGAGCCACTTCCAATCGAGCGCGACCGCCTGAATCTCCAGCGGCGGCACGTCAGACGCCAGTGGCTTGGCTGGATCGAGTTCATGGGATCCGATCCAGGCAACGCCGCCCAGCAGCATGATCACCAGCAACGGAATGGACCAGACGACAAACTCGATACGACCCGAATATTCCCAGTCCGGCAGGCGGGTGGCCCGCAGGTTGGACGCTCGAAACCACCAGCCGAAGGCAATGGTGGTGACCAGCGTCGGCACCACGATCGCGAGCATGATCGCCAGGGAGTCGATCAGGATCGTCTTCTCGGCAAGTCCGACCGGCCCGCGCGGATCGAGCACGCTCGGCTGACATCCGGTAAGGACAATGGACGCCATGAGCACGTAACGGGCCGCGTTGCTCACGCTCCCCGGACGACGCTGCAAGGCAAGCTGGTTGCCGCTGCGCCCGTCGCGCAAGGCAGCCGCAGCGGCAACAATCGTGGTCGGCGCTAAGACGCAAGCGGCAATAACCGCTCCCGGAGCCCGGACAGTGCCGCGCCAAACGATTTCCATGCGCTGCCCTCCTTGACGGATTTCGCTCGAAGCTTCCGCCCGAAGTCCCCGGAAAGGGTGCCCAGGACATCGGCTGAAATCTCGCTCGTCGATCGGAGAGCTCGCGCGGGGGACCACGAGATCTCCAGCTGGAGTAGGCTCTTGCCGGAAGGGGCGGCAAGGCCCTGGCTTCGACGTAGATCGTGCGTATGTCCTGGGCTGGCTCGATACTTGCCCGGAAGGAGTAGCGCCGTATTCTGAAAATGCCGCTGCGATTTCTTT
>DATDJN010000097.1:0-3339 GCA_036520515.1 Rhizobiaceae bacterium
GCGATGCGTTCGCCGCGCCGGATCGGGAATGGCGCATCGCCATGATTGATCAGGAGCACGTTGATCTCGCCGCGGTAATCCGCATCCACCGTGCCCGGCGAATTCAGGACGGTGACGCCATGCCTGGCCGCAAGCCCGGAACGCGGCCGCACCTGCGCCTCATATCCTGAAGGCAGCGCGATCGTGAGCCCGGTCGGCACCATCGCGTATTTTCCAGGCGGCAGGACCAGCGGCGTGTCGGCGGGAACTGCGGCCAGCAGATCGAGTCCGGCGGCATCAGCGCTCTGATAGGCCGGCAGCGCGAGACCTTCGCCATGCGGCAACTGGCGGATGTCCACTTTCATGCTCGCATTCACGATTTCTGCTCCACCTTCTTTGCGATCTTCGCCACCAATTCGGTCGCGACCTGTTCCTTGGTCATCACCGGCCAGGAATCGACCCTGATCTTGTTGTCGTCATCGCGGGTCAGCAGATGAACCGTGTTGCGGTCGCCGCCCATCACGCCGGTCTCCGGCGACACATCATTGGCGACGATCCAGTCGCAGCCCTTGCGCGCGATCTTGGCCTTGGCGTTGTGGATGAGATGCTCGGTCTCGGCGGCGAAGCCGATCACCAGCGGCGGGCGGTTTTCTCTCAGCTTGGAGATCGTCGAAAGAATATCGGGGTTCTCGACCAGTTGCAGCGGCGGGACGCCGGCGGAGGTTTTCTTCAGCTTCTGCTCGCCTTCATTGGCGACGCGCCAGTCGGCCACGGCGGCCGCGAAGATCGCGATATCAGCCGGCAGCGCGGCCTCCACGCGGTGCAGCATGTCGCGCGCCGATTCCACGCGGATCACGGTGACGCCCGCGGGATCGCGCAGTTCGACCGGCCCGGAAACCAGCGTGACATCGGCGCCCGCCGCCTGCGCCGCGGCGGCGATGGCAAAACCCTGCTTGCCGGAGGAGCGGTTGGCGATATAGCGCACGGGATCGATCGCCTCATGGGTGGGTCCCGCCGTGATCAGCACGCGCTTGCCCGACAGCGGGCGTGGTTGCGGCGGACGCAGCAGGTCGACGGCGGCGGCCGCGATTTCGACCGCTTCCGACATCCGCCCGACGCCGGCTTCATTGGCCTCGGCCATTTCGCCGGCATTGGGACCGATCATGTGGATGCCGTCCCGCCGAAACTGCAGCACGTTGCGGCGGGTGGCCGGGTTGTTCCACATCAACGGGTTCATGGCGGGCGCCAGCAGGATCGGGCGGTTGGCCGCCAACAAAATCGCGCTGGCGAGATCGTCGGCATGGCCCTGCGCCATCTTCGCCATCAGGTCCGCGGTCGCCGGCGCCACCACGATCAGATCGCATTCACGCGCCAGCCGGATGTGACCGGCGTCGAATTCGCTCGCGGCGTCGAACAGGTCGGTATAGACGCGCTCGTGCGACAGCGCGCTGGCGGAAAGCGGGGTGACGAATTGCTGCGCGGCCCTGGTCAGCACGCAGCGGACGCCGATGTGCCGCTCCTTCAGGCGCCGGATCAGGTCGAGCGCCTTGTAGGCGGCGATGCCGCCGCCGATGATGAGGGTGACGTTCCGTTCACCGGTGGTACTGACGGGCCGCGGGACCTGTGCGGGACCCTCCACGGATGGAGGCGAAGAGGTGGTGCCCGGCAGTTCGGAATCGCCCTGGATCAGCTCGCCGAGGATGACCCGGACTTCCTCCTCGACGGAGCGGCCGTTTCCGGCCGACCGGAGGCGCAGATAGGCTTTGATGGTATCATCCAGTCGTCGGATGGTCAGGCTGGCCATGGCGGGCCTCCAGCAGGATATGCAATCAATGCTATCATTTTATGATAGCATTGCAATCATAACTGCCGGATGGCGAGCAGAATTCCGATAAAGGTCGCCGTAATGATCCAGAGCGCCACCGTCCGCCAGCGGCTCTTGCGGCTCTCCGCCCGGCCTATCGCCGCGATCGTCTCCGGCGACAGCGTCAGGCCCTCGCGGCTCATCTTCTCCATGTTCTCGAGCACAGCAACCGCCCGCGAGGCGATCACGGGCAGGCTCGCGATCACGCGGCCGAGTTCGCCCGCGCCCGACGCCGCGCCCTGAATCCGTCCGAGCGGACCGAGATTGCGCTCGATCCATTCGCGCACCACGGGTTCGGCGACTTTCCAGATGTCCAGCTTCGGATCGAAGCCCCGCGCGACCCCTTCGACCACCACCATGGTCTTCTGCAGCAGGATCAGTTCGGGCCGGGTCTGCATGTCGAACAGGCCGGTGACCTCGAGCAGCAGGGTCAACAGCTTCGCCATCGAGATTTCTTCGGCGGTCCGGTTGTGGATCGGCTCGCCGATGGCGCGGATGGCCTGCGCGAAATTCTCCACCGAGTGGTGGCCCGGGACGTAACCGGCCTCGAAATGCACTTCCGCGACCCGGCGATAGTCGCGCGTGATGAAGCCGAGCAGGATCTCCGCGAGGAAACGCCGCTCCTTCAGCCCGAGCCGGCCCATGATGCCGAAATCGACCGCCACCAGCCGGCCGGCATCGTCGAGAAACAGATTGCCGGGGTGCATGTCGGCATGGAAGAAACCGTCGCGCAGCGCGTGGCGCAGAAAACTCTGGATCACCTTGCGGCCGAGATCGGGCAGGTCGACATGCGATTGCGCGAGGCGGACATGGTCGTTCAATGCGATGCCGTCGATCCACTCCATCGTCAGCACGTTGTGGGTGGTGCGGTCCCAGTCGACGGCGGGCACGCGGAAATCCGGATCGTCCCGGGTGTTCTCCGCCATCTCGGACAGCGCGGCCGCCTCGAGCCGCAGGTCCATCTCCATCGCGACCGAGCGCGACATCGTGTTGATGACCTCGATCAGCCGCAGCCGCCGCGCTTCGGCCGAATGCGCTTCCGCATTATGCGCAACGAAGAAGAAGTCGGCGAGGTCGCGCCGGAAACGCGCGGCGACATTGGGCCGGAGCACTTTTACCGCGACCGACTGGCGTACGCCGTCCCGCTCGGTCTCGCCGCGATGCACCTGTGCGATGGAGGCGGCGGCGACCGGCGGACCAAGGCTGACAAAGGCGTTCGCCACGGGGCGGTCCAGCGATAGCGCGATGACGGCTTCGGCCTCGGCTTGCGAAAACGGCGGCAGCCGGTCCTGCAGGCTTTCCAGATCGCGCGCCATGGCGACGCCGACCACGTCGGGCCGGGTCGCCAGAAACTGGCCGAGCTTGAGGTAGGCGGGGCCGAGCCGTGTCAGCGCGCGCGACAGCCGCGGGCCGGATTTGACGCCGGGCCGTTCGATCAACCGCGCCAGCCGCAGCGCGAGCTGCCCGGGCGGCGGCACCAGGCTCGGATCGACCAC
>DATDJN010000098.1:0-15567 GCA_036520515.1 Rhizobiaceae bacterium
CGGCGCAAGGCGCTGGAAGCGTCCGGCGTGACGATCGTTGCCGACACCTGCGTGGTGGTCACGCCGATCCTGCCGGACAAAGCCGGCGCCGTGCTGATGACCAACTCCGGAAAGTTCGCGCATTATGCGCCGGGAAACACTGGTTACGCAGTGCTCTACGGCTCGCTCCGCGACTGCGTGGAGAGCGCGGCATCCGGCAAGCCCATGTTTATGGAATTGGCATGACCGGGCAGTCGCCAACTCACGCCGTTGTCGAAACCGCGCAAGGCGAAGTCCTCGTCGCCGGCGAATCGGGCACCGGGCCGGCGCTGGTGCTCTCCGCGCCGATCAGCTTCTGGGGCGGCGTCGACGCCGGGACGGGAAGGATCGCCGACCTGCGCCATCCCGAGTACGGGCAGCCGACTGCCGGGCGCGTGCTCTTCCTGCCCGGCACGATCGGGTCGTCCTCGGCTTCTGCCGTGCTGATGGAGCTCGTTCACAACGGCAACGCGCCCGCCGCTCTCGTCCTCCACGAGCCGGACGCGATCCTGCTGCTCGGCCTGATCGTCGCGCGGGAGATGGGCTGGCCGACGCCGGTCGCGGTCAAGCTCGACAGGAACCGCTTTTCTGAATTCGCCGGCAGGGTGGTCTCTGTATCGACCGAGGGCCTGCTGCGATTGCCCTGCACCCGCGCAGTTTAGCGCCGATGTGGCGGCATGCGGCCGCGCAAAATTCAGACCCGGTTGGGCAGCACGCGGTCCGGCGGACGGTGGCCGTCCTGATGGGCGCGGAGGTTGATGATGACCTTCTCTCCCATGTCGATTCGGCCTTCGATCGTCGCCGAGCCCATGTGCGGCAGAAGCACGACCTTGCCTTTGGCCGCGAGCTTCAGGAGCTTGGGGTTGATCGCCGGCTCGTGCTCGAACACATCGAGCCCCGCGCCCGCGATCTTGCCGTCCTGTACGAGCTTGATCAGCGCGTCCTCGTCGATGATGTCGCCGCGCGCCGTATTGACGATGTAGGCGGTGGGCTGCATCAGCGCGAGCCGCCGCCCGGACAGCAGATGGAACGTCGCCGGCGTCGAGGGGCAATTGACCGAGATGATGTCCATGCGCGCCAGCATCTGGTCGAGGCTCTCCCAGTAGGTCGCCTCCAGCTCGTCCTCGACGGCGGGCAGCACGCGCTTGCGGTTGTGGTAGTGGATCGACAGGCCGAACGCCTTGGCGCGGCGCGCCACCGCAGTGCCGATGCGGCCCATGCCGACGATGCCGAGGCGCTTGCCCCAGATGCGGCGGCCGAGCATCCAGGTGGGCGACCAGCCGGCCCATTTGCCGTTGTCGACGAGCAGCGCAGCGCCCTCGATCAGGCGGCGCGGCACGGTAAGGATCAGGCCCATCGTCATGTCCGCCGTGTCTTCGGTCAGCACGTTGGGGGTATTGGTGACGGCGATGCCCTTCTTGCTGGCCGCGGCGACATCGATGTGCTCGACGCCATTGCCGAAACTGGCGATCAGCTTGAGGTTCTCGCCGGCGTCGGCGATCAGCTTGTCGTCGATCTTGTCGGTGATCGTCGGCACCAGGACATCGGCTTCCTGCATCGCCGCCCTGAGTTCGTCGCGGCTCATCGGCTTGTCGTCGATGTTCAGCCGGGCATCGAACAGTTCGCGCATGCGCGTCTCGACGGGATCCGGAAGCTTGCGCGTGATGACGACGAGAGGCTTCTTCTTGCCGGCCATTCTTCCCTCAGATTCGGGGCCTGGGATGTTCCCGCTTCAGACCTCTTTAACCAAGACAGGTGAAAGTGGAAACAGGCCCCGGCACGGCAGACTGTGTAACAAGCGATGCCGCCGATGACAAAGAAAAAGGGCGTCCCGCATGGTGCCTCTGCGGACGCGGAATTGCAAAGGAACGCAAGTGTTTCGGTTATCGTCCCTCCGCCCGGCTGCGGGCGCCGCGTTGGCCGGTCTCGCGCTTCTCACCCTCAGCTTCCCCAGCCACGAAGCGGTTGCGGCGCCCGCCGAGCAGGGCGCCCAGGGCACCCGCATCGGCCCCAGCGGCCTGCCGCTGCCGCGATTCGTCAGCCTGAAGTCCGGGCGCGTCAACTCGCGCATCGGCCCGGGCGTCAACTATGCCGTCGACTGGATGTACCTGAAGCCCGGCCTGCCGATGGAGATCATCCAGGAATACGACAACTGGCGGCGCGTGCGCGATCCGGACGGCGCCGAGGGCTGGGTCAACCAGTCGCTGCTCTCCGGTCGCCGTACGGGGATCGCCGCGCCCTGGCAGAAAGGCAAGGAAGCCAAGCTCAACCTGCTGTCCGATCCGGACGCCAATTCGCGGACGCTCGCGGTGGTGGAGCCCGGCGCCATCGGCACGATCCGCAAGTGCAACGGCGAATGGTGCGAGATGACTTTCGGCAGCTACACCGGCTGGATCAACCAGTCCCTGGTCTGGGGCGCCTATCCGGGCGAACTGGTCAAGGATTAGTTCTTAGCGGCCCTTGCCGATTTTTCCGAGGTGGGTGTCGGTGAAGCCGCTCGGCAGCTTGAGGCCGTAGCCGAGCACGCGATCCATGGCGATGTGGGCCGTCCAGATCGCCGCGACCTGCATCAGGAGAGGCTGGCCGACATAAAGCCCGACCAGGAACAGCACCACGGGCCAGACGAGGGTGTGGAAGGCGTTGTAGGCCGCCGCGCCCACGATCGGCCCGGCGAGATAGCCCAGCATCGCGAGATCCGGCGCGAGAATCAGCAGCACGAAGAGCTGCCAAGGGCCGTCGAGGAAGAGGTAGGCGGCTATTGCCAGCGCCAGCACGGCTGCCCATTCGAGCCGCAACAAAAAATCGACAGTCCGGGAATTCATGCTCAGGTTCAGATCGTGAAGGCTCAGGCGCCGCGCTTCGGCCGCAGCCTCACCACGATGTCCACATTGGCGATTTCCATGCCCTCCGGCGGCTCGGGCAGGTTGACGACCTGCACCGGTCCCGCGGCGATGTCGAACACCTTGTTCTCGCCTTCGACGAAGAAGTGGTGATGGTCGGAGGTATTGGTGTCGAAATAGGTCTTCGCGCCCTCCACGGCGAGGATGCGCAGGAGGCCGGCGTCCGTGAACTGGTGCAGAGCGTTGTAGACGGTCGCCAGCGACACCGGCACGCCGGCGTGGAGCGCCTCTTCGTGCAGTTCCTCTGCCGAAAGGTGGCGATCGCCCTTGGCGAACAGCAGATGCGCCAGTGCGACGCGCTGCCTCGTAGGCCGCAGGCCGGCGTCGCGCACCCGCTTGTCTACCGCCTGCGCATCTTTGCGGACCTTGTGATCCATCAACCCCAAATTCGGTTTCCAGTCCGGATATCAGCCTTTGGGGCCGCCATTCCGGCGAATGCATGACACCGCGATATATATTCTGTCAGGCAAAATCGATCAATAGCGGCGCTTTGCCCGTCGTTCCCACTGCATTGACCCGAGCCATGGGCCGCGATAATCGCTGACTTCGCTTTCAGCCGATGGAAGGCTGTGTTAGCTACGCAACGACAATGTGGGGCGCCTCGGTCGCCCCGAAGAACGGGAAGGCGCTTGATGGCGGAACAGAAGTCCAGCTACGGCTACGAAGAATTGCTGGCCTGCGCCCGCGGCGAACTCTTTGGCCCGGGCAATGCCCAGCTGCCTTACCCGCCGATGCTGATGTTCGACCGCATCACCGAGATCAGCGAGACCGGCGGCGCCTTCGACAAGGGTTTCATTCGGGCCGAATTCGACATCAAGCCGGACCTCTGGTTCTTCGCCTGCCATTTCATCGGCAATCCGATCATGCCGGGCTGCCTCGGCCTCGATGCCATGTGGCAGTTGACGGGGTTTTATCTCGGCTGGCTCGGCGAACCGGGCAAAGGCATGGCCCTGTCGACCGGCGAGGTGAAGTTCAAGGGCATGGTGACCCCGTCGGTGAAGAAGGTCGAGTACGGCGTCGATTTCAAGCGCGTCATGCGCGGGCGGTTGGTGCTCGGCATCGCCGATGGTTGGCTGAAGGCAGACGGCGAGCCCATATACGCGGCAACGGACCTCAAGGTGGGTCTGTCCAAGCAATCCCCGGCCGCCTGACGGCTGCACCCGACGAGGAGTTTTTTTGATGAGACGAGTGGTCGTCACCGGCCTTGGAATCGTGTCGTCGATCGGCAGCAACGCGGAGGAAGTCACCGCATCGCTGCGCGACGCAAAATCCGGCATCAGCTTCTCGGAGAGTTTCGCCGAGCACGGCTTCCGCTGCCAGGTCTGGGGCGCACCGACGCTTGACCCGACCGACCTCGTGGACCGGCGCGCCGCCCGCTTCCTGTCGCAGGGCGGCATGTGGAACCACGTCGCCATGAAACAGGCCATCGCCGACAGCGGCCTTGCCGAGAGCGACGTGTCGGGCAATGAGCGCACCGGCATAATCATGGGCTCGGGCGGCCCCTCCACGCGCACCATCGTCGAGGCCGCCGACATCACCCGCAAGAACAACAGCCCGAAGCGCATCGGTCCGTTCGCGGTGCCGAAGGCGATGTCGTCAACCGCTTCGGCCACGCTCGCCACCTGGTTCAAGATCCACGGCGTCAACTATTCGATCTCGTCGGCCTGCTCGACCTCGGCGCATTGCATCGGCAACGCGGCCGAGATGATCCAGTGGGGCAAGCAGGACGTGATGTTCGCCGGCGGCCACGAGGATCTCGACTGGACGATGTCGAACCTCTTTGACGCGATGGGCGCGATGTCGACCAAGTACAACGATCGCGCCTCGGTCGCCAGCCGGGCCTATGACGTCAATCGCGACGGTTTCGTCATCGCCGGCGGCGCCGGCGTGCTGGTGCTGGAAGAACTCGAGCGCGCCAAGGCGCGCGGCGCGAAAATCTACGCCGAGCTGGTCGGCTACGGCGCCACTTCCGACGGCTACGACATGGTCGCGCCGTCCGGCGAGGGCGCGATGCGCTGCATGCGCCAGGCGCTTTCAACCGTGAAGGGTCCCGTCGACTACATCAATACGCACGGCACCTCGACGCCGGTTGGCGATTCCAAGGAGATGGGGGCGATCCGCGAGGTATTCGGCGACAACATGCCCCACATCACCTCGACCAAGTCGCTCACCGGCCACTCGCTGGGCGCGGCAGGCGTGCAGGAATCAATCTACGCGATCCTGATGATGCAGGGCGGCTTCATCGGCGAAAGCGCCCACATCGAGAATCTCGACCCCGAATTCGAAGGCATGCCGATCGTCCGCAAGCGCATCGACAACGCCAAGATCGACACCGTGCTTTCGAACTCCTTCGGCTTCGGCGGCACCAACGCGACGCTGGTCTTCCAGCGCCACGCTGCGTAGGAGCCGCCCGATGGGTCAGCTTATGAGCGGCAAGCGCGGCCTCATCATGGGAGTCGCGAACGATCATTCGATTGCGTGGGGCATAGCCAAGAAGCTCTCGGAAGAGGGCGCGGATTTGGCCTTCACCTATCAGGGCGACGCTTTCGGCCGCCGCGTGAAGCCGCTCGCCGAACGGCTCGGCTCATCCTGCATCCTGCCCTGCGACGTCGAGGACAGCGCCTCGATCGCATCGGTCTTTGAGACGCTCGGCGACCGTTGGGGCGGGCTCGACTTCCTTGTCCACGCCATCGGCTTCTCGGACAAGAACGAGCTCAAGGGCCTCTACGCCGACACCAGCCGCGAAAATTTCATCCGCACCATGGTGATCTCGTGCTTTTCCTTCACGGAATGCGCGCGGCATGCCGCGCCGCTGATGGCCGATGGCGGCGCGATGATCACGCTGACCTATGCCGGCTCGGTGCGCATCATGCCCAACTACAACGTGATGGGCGTCGCCAAGGCCGGGCTGGAGGCCAGCGTGCGCTACCTCGCCAACGATTATGGCCCCAAGAACATCCGCGTGAACGCCATCTCGGCAGGGCCTATCCGCACGCTTGCCGGAGCCGGCATCGCGGATTCCCGCCAGATGCTCTCCTACCAGCAGCGCAATGCGCCGTTGCGGCGCACCGTCACCATCGATGAGGTCGGTGGATCGGCGCTCTATCTGCTTTCCGACCTGTCGTCGGGCGTTACCGGCGAAATCCACTATGTGGATTCCGGCTACCACATCGTCTCGATGCCGGTGCTGGACGAGCTGAAGCGCTTCGACGAAGGGCGCGACGCCGAGTAGCGCACCGCGCAGACTTCGCCGGACTCTTCACGGCTTATCCAGGACCTCCCGCACCTTCGCCGCCAGCTGGTCTAGCGTGAAGGGTTTCGCGATGAAGTTGACGCCCGGATCGAGGACGCCGTTGTGAACAACGGCGTTCTTGGTGAAGCCGGTGGTGAAGAGCACCTTCAGTTCCGGTCGGAGCGCCAGCGCCTGTTCGGCGAGCTTCTTGCCGTTGGTGACCGGCATGACGATGTCGGTGAAGAGCAATCCCACGTTGGGATGTTCTTCCAGCTTCCTCAGCGCGTCGGCAGCGCTGCTCGCATGGACCACGGCATAACCGAGTTCGCGCAACGCATCGACCGTGCCGGCGCGCACCTGCCCGTCATCCTCAACAACCAGAACCGTCTCGGTCGGCTTCCTGTCCGGGTCCACTGCGCCGACCTCGGCGGGCGCCGCCTGCTCGTCGCCGAAATGCCGCTTCAGGTAAATCTTGACCGTCGTGCCCTCGCCCGGCTCCGAGTAGATCTTCACGTGCCCGCCGGACTGCTTCACGAAGCCGAACACTTGGCTGAGCCCGAGGCCGGTGCCCTTGTCCACCGGCTTGGTGGTGAAGAACGGCTCGAACGCCCGCGCGATCACGTCCGCGGTCATGCCGACGCCCTTGTCGGTGACGGCGATCATCACATACTGCCCGGCCGTGACCTCCGCGTGGGTCGCCGCATATTTGTCGTCGAGATGGCTGTTCGCCGTCTCGATGGTCAGGCTGCCGCCCTCGGGCATGGCGTCGCGGCCGTTGACCGCGAGGTTGAGGACGGCGTTCTCGATCTGGCTCGGATCGGCATAGGTCTTCCACAGCCCGCCGGCGAGGACCGTCTCGACCGAGATCGTCTCGCCAAGCGTGCGCCGAAGCATGTCGGACATGCCGGTCACCAGGCGGTTGGCGTCGATCACCTGCGGCGCCAGCGGCTGCTGGCGGGAGAAGGCAAGCAAACGCGCCGTCAGGCTCGCCGCCCGGGTCGTGGCGTCGGCAGCGGCGTCGACAAACTTGCCGATGTCGGTCTCGCCGCGCTGGAGCTTGCGCTGGATCAGGTTCATGGCGCTCATGATGATCGCCAGCATGTTGTTGAAGTCGTGCGCGATGCCGCCGGTGAGCTGGCCGACCGCCTCCATCTTCTGCATCTGGCGCACCTGCTGCTCGGCCGCCTCGCGCGTCGCGATCTCCCTGCGCAGCATGTTGTTTGCCGCCAGCAACCCGGCGTGCGCGTTCTCGACGTCGCGCAGACGCCGCCGGGCGAAATAAATCCCGTAGGCGCCAAGCGCGAACACGCCGAACAGTGTGACGAAGGACGCCCAGCGCAGCAGATCTTCGGTCCGCTCGGCGGCGGCGAGGCGGTGGTGCAGGTCGGCGCTTTCGCCGCGGCGGATCTCGCTGATGATGGTGCGCACGCGGTCCATCGACGCCCTGCCCCGGTTGGTCCGGACCAAGGCAAGCGCCTCGGCGGCATTGCCTGCCTGGTAGAGGGAGATCGTCTCGTCGATCTCGGCAAGCTTGACGTTGACGGCGGCGACCAATGCCTCCACCCGAGCCTGGCGCTTCGGCTGCGATGCGACTGCCGCGCCGATCGCCGCCAGCTCCTCGGGAAGCGCCGACGCCGCCGAGCGGTATGGCTCCAGATAAACGTCCTCACCGGTGAGCAGGAAGCCGCGCTGGCCTGTCTCTGCGTCCTGGACGAGCGAAAGCGTCGTCACCAGCTGGTTGCTCAGCGCGAACGCCGCTCTGACCGCATCGTTGCTGTCGCGCTGCGATTCGATCAGCCACGAGCGCGCGCCGACGATCCCGCCCAGCAACACGAAGCCTAGCACCAGCGGCAGCAATTGAAAATTGACCGCCCTACGCAAGCGCGTAATCATTGGGAATTCCTGCAAGACGCAAAACGGCAACCTGACGATTTCGTAGGCAAAGAGCCGCGCGAACACAAGCGCCGCGGAACGACCGGTTGAGTTTTGCGTTCCACGGCGACAAGATACTCGCGAGCACTCGAAACGCCGGGATCCGCGAAATGTCTGAGATCGCATCGATCGCCGCTGCCATCTTCAAGCGCGCTGCCAGGGCCGACCGCTTCGTCGTCGCCATCGCCGGGCCACCGGGCTCCGGCAAATCGACGCTTGCCGAACGGCTGCACGAGGTGCTGCCGGCAGACAAGTCGGCCGTCATCTCCATGGACGGCTTCCATTTCGACGACATGGTACTGGACCGTCGCGGCCTGCGCTCGCGCAAGGGCGCGCCGGAAACGTTCGACTATGCCGGCTTTGCGGCGCTGCTCAAGCGCGTGCGCGGTCGCGAGCCCGAGATTGCCATCCCGCTGTTCGACCGCTCGATGGAACTGTCGCGCGCCGGAGCGTCCGTCATCGGTCCCGAGGTGAAGTTCGTCCTTGTCGAAGGCAACTATCTGCTGCTGGACGAAGAGCCCTGGTCGGCCCTTGGCAGCCTGTTCGACTATACCATTTTCGTCGACGTGCCCCGGTTCGAACTGGAACGGAGGCTGATGGAGCGCTGGCGCGGCTACGGCAAGTCGGATGACGACGCACGCGCATGGATCGCGTCGAACGACCTGCCCAACATCGAGCGTGTTCTGGCTCGCAGACGCGCAGCGGATCTCGTCATCAATCATTCAGAACAGTTGGTCTGAAGCACCGAAGACGGAACCAAGCGCGGCCGGTTCCGTTCTTTCGCTGCGGCGCACCGCCGCATCGGGACGCGGTGCGACCGGCGACGGGGTTTCCCGCGCGGGTCGCATCGCTTTAAGCCAGAAGGAAGAGGGCCATGGCGACCAAAGCGAAAAAGGCATCTCCCCGCAAAGAGAAGCCTGCTCAACCCAAGACCGAGGCAGGGACAGCGGCAGCCAAGCCCGCCGCCAAGAAGACGTTCGGCAAGGCGGCGCCCAAGACCGTGACACCGACGGTGAAGAAATCAGCCACCGCGAAGCCGGCCAAGAGCGTGGCCGAGAAGCCCTCCGTCGCAAAACGCGTCATGAGCAAGGTCACGAAGACCGCGACCGGAGCCGTCGCCCTCGCAGCCTCGGTGATCGGCAAGGACACCAGGAACAGCAAGGCCAAGGGCAAGTAGTCAGCCGATCATCCCCGCGCGGGGATGTTTACGCCCCGTTGCACCGCCGGCCGCTCCAGCATCCGCTTCAGCCAGGCATCGACATTCGGAAAACTGTCGTAGCCGACGATGTCGCGCGCCTCGTAGAAGCCGATCAGGTTGCGCAGCCAGCCGACATGCGCGATGTCGGCGATGGTGTAGTCGTCGTCCATGAACCACTTCCGGCCCGTCAGCCGCGTCTCCATCACGCCGAGCAGGCGCTTCGATTCGTCGGCATAGCGGTTGAGCGGACGCTTGTCGGCGATATCGCGGCCGGCGAATTTATGGAAGAAGCCGAGCTGCCCGAAAATCGGCCCGATGGCAGCCATCTGGAAGAACACCCACTGTATGGTCTCGTACCGGCGGGCTGGGTCGGACGGGATGAGCTTGCCCGTCTTTTCCGCGAGATAAAGCAGGATTGCGCCGGATTCGAACAGGCCGATCGGCTTGCCGCCCGGTCCGTCGGGGTCCACGATCGCAGGGATCTTGCCGTTCGGGTTGAGCGAGAGGAATTCCGGGGTCCAGCTTTCGTTCTTCATGATGTCGACGAGATGCGGCTCGTAGGGCAGGCCGGTCTCCTCCAGCGCGATCGACACCTTGACGCCGTTCGGCGTCGGCAACGAATAGAGCTGGATGCGGTCGGGATGCGCGGGCTTCCAGCGCGTGGCGATCGGGAAGGCGGAAAGATCGGTCATGTCGGCTCCGGACGGGTAAGGTTTCCAAAGGATACCGATTCAAGTAGTCCGGCAACCGCCTGCCATCAATGGCAGAGCGCGGCTATTTGGCTGTGCGGACGGCGCTACGCGGCCTTGAACGCCACCACAGCATTGGTGCCGCCAAAGGCGAAACCGTTGCTGATCGCCGCGCGAACCTTGCGCTCGCGGGCGACGTTGGGGGTGACGTCGAGATCGCAATCGGGATCGGGCTCGCGATAGTTCGCCGTCGGCGGGATGATGCCCTCGCGCATCGCCATGACGCAGGCGATCATCTCGATCGCGCCTGACGCGCCGAGGCAATGGGCGTGCAGCGACTTGGTCGACGACAGGGAGAGCTTGCGGGCACTCTCGCCGAACACCTGCTTGATCGCCACCGTCTCGATCTGGTCGTTGGCCTTGGTGCCGGTACCATGCGCGTTGATGTAGTCGACGTCCTCGGGGTTCAGACGCGCATCGGCCAGGCAGGCGCGCATTGCCGCCGCCGGTCCCTCGACGGTCGGCGCGACGATGTCGGACGCATCCGCCGACATGCCGACGCCGGCAAGCTCGGCAAGGATGTTGGCGCCCCGCGCCTTGGCATGCTCGTAGGTCTCGAGCACGGCAATCCCGGCGCCCTCGCCCATCACCACGCCCTGGCGGTCGGCCGAAAAAGGCCGGCACGTGTCGGCCGCCATGATGCGCAGCGCCTCCCAGCTCTTCAGAACCCCCCAGGACATAGGCGCCTCGGCGCCACCAGCCAGCATCACGTCGGCGCGGCCGAGGACGAGCTGGTCCATGGCCGTGGCGAAGGCGTGGTTGGACGAGGAGCAGGCCGAGGTGACGCCGAAGGTCGGGCCGCGCACGCCCAGGTTCATGCTGACCTGTCCAGCGGCCGCGCCCGGCATGATCTTCGGCACGGTGAATATCTCGGGGCGCGGTTTTCCCTCGAGAAACACCCTGCGATAATTGTCATCGGTGGTTTCCGCGCCGAAAACACCGACCCCTATGGCCGCGCCGACCCGGTAGGTGTTGTTCTCGTCGATCCGGAGCCCCGACTGGGCAAGCGCCTCGCGCGCGGCGATCACCGCGAACAGGCTGAAGCGGTCCATCGTCACGGTCCGCTTGCGGTCGATGCCATGGTCGGGCAGCGTCTTGACCTCGGATCCGATCCTGACCTTGAGGTCCGACAGCACCTCACTGCTCAGCGGCCCGATCGCGGAGCGGCCTTCGCGCATGGCGTTCCAGATGGACGCGGCGTCGTTGCCGAGGCCGCAGAGCCCTCCTATGCCGGTGACGACGATGCGCTGCCGCATTTAACGCCTTTTCACTGTCCGGCTTTTTTCGCGATCAGCGCGCGGACGGCCTCGACCATGTCCTGCACGGTCTTCAGATTGCTCCAGGCTTCGACCGTATTCATCTCGACTTCGATCCCGTAGGCCTCTTCGAGATCGAAGATGATCTCGGTCAGCTCGAGCGAATGGATGCCGAGCGAGGTGAGTTCCGTATCCAGGCCGACCGCACCCACCGACGGATCGGCATGCTCCTCGATCTTCGAGATGATTTGCTCGGCAAGCTGGTCAGTCATCGCGCCCTTCCAGAATTGTGCGTCCGTCCAACGCGCGTCCGTCTCCGACCCTAGATGTCGAAATCATTTCCGCCCGAGCGTTCCTCCGGGCACTATTCGTCCCCCGCGGCTGCCGGGAACCTGCCCTCTATAGAAACCTGCACGGCGGGAAGCAATAAGGGAAGTTCTCGACAAACGGCTGCCTGTGGCCGACGATATGGCAAAAGAATTGGTCGGCAGAGGATTGTTGTTGCGATGCTGATGACTCCCGGCGAGGTCACGGAGCTCTCGGCGCAGCGCGTCGATGCGCGGGCGCGCCTTGTTGTACGCCACACGGGGGGCCTTACCCGCATCGAGCGGCTCTACCAGGAGGGCGCGGCCAAGATCCGCATGCCGGAGGTGCGGGCCGACCCGCTGGAAGCGATCCTGATCAACACCGCCGGAGGCCTGACCGGCGGCGACCGGATCGCCTGGGAGATCGAGGCCGGACCGGGCGCATCTGTCAGCGTAACGACCCAGGCTTGCGAAAAGCTCTACCGCTCGCGATCCGGCGAGGCCCGCGCCGCGGTCAGGCTGTCGGCCGCCGAGGACGCCCGCATCGCGTGGCTGCCGCAGGAGACGATAGCCTATGACCGTTCCTCCTTCGCCCGGCGGCTGGACGTCGATCTGGCCAAGGGCGCCGAGGCCCTAATCGTGGAAGCGACGCTGTTCGGCCGCCTCGCCATGGGCGAGACCGTGTCGCGGGCGCTGTTCCGAGACCGGTGGCGGGTGCGGCTGGACGGACGGCTTGTCCATGCCGAGGCGTTTTCCATTGGACCCGACGTGGCCGCTACGCTAACCCGGCCCACAGTCACCGCCGGCGGCGCCGCCGTCGCCACCGTGCTGCTCGTCTCGCCGGATGCCGAAACCCTTCTGCCGGAGGTGCGAAGGATCGTCGGCGAGGACGGTGGAGCCAGTTTCTGGCGCGTCGGCGCAACTGGCAAGCTTCTTGCGAGGCTGGTCGCCGGGGACGGTTACGGCCTGCGCAAGCGGTTGGCGCCGCTGGTCGGCCTGCTCAACGGGCAGGCAGGCCTGCCCAAGGTTTGGACACTTTAGGGACGAGCATGAATCTCACGCCGAGGGAAAAGGACAAGCTGCTGGTCGCCATGGCGGCGATCGTGGCCCGCAAGCGGCTGGAGCGCGGCGTCAAGCTCAATCATCCGGAAGCCATTGCGTTGATTACAGATTTTGTCGTCGAAGGGGCGCGCGACGGACGCTCGGTGGCCGAGCTGATGGAGGCTGGCGCGCATGTCGTCAGCCGCGCACAGGTCATGGAGGGCATCGCGGAGATGATCCACGACGTCCAGGTCGAGGCCACGTTCCCCGACGGAACCAAGCTCGTCACTGTCCACCAGCCCATAAGGTAGGCGTCAGATGCTGGAGCTGCGTCCGAATTGCGAATGCTGCGACCGGGACCTTCCGCCCGACGCGGCGGATGCCATGATCTGCACCTTCGAGTGCACGTTTTGCGCGGACTGCGCGGAAAACCGCCTCGGCGGCGTCTGCCCGAATTGCGGCGGCAATTTCTCGCCCCGCCCGATCCGCCCGGCGGCGCTGCTCGCCAAATATCCACCATCCTCCAAGCGCGTGTTCAAGGCTGACGGATGTCAGCCCAAGGCCGCCTGAACCTGTTTCCCGACATCGAGGAGCTTCACTCATGATCAGACGTCTTGCCGCCGCTGCCACGCTCCTCGGAGCCAGCGTCGCTCCCGCCTTCGCGCATCTCGACCCCGCCGAGCACGGCTCCTTCATGGCGGGCGCCTCGCATCCGCTGTTCGGGACCGACCACATCCTGGCCATGCTGGCGGTCGGCCTCTGGGCCGCGCTGCTCGCGCGAAGCGAAGACCGGCGTGCGCTGTGGCTCGTGCCCTCAGCCTTCGTCGGCGCAATGTGCCTCGGCTTCGCGGCGGCGCTGCTTTCCCTGCCGCTACCCTTCGTCGAGCCGGCCATCCTCGCCTCGGTGGTGGTGATCGGCCTGCTGGCTGCGGTCGCGCTCAACGTGCCGACCGGGCTCGCCATGGCGATGGTCGGTTGCTTCGCCTTCTTCCACGGCCACGCGCATGGCGGCGAACTCGGCTCCGCCGGGGCTCTCCGCTTCGGCATCGGATTTGCGCTCTCGACCGCCATCCTGCATGCCGCCGGCATCGCCCTCGGCCTCGGCCTTGGCCGCGCTCTCGGCGGCGACGGAGGACGGCTCGCGACGCGGCTCGCCGGCGGCCTCACCGCCCTCGGCGGGCTATGGCTCGCCGTAGCGGGCTGAGGGAGGTCGGCATGGTGGTCGGAGGCTTCGTCCCGGGGCAAGTCATCACGGCTGACGGCGACATCGAGCTCAACAAGGGCGCGCCGACGGTCACGCTCAAGGTCGCCAACAGCGGCGACCGGCCGATCCAGGTCGGTAGCCACTACCACTTCTTCGAGACCAACGAAGGGCTGGTATTCGACCGCGAGAGGGCGCGGGGCATGCGCCTCGACATCGCCGCCGGCACCGCCGTGCGGTTCGAGCCCGGCCAGGAGCGCGACGTGACGCTGGTGCCTCTTTCCGGCAACCGCACCGTCTACGGCTTCCAGCAGAAGATCATGGGGAAGCTCTGACTGATGCCGAGGGCAGCGGCCGAGTCAGTCCGGTCGACCCGGCCGTCAGCCGGCCGGCTTCGACGCAGCCGCGTAGATGATCACCGCATCATTGCCCTGGAATTCCACCGCAAGCACGTCGCGCACCAGGATCTGGCGAGAATCGATGGCGTGGAAAAGCATGGCGTTGCCTTCGATCTCCTGGCGCAGCTCGGCGATGTCGGCCTGGTGCTCCTTGACCTTGGTCTCGATCTCGGGCGGCGGTCCTCCCTCGGAGGGCGCGGCGTCGGCGAGGAAGACGATGTCGACCTTGTTCAGCTTGGACGTCTTTCGCACCAGCGCGATCTGGTCGCGCGTCTTCTCGATCGCGGCGATCACCTTGTCTGCATCGGCCGAGGCGTGCGCCTCTTCCTCTTGCACCTCGGTGCCGATGATGGTGTCGACAGCTTCCTTGCTGCTGGTGCCCTGGGCGAAGGCGGGGCCGCCGAAAAGCACGGCGCAGAGCAGGCCCGCGGCTCCAGCCGCGCGCAGCCGCTTTCCTTCAACAGCTGTCGCGCCAACGATGGTAGGTCGGGTGATCGTCATTATCTGCTCCGCGGATCGGAAAGGCCCGGCGCCAGCCGGCAGGATAGAGCACCAAAACGACAACCGTTTGACCTGAGTTCCCCGGCGTCGGCCGTTTTCTCTTTGGCCACGTCGACAAAGCACAAACCAGACCCCGCCGGCCTGCGCAAGATTTTCGCGGGGGCCATGGCGAAATCCGGAGCCGGCAGCGTGGAAACAGGCGGCATCGCCGCCTGTTCGCGTGCCGGGTCGTCAGCCTGCCTTCTTTGTGATCAGCGTCAGTGCGCCGTCGGCGCCCATGCTGGCGGCGATCACCTGCGCCGACGTCACGCCCTTGGCCTCGAGTGCGGATTTCAGCTGCGGCATGCCGTCGATCGATGCCCGCAGCCTTTCGAGGTCGGCTTCACCTCGCTGCGCGACGACTTCGTTGACCTGCTTCTGCGTGGCTTCGGGCAATTCCTCGATATCGACCACGCTGACGCTGGTGATGTTGGGCGCGCCGGTGGACGGGGCTTCGGGCGCGGCGGCCGGCGGCTGGGTCGGCGCCTGGGCCGGGGCCTGTTCGGACTGCGCATTCGCGCCGGTCGCCACGGCAAAAGCGAGCGAGGCGCCCGCTGCCAGAATCATGATCATGCGCATGGGATTTCCCTTCCCTCGGTTGGCGGAGGATGGTCTTGGGTTGGCGGCGCCAAGCTCACACGCCCAATGAGACCGGAAGCCGCCGCAGGGCGGGCCATTCCTTGTTTATTGCGTGGCGGGAATGTGTGCCTCTCCGACGTCCGGCCATTCTCTCGCTGCTCTTCCTGTCGCTGACCCCGAAAGGCACGTCCCATGCCAGCACGAATCACCCGCGCCGC
>DATDJN010000099.1:0-8118 GCA_036520515.1 Rhizobiaceae bacterium
TAGGCGTCGAACGGCGTCCTGGCGCGGGCCAGCCAGCGGTCGATGTCCACGCCCAGCGGCAGGCTCGCCGGATGCAGGCCGACCGACTTCAGGCGCTCGCGCACCCTGGCGATCGCAGGTTCGTCGGGCACCGGCTTGAACGGGTAGTCGCGGGAATGAAAGGGTTCGGTCGGGTCTTCGTGCGCCGTGCCCCTGACCTGATAGAGCTGCTCGGCCTTCGAATACCAGGGCTCCAGTTCCTCATACGGGAACGGCCAGGCCGGCGACACGCCGCCGCCTGGGAATTCGAGTTCACCGAAATCCTCCTTGCGGTAGCGGAAAAGCACGGCGCCGTAGAACTTCGTGTTGCCGCCGACGACGTGATAGTTGCCGGGGTTGAAGGGCTTGCCTTCCGCGTCGAGCCACATCTCCTTCGGCCGGAAATGGCCGCGCTGGAAGATGGCGCGCGCGTCGCGCGTCTCCGGCGAGTCCAGCAGGCGCTCGCCCTTCTCCAGGATGGTGACCTTGGCGCCGCTGCCGGCAAGGCCGGCGGCGATCGTCGCGCCGCCCATGCCGGAGCCGATGATGACGATGTCTGGCGAGCTCATTCGGGTCAGTGGATCCGGCTCTCGGTCGCCGGATCGAAGAACACCGTCTTGGTCAGGTTGAAGGTGAGCGGCGTCACCGAGCCGGGCTGGACGTTGGCGTCGGCCCTGAGGCGCGCGACGACGCCCTTGCCGCCGAGTTTGGTGACCGCGAAGGTGTCGGAACCGGCCGGCTCGACCACCTCGATGTGGAGATCGGCGGTGGCGACGCTCGACGCGTTGCGGTCGGCGCCGTCGGGGTCGGTCAGCGCCTCGGGACGCACGCCGAACACGACCTTCTTGCCCTGGAAGGCGGAGAGGCCGGCGGGCGGATTGGCGAGGGCAAGCGAAACCGGCGGGCGGCCGTCGCGCTCGAAGTTCACGGTGAGGCCGCTGCCGTTTCCGCCAATGGTCGCGGGCACCAGGTTCATGGCGGGCGAGCCCATGAAATCGGCGACGAACATGTTGACCGGGTTGTTGTAGATTTCGGCCGGCGTGCCGAACTGCTGCAGGAGGCCGTCCTTCAGCACCGCGATCTTGGTGGCCAGCGTCATCGCCTCGATCTGGTCGTGGGTGACGTAGACGATGGTGGTCTTCATGCGCTGGTGGAGACGCTTGATCTCCGTGCGCATGTCGATGCGCAGCTTGGCGTCGAGGTTGGAGAGCGGTTCGTCGAAGAGGAAGACCTGGGGGTCGCGCACGAGCGCGCGGCCCATGGCGACGCGCTGGCGCTGGCCGCCGGAGAGCTGCGACGGTTTCCGGTCGAGAAGGTGGCCGATCTGCAGGAGGCCGGCGACGTCGGCGATGGCCTTGTCGCGCTCGGCCTTCGGCACGCCGCGTATCTCCATGCCGAACGCGATGTTCTGCCCGACCGTCATGTTGGGGTAGAGCGCGTAGGACTGGAACACCATGGCGATGTCGCGCTTCGACGGATGCAGGCCGGCGACGTTCCTGCCGGCGATCCTTATCTCGCCCGAAGTGATCGGCTCGAGACCTGCGATGGTGTTCAAAAGCGTGGACTTGCCGCAACCGGACGGGCCGACGAGGACGAGGAAGCCGCCCTCCTCGACCTCCAGCGAGATTCCCTTGAGTATCTTCGCGGTGCCGAAGGACTTTTCGAGATTCTGGATCTGCAGGAACGACATAGGACCTAACCCTTGACCGCGCCAGCCATCAGGCCGCGCACGAAATAGCGTCCGGAGACGACGTAGACGATAAGCGTGGGGAGTGCTGCGAGCACCGCGCCGGCGAAATGAACGTTGTATTCCTTCACGCCGGTGGACGAGTTGACGAGGTTGTTCAGGGCCACCGTGATCGGGATGGAATCGAAGTCGGCGAACGAGGCGCCGAACAGGAAGTCGTTCCAGATGTTGGTGAACTGCCAGATGACGGTGACCACGATGATCGGCCCCGAAGACGGCAGGAGGATGCGGCGGAATATCTGGAAGAAGGAGGCACCGTCGATCTGTGCGGCGCGCACCAGCTCGGTCGGGAAAGCCTCGTAGTAGTTGCGGAAGAAGAGCGTCGTGAAGCCGAGGCCGTAGACCACGTGGATGAGCACGAGGCCCGAAACCGTGCCGGCGAGGCCGAGCTCGCCGAGGATGCGCGCCGACGGGATCAGCACAATCTGGAACGGGATGAAGCAGGCGAGCAGCATCAGGCCGAAGACCACGTTGTCGCCGCGGAAGCGCCATTTGGTGAGCACGTAGCCGTTGAGCGCGCCGAGCACTGTCGAGATCGCAACGGCGGGCACCACCATCAGGATGGAGTTCAGGAAGTAGGGCTTCAGCCCGGTCGGCGAGACGCCGATCTGCGCCGTCGACCAGGCGGAGCGCCAAGGCTCGATCGTCCAGGCGCTCGGCAGGCTGAGCATCTGGCCCTGGCGGATCTCGTCCAGCGGCTTCAGCGAGTTCACCAGCATCACGTAGAGCGGCAGCAGATAGTAGACGCAGAAGATCAGGAGCAGCGCGTAGATCGCGGCGCGGGCGATGACGCCGGTGCGCGCGGCATTGTCCTGCGAAGGAGCGGCACTCATGAGCGGCGCCCTCCCCTGAGCTCGGAATAGAGATAAGGCACGATGATCGAGAAGATCATCATCATCATGATGATCGCCGACGACGCGCCCACGGCCATCTCGTTGCGGCCGAAGGTGAATTTCTGCATGAAGAATGCCGGGGTCCAGGTGGCGGTGCCGGGGCCGCCATCGGTCATGGCGACGACGAGGTCGTAGGACTTGATCGCGAGGTGCGCGAGCACGACGAAGGCCGACAGGAAGACCGGTCGCATAAGCGGGATGATGATGCGGCGGTAGATCGTGAAGGTCGACGCGCCATCGATCTGCGCGGCCTTGATGATCTCATTGTCGACGCCGCGCAGGCCGGCGAGGAACATCGCCATGACGAAGCCGGACGACTGCCAGACGGCGGCAATGACGATGGTGTAGATCGCCATCTTGCCTTCCTTGATCCAGCGGAAGGAGAAGCTTTCCCAGCCCCAGCTGTGCATGACGTGCTCGAGGCCGATGCCGGGATCGAGGAACCACTTCCAGGCGACGCCGGTGACGATGAAGGAAAGCGCCATCGGATAGAGGAAGACCGGGCGGATGACGCCCTCGCCGCGGATCTTCTGGTCGAGCAGGATGGCGAGGCCGAGGCCGAGCACAGAGCAGACGCCGATATAGAGAATGGAGAAGATGGCGAGGTTCTTGAGCGCCGTGATCCAGTTCGGGTGGTTGAACAGGCGCACGTAGTTGCCGAAGCCGACCCAGGAGGAGAAGTCGGGCAGGAGCTTCGAGCCGGTGAAGGAGAGCGCGATGGTGAAGAGGATGAAGCCGTAAACGAACAGCAGGATGAGCCCGAAGCTCGGCGCGAGCACCAGCTTCGGCAGCCATTCCTGCATTGCTTCCCTGGTTCCGCGGTCCGTGCGCTGCGTCAGTGCAGGCACGATCTCCGCTTGCGTCTGGGTCATCCGCCCGGCTCCATAGGTTCGGTCTGCGCTTCCCCATCGAGGTTGAGCGCCCGATTGGGGATCGGGGAGCCCGCTAACCGGGCTCCCCAACGTGACAGCTACTGCGCCGCGGCAACCGCGTTGGCGAGTTCCTCGGCCGCAGCCTTGGAGTCCAGATCGCCGTTGAAGTGGCGGGTGATCACGTCGTACATGGCGTTCTTCACCGCCGCCGGGTTGGCATGGCCGTGCGCCATCGAGCCGAACAGCTTTCCGTTCTTGTCGGCTTCGGCGAGGTCGGCGATGGCCTTCTTGCCGCAGTCGTCGAAGGCGTCGTTCGGCACGTCGGTGCGGGCGGGCGCCGAGCCCTTGACGACGTTGAAGGCCGACTGGAAGGCCGGGTCCTCGATCGCCGAAGCCATCTTCAGCTGCGCCGCCTTGTCGGCGTCACCAACCTTGAACATCATGAACTGGTCGGAGTTGAAAGTGACCGACCCTTGCGTGCCGGGGAAGCGGATGCAGACGAAGTCCGTGCCCGGCTTCTGGCCGGCCTTGAGGAACTCGCCCTTCGCCCAGTCGCCCATGAACTGCATGCCGGCCTTGCCTTCGATGACCATGGCGGAAGCGAGGTTCCAGTCACGGCCCGAGAAGTCGGCGTCGACATACTCCTTGAGCTTGCCCATCTTGTCGAAGACGCCGACCATCTTCTCGCTGTTCAGCGCAGCCGGGTCGAGGTCGATCATCGAGGCCTTGTAGAAGTCGGGGCCTTCGGCGAGCACAACGGCGTCGAAGATGGTGGCGTCCTGCCAGGCCTGGCCGCCATGGCCGATCGGCGAGATGCCGTTCGCCTTCATCTTGTCGAGCACGGCGATCAGTTCGTCCCAGGTCTCGGGCGCCTTGCCGCCGGCCGCGTCGAGGGCCTTCTTGTTGATCCAGACCCAGTTGGTCGAGTGGACGTTCACCGGAGCGGCGATCCACTTGCCGTCATATTTCGAGAAGGCCTGGAGGGCGCCCGGAACGACCTTGTCCCAGCCTTCCTTGTCGGCGACTTCGCCGAGATCGCCGACCACGCCCTGCTTGGCCCAGTCGGTGATGTCGAAGCCGAGCGCCTGCACCGCGGTCGGCGGATTGCCGGCGGTGACGCGGGCGCGAAGCGCCGTCATCGCAGCCTCGCCGCCGCCGCCGGCGACCGGCATATCCTTCCAGGTAACGCCCTGGGCCTCGAGGTTCTTCTTCAAGACGTCGAGCGCGGCAGCCTCGCCGCCCGAAGTCCACCAGTGCAGGACCTCGACTTCTTCGGCGAAGGACGGAGCGGCATAGCCGGCCGTCAGCGCCGTCGAGAGCATCGTTCCGATAAGCATTTTACGCAACATGATCTACCTCCCAAAGTTGCGGTTACACGACCGGCAGAATGTCCGCCGGGTTCTTCCCAACTCAGCCGACCCACCAACCGGTGCGCTGGCCGCGATGAAACTGGATCGTTTTTTCCTCGGTGTAGTCCTCCACCGCGCGCTTCCCGAGCTCGCGTCCCAGGCCGGACTGCTTGTATCCTCCGAACGGCAGTTCGGGATAACCGTCCATGAAGGTGTTGACCCACACCGTTCCCGTCCGGACGCCGCGCGCCACCGTCATGCAGGTGTCGATGTCCCTGGACCAGACACCAGCCGACAGACCATACGGCGTGTTGTTGGCGATGCGCAACGCTTCTTCAATCGTTTTAAACGAGAGCACGGAGAGCACCGGGCCGAACACCTCCTCGCGGGCGATGGCCATGCTTTCGGTGACGCCGGACACGATGGTCGGCTCGAGATACTGGCCGGCGCTGGATGCCCTTGCGTCACCCCCCGAAAGCACCTCGCCACCCTCGTCTTTTGCGGCCGAAACGTAGCCGGAGACCTTGGCGAGATGGTCGGTCGAGATCATCGCGCCGACCTTGGTGGCGTCGTCGAGCGGATCGCCGACGCGGACTTTCGCGGTCAGATTCCGCACGGCGGCAAGAAAATCGTTTGCTATGTCCTGGTGGACGATCAGGCGGCTGCCGGCGTTGCAGCACTCGCCAGCGTTGAAAAAGCCACCGAAGACGGCGGCGTCGGCCGCAGCCTCCAGGTCGCCGTCCGGAAACACGATCTGGCCGTTCTTGCCGCCCAGTTCCATCGAGACCTTCTTCAGCGAGTCGGCGGCGGCAGCCATGGTGAGCTTGCCGACGCGCGTGGAGCCGGTGAAGGAGACCATCTCGACAAGCGGATGGGCGACCATCGGCGCGCCGACGTCCGCTCCAAGGCCGGCGACGATGTTGACGACGCCCGGGGGCACGCCGGCTTCGAGCAGTATGTCGCCGAGGAGGAAGGTGGAGGCCGACGTCATCTCGGACGGCTTCACGACGGCCGTGCAACCGGCGGCGAGCGCGAAGGGCAGCTTCTGGCTGACGATCAGGAAGGGGAAGTTCCATGGCGTGATGATCGAGACGACGCCGACGGGCTCGCGCAACACCACGCCGAGCATGGCGTCGCCGAGATTGGCGTAGGAGTCGCCCGACAGCGTGCGCGCGAGCGAAGCGGCATAACGCCAGATGTCGACGGCGCCAGCGATCTCGCCGCGCGCCTGGGCGATCGGCTTTCCCGATTCCAGCGCGTCGAGACGCGCGATGTCTTCCAGCCGGGTCTCGATGAGGTCGGCTGCCTTGAGCAGGATGTTGGCGCGCTCGCCGGCCTTCATGCGCGGCCAGGGACCGCTCTCGAAGGCCTTGTGCGCGGCCTTCACGGCGAGGTCGACGTCCTTCTCATTCGCCTGCGCATAGCGCGAGACGACGAAGCCGTGGCCGGGGCTGCGGCGCTCCAGCGAACGGCCGTCGAGCGCCTCGACATGCTTGCCGTCGATCAGCAGCTTGTAACTCTTGGGCGCAGCGGAAGCTTCAGCCGGCATGGATATGTTGAGCGGAGCGTTCATTGAGAAATCGAGTCCGGTTTCGTCTCTAAGTTCTTGAAAATTCAGGCTTGCGCTTTCCGCGAAAAGCGTCGACGCCTTGCCTGAGGTCGCCAGTCAGCGCGATGAAGCCGCTGGCGAGCGCTTCCGCGGAGGCGGCACTCTCCTCGCCTTCGGCAACCGCGATCATCAGCTTGGCTGCCTCCGTGGCGAGCGGCCCGCGCTCGGCGATTTTTTCGGCCCAGGCCTTCGCCTCGGCAAGCGCCCTGCCCGTCTCGATGACGCGGTCGACGACGCCGAGCGAGAGCGCTTCCGGCGCCAGCAGGATGTCGCCGCCGAGGGCCATCCGGCGAACGGTTTGCGCCCCGAAGCGGCGCACCGCGCGCTGCGTGCCCGACCAGCCGGGCACGACGCCGATCGAGGTTTCGGGAAAGCCGAGCTTCACCTGCACCTCGGCGACGCGGAGATCGCAGGCGGCGGCGAGTTCCAGGCCGCCGCCAAGGGCGTGGCCAGAGAGCACGGCGATGGTCGGCTGGCGCAACCGCGCGAGTCGATCGAAGACGCGGTGGCCGTAGCGCACCCACTTCACCTGGAAGTCGGCGGCCGACAGCGCCGACCATGCCTCCACATCGCCGCCTGCGCAAAAGCCTTTGCCCTCGCCGCAGATCAGCACGGCGCGGACGGAGTCTGCCTCTTCGGCGGCGTCGAGCGCGGTTTCGAGCGCGCGCAGCATGGGGATGTCGAGCGCGTTGAATTTGTCGGGACGCCGAAGCGTCACGATGCCGATCGCGCCGTCTTGCTCGAAGGTGACGAGGTCAGACATGCTCCACCTCCACCAAGGTGCGGACGGGTTTGCGCGGCAGGGTCAGTCCGATCGGCGCTTCCGAAAAGAGGCAGGCATCCATTGTCTTCAGGCCAGGCGAGACGATCAGCGGGAATTCCGCCTGGTCGAGGACATGCGCCTGGAGATCGACGCCGGGCGCGACCTCGGTGAGCACGATGCCGTCGGATGTCAGCTTCATCACCGCGCGCTCGGTGACATAGGTGACGTCCTGGCCCTGCTCGACGCCGCGCCGGCCGGAGAAGGTGACGTGCTCGACCTCGTCGACAAGCTTCCTGAGCTTGCCTTCCTTCTCGATGACGAGCTTGCCGTTCGCGACCGAAAGCTTCGCGCCGGCGTTGAACATGCCCGAGAAGACGATCTTCCTGGCCCGCGCGGTGATGTCGACGAAGCCGCCGGCGCCCGCCGTGACATGCGGCCGGAAGGAAAGCTTCGAAACGTTGACAGAACCGTCGCGACCAATCTCCAGGAAGGAGAGCAATGAAGCGTCGAACCCCGCGCCCTGGAAATAGGTGAACTGATAGGGCGACGGCATGAAGGCGTCGGCGTTGGAAGCACAGCCAAAGGCGAAGTCGAGCAGCGGCACGCCGCCGACGGCGCCCTGCTCGATGACCCAGGTCACGTCGCCATGCAGGCCTTCCTCGAGCAGGATGCGCGGAACGTTGGCCGAGATGCCGAAGCCGAGATTGACGGCGCTGCCGGCCTGGAGCTCGCGCGCCACCCGGCGGGCGATCACCTTCTGGATGTTGAACTCCGGCACGCTGAAGCTTTCGAGCGGTCGCATGACCTCGCCCGAGATGGCGGGATCGTAGGCAGTCTGCGTGGTCTGCTTCTGCTCGGGATCGACGA
>DATDJN010000100.1:0-10627 GCA_036520515.1 Rhizobiaceae bacterium
TGCGAGCCCGCCTTGAGCGCGATCATCGTGCGCGCGCTCTCCTCGTCCGTGATCAGCACGGTCGGCGCGAGCAGCTTCATCGCGCCGAACAGCGCCTCGGTCTTTTCCTGCCCGCCCGACGTCAGGATGCGGATCGGCGCCTTGCGCAACCGGTCCACCTCCGCCGACATCACCAGGCCGTTGATCGGGTGGTCGACCAGTTCGCCATTCCTGTCGAAGAAATGGAACAGCACGTCGCCGACCGCGCCACGCGCCACCAGCGCCTCGCGCTCGGCATCCTTCAGGAAGCCGCCGCGGTAGAAGGTGGTGGCCGAGGCGATGCCGCCGATGCTGAGCAGCACGGCGTCGAGATCTTCCGTCATGCGGAAAAGCTCCTGAAGGCCGCAACGCTCGACGAGCGCCGTCTTCGTCGCGATGCTGTCGACCACCGCCGGCGCCGGGATGAGATAGCCCTCGCCCTGGAAGGCCTGGGCGAAGCGCCAGGCGAACTCGGCCGGGTTGATCTGGCGCGCCACGCCGACGCCGCCGAGCAGCGAGATCACCTTGAAATCCGGCAGCGACTTCGGGTTGATGAAGGAAAGCGCGCTGAACAGCGTCCGGCCCCAGCCGACGCCGACGCGCATGCCGGGCCGCATTACCTCGGACAGGAAGGCGCCAGTCCTGGCGCTGATCGCCGGTATCGGGTCGGCCTCCGCGTGAGAGAGAGGCGCGACGATCGCCTGCTGCAGCCCGAAGGCGTGCTCCAGCGCACGCTCCAGCCGGACGATCTCCGACAGCTCGCTGTCGATGGCGATCTTCACCTCGTTGCGCGCCCTCGCCTCCGCCAGCATGCGAACCACGGTGATGCGGCCGACGCCCAGGACGTCGGCGATCTCGTTCTGGGTCATCTGCTCGATGAAATACATCCACGCGGCGCGTATGCGCAGCCTGTCGGCGCGCCGGTCGCTGACGGCGCCCAGTTCGTCGGCAGCGAGCCTCCGTCCGCTCACATGGTTGGCGCGTCTCACCATCGAATTCCCCGCACTGCCCGATCGGCCGCCGCATGCCCGCCGGAACGCGGGATTGTACGCCTGATCGTCAGTTTAGACCGCATTGAACTGCGGAAGCGCAATTGGATTTTCGTCTCGTGCATGCCGGCGCGCCTGCCTTTGCACTGCCCCGGGCGTGCTTTCAGAGGTTTAACGCCGCCTGGAATAACTATATCATAGCAGACGGGATGGGCTTCAGGACGGGGCGAGGAAACGAGATGCTCAGAGAACTCTCCGAGGACGTCAGAATCCTGGTGAAGGACCGGCTGCGCGATCTCCGCACGATCGTGCGCCAGCATCGCCACGACAATGCACCTGGCCGGCCGACGCCGGCCGACGCCAGGGAGCAGCCGTTTCCGATCCGTGAGATCGAAGGCTTTCTCGGCCATGCGGCCAGCGCCTTCGACGATGTGATGTCGCTGGCTGAAAGCCTTGCGCCCCGCAACAGCCTGGGCGGCGCACCCGTCGCCGGGCCGCAGCCGCTGCAATCCTACTTCCGCGCGGCGGGCGATTCGCCGATCGACGGCGAGCGCGCCTTCCGACGCGACCTTTACCGGCTGGCAAAGCTCGTGCTCCTGCAGAAGAAGCTCAACGACTTCCGCATCGGCGAAAGCGAGTTCGCCGCCGTGCACGGCGCGCTGGAGAAGCGCGACGCCGCGCTGATCGCCCGGCTGCATGCGCAAACCGGTCGCGACGAGCGCGTTTCGCTTGTCGCGGCGCTGTCGTCCTCGCTGTTTGTCGAGCTGGTCCGCCGGCAGCCCATCAAGCTGCCCGCCCCGGCGTCCGACGAGCAGGATGCGATCGACCTCGGCCCCACCATCGCGACCAACTGCCTCGCATCCATCGCGATTGCCTGCGGCCTCGCCACGCTCGACATGGAGGGCGCAGCCGGGCCGGAGTTGATGGAGATCGCGGTGCTGGCCGTCGACGCGCGCGCCGACCGCATCCGCGCCGCGCTCGACAGCGGTGATCAGGTACAAAAACTGACGCCCCTCTTCGCCAGCCTGCTCACGCATCTCAACTAGAGCTCCGCGATCGCCTTCTTCGCCCGCTGGATCGACGACGGGCTCATCGAAAGCTCGGTCAGACCCATGCGGATGAATTGCGGGATCAGGTCGGCGCGGCCCGCCGCCTCTCCGCACATGCCGACCATGATGCCGGCTTCCACCGCCGCCTTGGCCGTCATCCCGATCGCCGCCATCACCGCCGGGTTGGTGACGTCGTTCAGCCGCGCCACCGCCGGATGCAGCCTGTCGGCGGCCATGACGTACTGCGTCAGGTCGTTGGTGCCGATCGAGAAGAAGGAGACGTGTTTCGCCAGCTCGGACGCGATCAGTACTGCCGCCGGGGTCTCGATCATCACGCCGAGCTCGAAGGACGCGAACGGCATGCCCGCCGACGTCAATTCGGCGGCGCATTCCTCGATCAGCACCTTCGTCCGCTCGACCTCGGAGATCTCCGCCACCATCGGCAGCATGACCTTGACGTTGCCGTGCACGGCTGCGCGCAGCAGCGCCTTGATCTGCGTCTTGAAGATGTCCGGGCGGTCAAGGCACATGCGGATGCCGCGCCAGCCGAGGAAGGGATTCTCCTCCTCGGGAAACTCGATGCCGGCGACCGGCTTGTCGCCGCCAATGTCCAGCGTCCGGATGATCACCGAATAGGGTGCGAAAGCCTTCGCCAGCGTCGCGTAGGTCTCGGCCTGCAGGTCCTCCGACGGCAGATGCGTGTGCCGCATGAACAGAAGCTCGGTGCGGAAGAGGCCGACACCCATCGCGCCCGCTTCCCTGGCCGGCTCGATCTCCTCCAGCGACCCCAGGTTGGCCGCCACCTCGATGACGGTCCCGTCCGCGCGCTTCGGGATCGTGTCCCTGAATGCCGAGAGAAGGGCGCGCTCCTCCACGGCCTCGCCCCTGAGCCTGGCGATCTCCGCGCGCGCCGCATCGTCGGGATCGCCAAGCACCCAGCCTTTCGTCCCGTCGATGGCGATCTCCTTCGCCGCGGCAAGCTCGCGCACGCGGTCGCCGAGGCCGAGCACCGCGGGGATGCCATGCGAGCGGGCGATGATGGCGATGTGAGAGGTCGCGCCGCCCTTGCCGCAGACGATGCCGCCGATCTTCTTCAGCGGTGCGCGGGCGAGGTCCCATGCGCCGATGTCGTCGGCGACCAGCACGGCGTCGGCCGGAATTCCGGAGAGGTCGGCCTCTTCCTCACCGAGCAGCGCCAGCGCAATCTGGCGGCCGACGGCGTTGATGTCGTCGGTGCGGGCGGCGAGGTAGCCATCCTCGACGGCGCGGAACTCGGCCGCGGTCGCCTCGGTCGCGCCGATCACCGCGGAGACCGCGTCCATGCCCTGGCGCACCAGGCCCTCGGCATGGCCGATCAGGGCCTCGTCGCCGGCGATGTCCATCAACGCCGCGACGATGGCCCGGTCGCTCTCGGCCAGCGATGCGTCGGCAAGCGCCTTCGTCATGCGGCCGCGCACCTGGCCGACCGCCGCGTGCAGCCGCTCCGTCTCGGGACCGACCTGCTCGGCCGACAGCTGGTGCGGCTGCGGCTTGATCTCCTTCGGGAAATGCGCGAAGGCCGGGCCGACCGCGGCCCCCTCGCTTGCCGCGATGCCGTGCAGGCGCCCATCCGCGGGTGCGGCGGATACGGGCGATGCGGGAGGCGTCTCGGCCGTCGCGCTCGCCTCGGCGGCGGCGGCGTCCTCTTCCAGGCCCGCATGCGGATTCTCCAGATAGCCGATCAGCGCCTCGACGGCCTCGGCAGCGTCGGCGCCGTTGGCGCGGACCGTGACTTCCTGGTTCTCCTTGACCGAAAGCAGCATCAGCTTGACCGAGCTCTTGGCGCTGACGGCCTTGCCTTCCTTGACGATCTCGACATCGGACTCGAAACTCTTTGCAAGCCTGACGAAGCGCGTCGCCGGACGCGCATGAAGCCCTTCGTGCACTCTGACGATCGTCGAGCGTTCCATACCCACTACCCTGCTAAGTCCTGCAATCCGTCGGCTAGGTCAGGCTGCGGCCAAAATGATGACCGCGCCGGCCTTCAATTCCGCGACCAGCGCTTCCGTGTCCACTTCGGAGGCGCAGATTTCGCCCGGGCGCTCGGCCTGCGTCGCGCCGTTGAAGTTGATGACCACATGGCCGATCTCGCGCACCTTGGCCCAGGCGGTGGGACCGACGGCCGTGATCGTGGCGGACACGCCGCCGATGGCGAGCGACGCGCCTTCGGTCGGCGCGTCGTCGCTTGGTTCGCTCTCGGGCCTGTGCAGCACCGAGACTTCGGCAAGCTCGGGAGGCGAGCCATCCGCGAAGAGGATGACGACGCCGCCTTCTGCAAGGTCCGCCACTTCGGGACCGATGGCGGTGACCCGTGTCCTGAGCAGAACAGACATATGGCGGACCTTTCTGTTGCTTCCGGATCAGTCATCGCTTCATGGAAGCGATGACTGATCCAACTTTTTTGCCGCAATTCCGGACGGAAAACCGGTTCCCACTTTTCCTGGAATTGCTCTTAGAGAACGACCAGGCTGAACAGCCAGGCGATCAGGACCGAGACCGGGCCCATGATCTGGCGGCTGATGAGCACCGCCGGAACGCCGATCTCGATCGTCTTCGGCTTGGCCTCGCCGAGCGCCAGGCCGACGGGCACGAAGTCGCAGCCGACCTGGGTGTTGTAGGCGAACAAGGCCGGCAACGCCATCGCCGGGGAGATCGTGCCATTGGCGATCTGCGGGCCGATGATGGCGACGCCGATCACCTGTGCGATCACCGCCCCCGGGCCGAGGATCGGCGACAGGAACGGCAGGCCGCAGATGGCCGAGATGATCAGCAGGCCGATGATGTTGTTGGCCAGCGGTCCCATCGGTTGGGCCAGCAGGTCGCCGATGCCCGTATAGAGGATGAGGCCGATCAGCATCGTCACGAACGCCATGAACGGCAGCACGTTGCGGACGACCTGGTCGATGGTGCGGCGGCCGGCGTTGAAGAAGATGCCGACGACGCGGCCCATGACGCGGCCGATCGAACTGATCAGGCCCACCAGGCCGCCCTCGACCTCCGGAGCGGTATTGGCGGCTCTCACCGCGGGCGAGTCTGTCGGTGCGGTGCTCATTGCTGCTGCTCCCCCTGCAGTCGTTACCGCCTCAGAGCCGTCCGCCATGGTGATGTTGTCGGCCTTCACGCCTGAAACGTAGATGTCTTCCGTTATGAACTGGGCGAGAGGCCCAGCCTGTCCGACCGGCGTCAGGTTGACGGTCGGGATGCGCTTGCGCGGATAGACCCCGCAGCGCGCGGTGCCGCCGCAGTCGACGACCACGACAGCCATCTCGCTTTCGATCGGCGGCGCCTTGAAGCCGTCGACAGCTTCGGCGCCGGTCATCTCGGCGATCTTCCGGGCGATCGGGTGAATGCCGCCGCCGGTCACCGACACGACCTTGCTGCGCTGCTCGGTGGGTTCGATGACCAGGGGGCCGCCCCAGCCGGTCGACCCTCGGGTGATTTTTACGGCCTTGTACTTGTTTGCCATGATGTCCTCCTCCCGGGCCCGAACTAGAGCTCAACGCCCTGGCGGCGGGCCATGATGGCCGTGATCCGCTCGGTGAGCATGCCCTTCAGGAGGATCACGATCAGGCCGACGATGGCGTACCAGATGGCGACCTGGATGTGATAGCCGGATGCGACCGCGCCTCGCCGCTCGAGTTCGAGGAGTGCCACGAGCACGCCGCCCCAGACGAAATATTCGCCGGGATTGACGTGCGGGAAGAGGCCGAGCGGCGGATGCACATAGGAGACCGCGGCATCGTAGAAGGCGGGCTTGTGCTTCTCTTCCAGGAACGAGCCGAAGGTGTAGGCCATCGGGTTGGTCAGGAAGAAGACGGAAATCACCGGGAGCACGGTGTAGCGGGTGAGCGCGATCTTGCCCGCGCCGCGGGCGAGGCCGTGGACGCGCTGCTCGCCGACCAGTTCGGTCACGGCGTAGAAAGCCGTCATCAGCACGACCAGCGTCGGGATGATGCCGGTGACGAAGCCGGCGAACACTTCGCCGCCCTTCTGGAAGATGCCGATGAAGTACTTGCCGGCGGCGGTCAGCCAGCCGAGCTGCTCTTCCTGCTGGACGTGCTGCAGCCTGTCCTTGAATTCCTCTACCGAGATGCCGGCGTCCGCAGGCGGGGCCGCCGGGGCCGCTTCCGTGGTCGCCTGCGCGAGCACGACCAGCTTGTCATGCGCATGGTCGATGCCGACCGCGCCGTGGTGAATGGCAGCGTCGGTGACCATCGCGCCTGCAACGTGCAGGTGCTGTACGGCCACGTCGGCGTGCTGTGCCAACAGTGTAAAGACTGACATATCTCCTCCTTCAGCCGCCCTGCCTCTATGTCCCTGTCGGCAAGGGCGGTTGCGCTACGCGCGAGCTACGTTCAAGCCGGACAAGCCCGGCTGCCTCCCTGGCTCCGACCGTGCCCGGTCGATCTGCTCGATCGCGCGCTTCACGGCCTCGGCCACACCGGTTTCCCCCTCACCCAGAACCGCGGGATTGGACCGGAGCGTGTCGAGGGTCATCCCCTCGAACTCTTCATGTCGGTGGAACTTGGTGAACACCGTGCGGCCGCTCATGATGAGCAGCCGGCGCACGATCAGGTCGGGCGTCACCACCACGACGACGATGGTGCCCCTGGAGAAACGGCCGCGGAAGTTCCCGGCGCCTACAAATCCGTCGTTGAACTGGCTGGTGACGCCCTTGAAGACGTCGGTGTAGTGTCGCATCTGCAGCCAGACGCCGAGCGACTGGAGCGCCCACACGCAGAAAAGTGCCAGCAATCCCCATTGCCATATAGCCATCAGGCTCCTCCCAAGCCGGATCGGCGGTGGCTGTCAGGCCACCCCCAGTACCGTTGACGACAGAACATTTGTTTTCTGGAAAGTCAATGTGTATGAATCTTGAGCATATCCTCACGGCACCATACCACCTGAATTGGATCGTATGGCCGGTGATGATAAGATTCTCCACGGGAGAAATGCATATGGACCTGCGCTTCAAGGACGAACTGGCCCTGATGCCTGATCTCAGGCACCGGCTGCGCCGGCTGCGCTGGTTCCGCCTGACGTTCCGCAGCCATGCGCGCCTGGTCGCCTCCAGCTACGGCCTGCGCTTCGAGATCGACGACGCCAAGCTGACCAAGGCGTTCCTCGACTGGGTCGAAGCGATGGAAACGAAGAAGGGCCTGGCCAAGGTCGACCGCGCCGACTTCGTGATTTACGCCGCCGGCCTCGTGCTCCGCGAATTGATCCGCCAGCAGCCTGCGACGGTCGTGGAGCGCGGTCTCAAGCCGCCGCCTGCCGCCACCAATTCCGAGATGGCAGACATCGCCGATTTCTGGCCGGAGGGCTTTCTCTATACGAACTTCTGCGTATCGGCGATCGCCGCCGTCTACGAGCAGGAGTTCGGCGAGGCGCCGGCGATCGACAAATGCGCCGACGATCTCAGAACCTGGTGGTCCTACCGCGAGAACGCGTCGGAGATGCCGGCCTATGCCGTGGCCTTCCTCGACCGCTTTCTCGGCGCCGAGCCCAACTGGCTTCTGCCCGACGATCCCCACACGCGCCCCGCGATCATCCAGGCGCTGGGATATCTTGCGCAGCCGAGCCTGCCGAACAGATGACAGGGCCGGCACCCGGCGTTAATCCCTTCAACATCTTCAGGACTCGGGGCGCGTTTTCCGTGGCAGACAGACTGGTCATCTTCGATTGCGACGGCGTGCTCGTCGACAGTGAGCCGCTGGCGGCGGAAGCCTATGAGCGCGTCTACGAGAAACACGGCATGAGCGGCGTCGGCGCCGACATCATCGCGCAGTGCATCGGCATGAAGCAGGCCGACATCATCGTGAAGATCAGGGAACTGACAGGCCACCAGTTCCCGGAGCATGCGCATGACGACATCTGGGCCGAAACCAAGCAGCTTTTCACGGAAAAGCTGGCGGAGACGGAGGGATTGCGACACTTCCTCGAAGCGCTGCCCGCCCCGCGCTGCGTCGCGTCCTCATCTTCGCTCGAACGCATCCACCACAGCCTGGAGATCACCGGGCTTGCGCCTTTTTTCGGCGAAGCGATCTTCAGTTCGTCCATGGTCAAGCGCGGCAAGCCGGCGCCCGACATTTTCCTCCATGCGGCCGAAAAAATGGGGACCGACCCGTCACGCTGCGTGGTGATCGAGGATTCGCCGCTTGGCGTCGAGGGCGCGGTCGCGGCCAGGATGACCGCCATCGGCTACACCGGCGGCGGCCACACCTATGACGGCCACGGCGAAAGGCTCAAGTCGCGCGGCGCGGTGGCCGCCTGCGCGAGTTGGGATGCGGTGCGATACGAACTAGCCGCCCGCGGCTTCCTGGGCTGACGGCCGCGCCAATCGCCCTTGCGAAGGGCTGGCGCTAGACCAGCATACCCAGCGGGTTCTCGATGTGGCGCTTGAAGGCGCCAAGCAGTTCGGCGCCGAGCGCGCCGTCGACGGCGCGGTGGTCGGTCGACAGCGTCACCGACATGATGGTGGCGACGCTGATCTCACCCTTCTTGACCACCGCCCGCTGCTCGCCGGCGCCGACCGCCAGGATCGTCGCGTGCGGCGGGTTGATGACGGCGGCAAAATCCTTGATGCCGAACATGCCGAGATTGGAGACGGCGGTGGTGCCGCCCTGGTATTCCTCCGGCTTCAGCTTCTTGGTGCGGGCGCGTGCGGCGAGGTCCTTCATCTCGTTGGCGATCACCGACAGCGTCTTCTCGTCGGCCTGCCGCACGATCGGCGTGATCAGGCCGCCGGGGATGGAGACCGCCACGCCGACATCGGCATGCTTGTGCTGCACCATCGCGGCTTCCGTCCACGACACGTTGGCGGTCGGCACATCGCGCAGCGCCAGCGCCATCGCCTTGATGATCATGTCGTTGACCGAGACCTTGTAGGCGGGGACCTCGCCCTTGTCGGTCTTCAGCATCGGGGCTGCCGCGTTGATCTGCGAACGCAGCGAAAGCAGCGCGTCGATCTCGCAGTCGAGCGTCAGGTAGAAATGCGGGATCGTCGACTTCGCCTCGACCAGACGGCGGGCGATGGTCTTCCTCATATTGTCGTGCGGGATCAGCTCGTAGGAGCCCTCCTCGAAGAGCTTGAGCACCGCATCGTCCGACATCGGCTTGACGGCGGGCGCCGCAGGAGCCGGTGCGCCTGCCTTGGCCGCAGGTGCCTTCGCACCGCCGCCTGCGATCGCAGCCTGCACGTCCGCCTGCACGATGCGGCCATGCGGGCCGGAGCCCTGCACGGCGGCGATGTCGACGCCGGCGTCCAGCGCGATGCGGCGGGCCAGCGGCGAGGCAAAGACGCGGTCGCCGGCCGTGTGGCCGTTGGCGACAGGCGCCGGCGCAGCGGCTTTCGGCTGCCCGGCCGTGGGCGCCTCTTTCGGAGCCTCGGCCTTTGCTTCCTGCTTCGGCGCCTCTACAGCCTTGGGCGCCTCGGCTTTCTTCTCGGCTCCGTCGCCGGACGTCGCGGCGGCGCCGGCATCCTCGCCCTCGCCCGCCAGCACGGCGATCAGCGCGTTGACCTTCACGCCCTCGGTGCCCGCGGGAACGACGATTTTCGCGACCGTGCCCTCGTCGACGGCCTCGACTTCCATGGTCGCCTTGTCGGTCTCGATTTCGGCGATCACGTCGCCGGGCGACACCTTATCGCCTTCCTTGACCAGCCACTTGGCGAGATTGCCCTCTTCCATCGTGGGCGAGAGGGCCGGCATGGTGATGTTGATCGGCATGATGTCCTCCCCCCGCTTAGCGATAGGTGACGGCTTTCACCGCCTCGACGACCTCGCCGACATTCGGCAGCGCCAGCTTCTCAAGGTTCGCCGCATAGGGCATCGGCACGTCCTTGCCGGCGATGGTGATGACGGGCGCATCGAGATAGTCGAAGGCGCGCTGCGAGACCTGGTTGGCGATGAAGTCGCCCACTGACGACTGCGGGAAGCCCTCTTCCACGACGACCAGGCGGTTGGTCTTGCGCACCGAGGCGATCACCGTGTCGAGGTCCATCGGGCGGATGGTCCGGAGGTCGACGATCTCGGCGTCGATGCCGAGACCTCGTAGCTCCGCCTCCGCCTTCACCGCATAGGTCATGCCGATGCCCCAGGAAACGATGGTCACGTCCTTGCCTGATTTGTGGACGCGCGCCTTGCCGATCGGCAGCACGAAATCGTCGAGCTTCGGCACGTCGAAATGCTGGCCGTAGAGGATCTCGTTCTCAAGGAAGATGACCGGGTTCGGATCGCGGATCGCTGCCTTCAGAAGGCCCTTGGCGTCGGCCGCCGTGTAAGGTTGCACCACCTTGAGGCCGGGGATGTGGCTGTACCAGGCGGCATAGTCCTGGCTGTGCTGGGCGGCGACGCGCGCGGCCGCGCCGTTGGGCCCGCGGAATACGATCGGCGCGCCCATCTGGCCGCCGGACATGTAGAGCGTCTTCGCCGCCGAATTGACGATCTGGTCGATCGCCTGCATGGCGAAGTTGAAGGTCATGAACTCGACGATCGGCTTCAGGCCGGCCATGGCCGCACCGACGCCGACGCC
>DATDJN010000101.1:0-16311 GCA_036520515.1 Rhizobiaceae bacterium
CGACCGAGGCCACGCCTTCGCGCGACAGCCATGAACTGCGCCATTGCGAGAAGGCGCGCCAGGCGCGCTCAGGCCGGCCGAGATGCGCCGTGGACGACAGCAGCCCGGCCGATACCAGGGCCAACGCAAGGCCCAGGCTGAGAAGGCGGAACCAGAAGCCGGGCTCGATCAGGCCGAGCCCCGCCGATACGCCGAGGCAGGCGAGCAGCCCGTAGCCCGTGCCCGTCGCCGTGGTGAAGAAGATGATCGAATAGGCGGGATGCATGGATCAGTTGGACAGCATGCGGTCGACCCAGCCGAGGAAGCCACCCTCTGCCTTTATCGCCTCGAGTGCGGGGGCGGCCACCTTCGCCTGCCGGACGGTGCCGGCGCGCGGAGGCAGATAGCGGTTGGTCGGCTCGTATCCCAGTTCCGGCATCAGCGCCACGCCGCCGCGTTCGGCGACGAGCTGCGAGATTGCCGAATCCGCATCGCCGAGGTCGCCGAAATGCCGGGCGCTGGTCGGGCAGGCCGCCACGCAGGCCGGCACGCGGTCTTCCGGCTCGATGTTGTCGTTGTAGATCCGGTCGACGCAGAGCGTGCATTTCTTCATCACGCCGACGTCGGTGTCCAACTCGCGCGCGCCGTAGGGGCACGCCCAGCTGCACAGCTGGCAGCCGATGCATTTGTCCTCGTCGACCAGCACGATGCCGTCCGACGTGCGCTTGTAGGAGGCGCCGGTCGGGCACACGGTCACGCAGGCCGGCGTCTCGCAATGCAGGCACGATCGCGGGAAATGCACCGTGCGGCCGCCCCCCTCCGTCACATGCTCGTAGGCGTGCACGCGGTTGAACCAGACGCCGTCGACATTGCCGCCATAGGGGTCGGTGTCGGTCAGCGGCGCCATATGGCCGCCGGTGTTCCATTCCTTGCAGGAGGTCACGCAGGCCTGGCAGCCGACGCAGGTGTCGAGGTCGATGACAAGCCCGAGCTTCTTCTCGGTGCTGGCGGGAAGGCAGGTCATTCGGCCGACTCCCGCCTGGCGCGGAACTCGGCCCCGAAGGAGTGCTTTTCCGCCGGAGCCGAAAAATGCGGCGGTTGGTCAGGACGCTCGAACTGCGGCTCGGTGAAGCCGGCCTCTTCGGGCGCGCATTTCTCGATGCGCACCTTGAGGTCGAACCACGCCGCCTGGCCGGTCACCGGATCGGAGTTGGAATAGCCCCCGCCCGGCAGCCTGTCGCCGATGATGTGGTTCAGCAGGAAGCCGCGGCTGGATTCGCCAGCGTTGTCCTTCAGCCCCCAGGCGCCCCGCCGTTTGCCGATCGCGTTCCAGGTCCACACCGTATGCTGGTTGACGCCCTCGACCAGCTTGATCTGCCCTTTTACGCGGCCGTTGACGCTTTCGATCCACACCCAGTCGTCGTCGGCGAGACCGAGGCCGACCGCCGTCTGCCGGTTCACGAAGAGCCGGTTCTGGCTGGTGATCTGCCTCAGCCACACATTCTGCGATCCCCAGGAATGATACATGTGCATCGGCCGCTGGGTGATCGCATGCAGCGGATAGCGGTCGCCGTCGACGATCGCCTGCTCGAACGGCTCGTACCAGAAGGGCAGGGGATCCATGTAGGCCTCTATGCGCGCCCGGTCCTCTTCGGGCGGCAGGGTCTTGCCATGTCCGCGCGCGGCGAGCCGGAATTTCTGCAGCGGTTCCGAATAGAGCTGGAAATGGACCGGCCCCATCCTCTCCTTGAAGCCCATGCGCACCGCGAATTCGAGATAGGCGCGGTTGCCCATCTTGTAGAAACGCTGGTTCTCGGCGAGCTCGTGGTGCCAGAAGCCGCCATTGTCGATATAGCGCTGCAACTGGTCCGGGTTCGGCTTTCCGGTGCCGAAGGTCTCGCCGTCTTCGCCGCGCCAGCCGGCCAGCGGGCCGATGCCCGGCAGTCGCTCGTGGTTGACGATGTAGTCGGCATAGTCGCGATACTGGGGCGAGCCGTCCATCTTGACGAAGCCGGGCAGGCCGAGCCGTGCGCCGAGCTCGATCAGCACCGTCTGGAACGGCCGCACGTCGCGGTCGGGCTCCACCACCGGATGGCGGATGGCGTCGCCGGGTCCGTCGGCATGGCTGATGGGCCGGTCGAGCAGGCTGATGCAGTCGTGCCGCTCCAGGTAGGTCGTGTCCGGCAGCACGAGGTCGGCATAGGGCACCGTCTCCGAATAATAGGCGTCGGAGTAGATGATGAACGGAATCCTGTACTCGCCGCTTTCGGCGCGGTCGGTCAGCATGCGCAGCGTCTCGACCGTGTTCATCGACGAATTCCACGCCATGTTCGCCATGTAGAGGAACAGCGTGTCGATCGGATAAGGGTCGCCTGCCCAGGCGTTGCGGATCAGCGTGTGCATCATCCCGTGGGCGGCGAGCGGCGCTTCCCAGGAATAGGCCTTGTCGATACGGATCGGCTTCCCGTCGTCGTCGACCAGCAGGTCCTCCGGCCCCTGGACGAAGCCGAGCGGCATGCCTGACAGCGGCGTATTCGGCCTGCCGCCATCCTTGCCGGCAGGCTTGGGTCCGGGCGGGGCGAGTTTCGGGAAGGGCGGCTTGAAGCGGAAGCCGCCCGGCACGTCCACAGTCCCGAGCAACGTCTGCAGCAGATGGATGGCGCGACAGGTGTGAAAGCCGTTCGAATGCGCCGAGACGCCGCGCATCGCATGCATGGCGATGGGCCTGCCGCGCATCGTCTCGTGGCGGCGTCCCGCCCAGTCCGTCCAGGCGACCGGCAGCTCGATCGCCTCCTCGAAGGCGACATGCGCCAGTTCCGCTGCGATCCTTCGGATGGTCGCCGCATCGACGCCGCAGCGCTCCGCCACCGCGTCGGGCGAATGGCTCTCGTCCAGGTAGCGCTCGGCGAGCAGCTGGAAGACCGGCACGCAACGCCGTCCGCGGACCTGGTACGTTCCCGTCAGCGCCGGCTTCACATAGGGGTCGAGCGCGCTCGCGACTGCGCCCGTCTCCCTGTCCCAGGCGAGCGGCCGCTCGTCGTCGCCGCGCAGGAAAAGCCCGTCATCGGCCGCGCCGGGTTCCTGGATCACCAGTACCGGAGCGTTGGTGTATGCAATCAGATAGTCCAGGTCGACCTTGCCCGCCTTCAGCAGCTCGTGCACCAGCGCCAGCACGAACAGCCCGTCCGTGCCCGGCCTGATGCCGATCCAGTCGTCGGCGATGGCGTTGTAGCCGGTCCGGCAAGGGTTGACCGAGACCACCTTGGCGCCGCGGTTCTTGAGCTTGCCGAGGCCGATCTTGATCGGGTTGCTGTCGTGATCCTCGGCCACGCCGAACAGCATGAAATATTTGGTCCGGTCCCAGTCCGGCTCGCCGAACTCCCAGAACGAGCCGCCGATCGTGTAGAGTCCGCCGGCCGCCATGTTGACCGAGCAGAAGCCGCCATGCGCTGCGAAGTTCGGAGTGCCGAATTTCGAGGCCCACCAGCCGGTCAGCGATTGCGACTGGTCGCGCCCGGTGAAAAAGGCCAGCTTCTTGGGATCGGTCTGCCTGATCCGCGACAGCCGCTCGGTGGCGATCTTGAGCGCTTCGTCCCATTCGATCTCGCGGAACTTGCCGGAGCCGCGCGGTCCGGTCCTCAGAAGCGGCTTGTTCAGCCGCGCCGGGCTGTAGTGCTGCGCGATGCCGGCGCTGCCCTTGCCGCAGATGACGCCGCGGTTCACCGGGTGGTCCTTGTTGCCGTTGATGTAGCGTACCTTGCCGTCCTTGATATGCACGTCGATGCCGCACCGGCAGGCGCACATGTAGCAGGTGGTCTTCGCGACCCGGTCGGCGACATCGGGCGACGTCTGGACGCCATCGCCCTCGGCAGGCGCCGGCACGCCCAGTGCCCGTTGCGAAGGCGCGGAGTTCGCTCCGCGGGATGAAACTTTGCTCATGACCGTTCGTCTTCGGAGGATTTTCCTCGGCTCTGGAGTATCGATTTTGCGCCTGGACGCAATCTCGAGAAATCCACAGGCAGGTCTTTTGCAAAGGAACGAAACATTATTCCTCAATCATTGGCATTTTGGAAAAATCGGTCAAACAGATTGTTGTTGTAATTTCAATCGAATTTGCTTCTTGATCGGGCATGACGCCGGAACAGCTTCGCATTTTCGTCGCCGTGGCCGAACGCGGCCATGTCACCCGCGCCGCCGCCCTTCTCGGCATGTCGCAATCGGCCGCCTCTGCCGCCATCAAGGCGCTGGAGACGGGCTGCGGCGTCCAGCTTTTCAACCGCGTCGGACGCGCCATCGAGCTTTCGCCGGCCGGCCGCCGCTTCCTGCCCGAAGCGAAGGCCGTGCTGGAGCGGATCGCCGAGGCGCGCCATGTGCTGGAGAACGCCTCGCAGACCGTCGCCGGCTCCATCGCCATCGCCGCCAGCCAGACCATTGCCAGTTACTGGCTGCCGCGGCGGCTGGCCGCCTTCCAGGACGGCCACCCGGCTGTCCGGCTGGATGTCAGCATCGGCAACACGCGGCAGGTCGAGAACGACGTCCTGGACGGCGCCGCCGATATGGGGCTGGTCGAGGGCCGCACGGAATCCGACCTGCTGCGCCGCCTCCGGGTCGACGTTGATCGGCTGATGCTGGTCGTCGCGAAATCCCATCCCGAGGTGTCCGAGCTGTCGCCGGGCCAGCCGGACATTTCCAGCCTGCGCTGGATCGTCCGCGAGTCTGGCTCCGGTACTCGCGAAGTGCTGCAGGATTTGGCGCGCAATATGGCTATCCCATTCGGTTCGCTCAGTATTTTCCTCGTCCTGCCGAGCAACGAGGCGATCGTGCAGGCGGTCGAGGCCGGCGCCGGCGCCACCATCATCTCCGAACTGGTCGTCGGTCGCGCCCTTGCGGAAGGGTCGCTCAGGCATGTTCCGCTGGCGCTGCCGCGGCGCGATTTCGCCCTCATCTCGCATCGGGACCGACAGCCGACGCTTTCGCAGACCGCTTTGAAGTCGTTTTTGCTCGCGGGAACCAAATAGGGGGGCTGATGAGCCTCGGACCCGAAGATTTGCGGGAAGAGCCGAGGTAATCGGTCGCCGCGACAACCTTGGAGGCCTCGTTCACCTCTTGAAAGGCTGTATTTTCCGGCTTGATCGCGGAATTTTGTTACTGGGACGAAGCATAGACATTGAGCCAGACAAGTTTCCGGACTAGACACTACAGTGGGATTGGCTTGGGGAGATTGACTTGTCCGACATTGAAGAGACTGCCTTGATGGCGCTTACCGCCGAGATCGTCTCGGCGTACGTCACGAAAAACCGCGTGCCGACGACCGGATTGCCAGAATTGATCGCCAGCGTGAGCGATTCGATCCGCAAGCTCAGCGCGCCTGCGCCGGAGCCGGAGCCTGAACTGGTGCCGGCCGTTAATCCGAAGCGGTCGGTTCATTCCGACCACATCGTCTGTCTGGAAGATGGCAAGAAATTCAAGTCGATGAAGCGCCATCTGGCTTCGCACGGCCTGACGCCGCAGCAATATCGCGCGAAGTGGGGCCTGCCGGCCGACTACCCGATGACGGCGCCGAACTATTCGGCCACCCGTTCGGCCATGGCCAAGGACATAGGCCTCGGGCGCAAGCCGATCGTTCGCAAGCCGCGCCTCAAGAAGGCGTCGTAGCCCGCACGGGATGGCCGGGCGTCGCCTGGCCGCTCCTGCTTTGCTGGCGTCCATGGGCCAAAATGGGGCATGTAGCCTCCATGATCCCATGGATACAGCTCGATTCGGCAACGATTCCCGGCGGACGCGAGGAACTGCGGCTGAAGCGTCGCGGCGACGAGTTTTCCATCATGCTCGGAACCAACGAGCTGATGAACAGTCGGCTGAGCGGCTCCGAGGAGGCGCTCGCCCGGCTGTCCTGCGCGAAGATTGGCGGCCGGCCGCGGGTGCGGGTCCTGATCGGCGGGCTCGGCATGGGCTTCACGCTCCGCGCCGCCCTCGCCGAGTTGCCGCCTGACGCCGCTGTCGTGGTCGCCGAGCTCGTGCCGCCCGTCGTCGCCTGGGCGCGCGGCCCGATGGCCGAGCTTTTCGCCGGTTGCCTCGATGATCCGCGCGTCGAGATCCGGGAGGCCGACGTCGCCGCCGAGATCGCTTCGGCCAAACCTGCCTACGATGCCATCCTGCTCGACGTCGACAACGGCCCGGACGGGCTCTCGCGCAGCGAGAATGATCGCCTCTACAGCATCAGGGGGCTGGCCGCCGCGCGCGCTGCGCTGAGGCCACGCGGCGTGCTGGCCGTCTGGTCGGCGCATCCGGACCGGACCTTCGCTGCACGCCTCAGGCAATCCGGCTTCGAGGTGGAGGAGGTCAACACCCGCGCCCGCGGCAAGCGTGGCGCCCGTCATGTCATCTGGCTGGCGACCCGGCCCTGACATCCGGTCGCCTTGACCCTTCGGCGCCGCGCCTTGGTATGTTGGCACGCCGCCAGCCTGTGTTATGAGCGCCGGCGCCGCCCGAAAGCTTGACCATGGAACTTTGGATACCCCTCACGATCGCTGCCGCCTTCCTGCAGAACCTGCGGTCGGCGCTTCAGAAATATCTGAAGGGCGTGATGGGCACCAACGGCGCGACCTTCGTGCGCTTCGGCTTTGGCTGCCCGGTCGCCATCATCATCGTCGCCATCCTGCATTGGGGCGTCGGCTACGCGCTGCCGCCGGTCAACGCGCCATTCTTCGTCTGGATGGTGCTGGGAGGCATCAGCCAGATCGCCGCGACGTTCCTGCTCGTGCACCTGTTCTCGTTCCGAAACTTCGCCGTCGGCACCGCTTATTCCCGCACAGAGCCGGCGCAGGCGGCGCTCTTCGGCCTCATCTTCCTGAGCGAGACCGTCACCCCCGGCACGCTGGCCGCCATCGCCATCAGCGTCGTCGGCGTCATGCTGATCTCGGTCGCGCATTTCAAGGTCAGCGCGCGCACGCTGGTGTCGTCCGTGGTCAGCCGCACGGCGCTGATCGGCCTCGCCTCGGGATCGATGTTCGGCTTCTCGGCGGTCGCCTACCGCGCCGCCTCGCTGGCGCTGGGCGGGCCGAACTTCATGATGCAGGCTGCCTATACGCTGGCCTGGACCACGCTCTTCCAGACCGTCCTGATGGGCGGCTGGCTCTTGCTCACCAACCGCGAGGAACTCCGCCGCATCGGCGCCGCCTGGAAGCTGTCGCTGCTCGTCGGCGTCGCCGGCGCGCTGGCCTCGTTCGGCTGGTTCATGGCGATGACGATACAGCAGGCGGCGGTGGTGAAATCGCTCGCGCAGATCGAGATGCTCTTCACCTTTGCCTCGACGGTCTTCGTCTTCAAGGAGAAGATCAACCGGCTCGAGATCGTCGGCTGCATGCTGATCGTCGGCGGAATCCTGGTGCTGCTGGCCGTTCGCTAGCCGCCTCGCCTCACGGCACGATCAGCGTGCCGGCGCCGTGCTCGGTGAAGAGCTCCAGCAGCACGGAATGCGCCGTCTTGCCGTTCAGGATGACGACGCCCTCGACGCCGCGCTCGATCGCCTCGATGCAGGTCTCCACCTTGGGGATCATGCCGCCCGAGATGGTGCCGTCGGCGATCAGCGCCTTGGCCTGCGCCACCGTCAGTTCGTCGATCAGCTTCTTGTCCCGGTCGAGCACGCCGGGCACGTCGGTCAGGAACAGCAGCCGCGAGGCCTTCACCGCGCCGGCGATCGCGCCGGCGAACGTGTCGGCGTTGATGTTGTAGGTGTGGCCGTCGCGGCCGGGCGCCACCGGCGCCAGCACCGGGATCATCTCGGAGCGCGCCAAGAGGTCGAGCAGCGTGCGGTCCACCTCGACCGGCTCGCCGACGAAGCCGAGGTCGAGCACGCGTTCGATGTTGCTGTCGGGATCGCGGAACTTCTTCTGCGCCTTCTCGGCGAAGACCATGTTGCCGTCCTTGCCGCAGAGCCCGATGGCCCATTCGCCCTCGGCGTTGATCAGCGCGACGATCTCCTTGTTGATCGAGCCGGCGAGCACCATCTCGACGATCTCGACCGTCTTCTGGTCGGTGACGCGCAGGCCGCCCTCGAACTTGGATTCGATGCCCATCTTGCTCAGCATCGCGCCGATCTGCGGGCCGCCGCCATGCACCACGATCGGGTTGACGCCCGACTGCTTGAGCAGCGCGATGTCGCGCGCGAAGGCCCGGCCGAGTTCGGCGTCGCCCATGGCGTGCCCGCCATACTTCACCACCACGGTCTTGTTCTCGTAGCGCTGCATGTAGGGCAGCGCCCGTGAAAGCAGTGCGGCCTGCATCTCTGCGGTGGCGGCGATATCCGTCGTCATCGGGGTCCTCGGGCAGCAATCGAAAGGGTCGCGGCGTCTTAGCGGGAAACGCCAGCGCGGGCAAATGGTTCGGCGTGCTGCGCGCCGGCGATTTCGGCCGGCAAAGCTCGCCTGCCGTCGCGAAAAATATCCGCTTGACCTCAACTATGGTTGAGGTCCGATCAATGACCGCTCAACCGCCCGCCGGGGCGAAAGGAGCGTGACCATGAGCCAAACCGCCGAGAATGACGCGATCGGCCCGATCGTGCTGATCAACCTGTTCACCGTGAAGCCCGGCCGGATGGACGAGTTCATCGAATTGCAAAAGCGCAATCTCGACCGCTCGCCCGGCAATGTTCCCGGCTGGCGTGGCAGCCGCCTGCACCGTTCCACCGATGGCAGGACCGCGCTGATGATGAGCCTGTTCGACACCATTGCCGATCACAAGCGCCTCCGCCAGAACAGTCGGTTCGCCGAGCACGTCCGGAAGCTCATGCCCCTGATCGAGGGGGCGGAGCCGACCTACTACGAGGTCGTCCATGAGGCCCTTGGACCCTGACGGGCCTTTCCCTCAGCCGCCGTTGACCGCCAGCACGATCGCGTCGCGCAGGTCGTCCAGCCCCCCGCCCTTCTCGGAGGAGGTCGCGATCACGCTCGGAAAAGCCGCCGGACGCTTCTTGATCTTCTCAAGCGTCTCTTCGATCAGTCTCGGCACGCCGGCCGCCTTGATCTTGTCGGTCTTGGTCAGCACGACCTGATAGGAGACGGCCGCCTTGTCGAGCAGGGTCAGCACCTCCTCGTCGTTCTTCTTGATGCCGTGCCGGGAGTCGATCAGCAGGTAGACGCGCTTCAGCGTCACGCGGCCCTGCAGGTAGTCGAAGACGAGCTTCGTCCATTCGTCGACCTTCTCCTTCGGCGCGCTGGCATAGCCGTAGCCCGGCATGTCGACCAGCGCCATCGGCGGCAGGTCGCCGGCCTCGCCCGAATAGCCGTCCGGCACGAAATAGTTGAGCTCCTGCGTGCGGCCGGGCGTGTTCGAGGTGCGCGCCAGCCCGGTGCGTCCGACCAGCGCGTTGATCAGCGAGGATTTTCCCACATTGGAGCGGCCGGCGAAGGCGATCTCCGGCGGCCCTTCCGGCGGCAGGAATTTCATCGCCGGCACGCCGCGGATGAAGATCCAGGGCGACGCGAAGATGTCGATGCCTACGGTTCCGTTCTTCTTTTCGTTCAAGCGGCTGCCTCCAGCGCCCGGATGTCGGCGCCGCGTATGGCATTGAGGTTGCGGGTGATCTTGTCAACCGGCCAGTCCCACCAGGCGACCTCGAGCAGCCGGTCGACGGTGCGCTGGTCGAAGCGCGTCTTCACTGTCCTGGCCGGGTTGCCGGCGACGATCGCATAGGGCGGCACGTCATGCGTCACCACCGCCTTCGCCGCCACGACCGCACCGTGGCCTATCGCCACGCCCGGCAGGATCAGCGCCTCCATGCCGATCCATACGTCGTTGCCCAGCACCGTGTCGCCGCGCAATTCGCGCTCCCAGCTCTGCGGGTCGAAGCCTTTCTCCCAGCCATGGCCGAATATGTTGAACGGGTAGGTGGAAAAGCCCGACATCGCGTGGTTGGCGCCGTTCATGATGAAGCGCGCGCCCTCCGCGATGGCGCAGAATTTCCCGATGATCAGCCTGTCGCCGATGAACGGGTAGTGGTGCAGCACGCATTTCGTCTGGAATTTGTCCGGCCCGTCCGGGTCGTCGTAATAGGTGAAGTCGCCGACCTCGATGTTCTCGGCCGTCACCAGCGGCTTCAGGAAGCCGACCCGCTTGTGCATGGGGATCGGATGTTTGAGCTCGGGGTGCGGTCCTTCCATTCGGTCTCCTCCGTCGCGCGAACAGGGAAGATACAGGGCGCCCGGGCGGCGGACAAATGGCTTGGGGTTCGCAGCTGTCAAAAAAAGACCCCGCCGCAGCAAAACTGCTGCGGCGGGGCGACGCTCGCTGCGACGGGGCGGCCGCCGCTGCGGCGCCAACCGGTCAGAACTTCACGGCAAGGTCGATCCGCCCGCTGTGTTCGGACTGTCCCGATGCGAGCTGGCCATTGTAGGAAAGGTCGAGCATCGCTGCCTGCGTCAGCGACACGCCAAGGCCGGCCTCCAGGATGAGGGCGTCCGCCGCCACCGGCACGCCCGCCACCGTGAAGCCGCTCGATCCGGCGAACGCATGCCTGGACACCGGCGTTGTGTCGCCCATGGCATGCCGCCAGCCCATCGTCCCACGTGCCGCAACGGCGATGTCGGCAATCGAGACGTCGCCCGAGAGACGAAGTCCGAGCGTGCTGAACGTCGTTCCGGTGCCCGACCCTGCGACCCTCAAAGCAGCATCCTCGCCGGTCTCGGTAAAGCCGTCGGTCCGCAGGTGGACATGCGCCAGGTTGACGAACGGCTCGAAGGCGGCTGCGCCGGCCTTGACGGTGTAGCCCAGTTCGCCGAACGCCTGGAATGTCGAGGCATGGTAGCCGGCGGCAAGATCGTCCGAGAAACCGGCGAAGTCGGCGGAACGATCGGTATCGACATCGGACAGCGAATAGGCGAGCCCGGTGCGCAGGCTCAGGGCATCCCACTGCCTGCCGCCGTAAACACCGACATGGACGGAATCCACGGAACCCGACGAGGCGCGGCTGGCCGTGTCGAAGCTGGACTGGCTGTAGCCTCCGAGGAAGCCGACGCGCCATGCGCCGAGATCGCCATCGGCGCCGGTGATCACGCCGCCGAGCGAGCGGTCGGTCGATCCCGCGTTGCCGTCGCTGCCGCTCGATCCCCACGCGCCGTAGATGCGGGTCCAGCCCTGCGTGCCGGCCTCTCCGCCAAACGCGGCGCGGACGCGGTCGTTGGCGAGGTCGCGCACATGCCGGGCGTCCTCGATCAGCACCGTCTTGGCGGTGGCATGGATCTCGCCGGACAGCGCGTCGAGCGCCGTGCGTACGCCGGCTTCATCCTGCTGGAAAATGGCATCGTAAATCGCGTCGCCTTCGCCGAGGCTTTCGACGCCGCCGGCGGTGGTGCGCTGGTTGCGCGTGTTGGCGAGGTCGGCGAGCGCCAGCCCGTTGCGCTGCAGCGTGAAGCTGACGGAGCCTCCGACATAGTCGTAGTCCATCACCGCGTCGTAGAAGGCGAGGCTGATCGTCGGATCGGCGAACCGGCCCTCGATGTTAGTGGCGGTCAGGATGAGATACTCGGTGCCGTGCATGTAGACGCCGGGATAGGCCAGGATCGACAGCGCCCCGCCGTCGAGATAGGCGGTTCCGCCCACCACCGTCTTGTCGCTCTGGCCGTCGGGCTTGATCTCGACCTCGTAGGTGAGGCCGTCATAGTCGGCGTCGCCGACAACGGTCAGCGTGCCGATCGAGTTGCCGGGCGCCAGGGTGCCGCCCGCCGCGCCCGAGACGCTGCCGATCGTGCCGCTGCCGCCCAGCGTGCCGCCGCTGCCGATGTTGACGCTGGCGTTGCCGTAGTTGCCGTTCATCGACAGGACGCCGCCATTGGCGCCCAGCGTGCCGCTGAAATCGCCGCTGCCGGTGATCTCGAAATGGCCGTCGCCGCTCTTGTTGAGGTTGCCGGTGCCGGTCAGCGTGCCGCCGAAGCTGCTCGATGCGCCGGTGCCGCCGACATCGATCGTGCCGTCGTTGGAGATCGTGCCCGTGCCGGACAGGCCGGCGACCGACTGGCTGAAGGTGCCGTTGTCGAAGGACGCGTCGTCACCGACGTCCAGGGAAGAAGCCGGCGAAAGCTGGTTGTCGGCGCCGGCGACCAGGCTGGCGCCGTCGTCGAGGACCAGCTCGCCCGAGGAGCCGATCGTCCCGGTCAGCGTGACGATGCCGTTGATGAACTTCAGGCTGCCGCTGCCGTCGCTGCTGCCGGACCAGTTGATGTTCTGCGCCGCGAGGTCGACGGTGCCGCCGTTTTCGCCAGACGTCAGCAGACCGTCGAAGGCGACCATGGTCGACAGTTTCAGCGTGCCGCCGTCGAGCACGATCGCGCCGCCGTTGCCAAGTGCGGTCGCATGTCCGGTCTCGATCACGCCGCCGCGGATCAGCGTGTCGCCGGTATAGGTATTGGCCCCGGTCAGGAGCAGCGTGCCTTCGCCCACTTTGGTCAGGCCGCCGGTGCCGGTCAGAACGCCGCTATAGGTGATCGAGTGTGCGTTGCTGTCGAAGGTGATGCCGCCGAGGCCGAGGCCCATGCCGTGGCTGGCGGTGAGGTTGGAGCCCGCCCGCAGCGTGCCGCCGGCCGCATTGATCGTGCTGGTGGCCGAGCTGGTGATGGCGTTCGCGCCGCCCAGTTCCAGCACGCCGCCGTTGAGGTTCAGCGTGCCGACGCCCTTGCCGAACACCACCTTGCCGCCGACGTCGATCAGGCCGGAATTGAGCGTGACCGTGGCGGTCGCGTGTTTGTTGTTGGTGCCGGCATAGCCGATCTCGAGGTTGCCCCGGATGTCGGCAGTGCCGCCATTGACGTTGAACCGGGCAGTCGATTCGTTTTCGCCATAGCCGACACCGACCTGGAATGTGTCCTTGAACGTGTCGTTGCCGACTTCGAGACGGCCGCCATTCAGGTTGTAGGTGCCGTCCGATCCGTTGTTGCGGCCAATGCCGATCAGCGCCAGGCCGGACAGATGCACGAGGGAATCGTCACCTGTCTGGTTGAAGACGCCGGTGCCACCCTGCCTGCCGACCAGGAAGTAGCGGTCGTCATCATCGCCATTCACGCCGCCGCCGCCCTTGATGATGATGGACGAATTGTCGAGATTGACGGTTGCCGTGCCACCCGCGCCGTCGCCGATCCACATGTGCGAAGCGCCGCGCGAACTGTCGATGACCGAGCCGTTCCTCATGTCCAGCGTGGACGTGCCTCCGATGCCGAGACGGATGGAAGCTCCTTTGGCGCCCAGGTTGATGGTGCCGTTGTCCATCTCGATGTTGCCGGTGCTGTTGTAGCCCGTGAAAAACTGCGTGTATTTGGTGTCGGGTTCGGTTCCGAGGTTGAGCACGCCGCCATTCGTGATCCGCACGGTTCCTTGCTGGTCGCCGTCATAGCCGACCAGGAAGGAAGAGGTCGTACCGGTCTTGCTGAGATTGACGACGCCGCCATTGATGTTGAGTTGGCCGGTGTAGTCGGCTCCGCCGATCCGCAACTGCGACGTGCCCTTTGAGCCCACGTTGAGGGTCGTGCCGGTCCCCACCGTAAGCGAGCCCGTACCTGCAACGCCGATCTGCAGCTTTTCACCGAGGTCGATCGTCAGCTTGTGCTGCGACGCCGGCACAACGACCGTCCCGTCGATCGACATCGAGGCGGGGGTCGGCCCGGTATAGGTCAGCGTGCTGTTGCTGGCCCGCGCGGCGAGGATCTCGGCCAGCTTGCTCTGGAAATCGGCCGCGTTGCTGAAGCTTACGTCGGCGGCAAGCGCGACATGCGGGGTGGCGAGGAAGGCGATGCCGAACGCGTAGACCGATAACCGCGCGCCGAAGGTCGCGCGCGTTCGGAAATCGAAGGGAGTGGACTGCTTGGTGCGTTTGCTGTTGCGAACATTACGCGCACCGCTACAGGCCCGAAACCGAGCCCGAGTATTCCCATTCCGCATGCCGTCCCCAAATATAAAATTATCGCAATTATTACGTAATATTGATCTGTATGCGCCCCCCCCCCCTCGCGGGAGCGGTAGAATAGTCGCTACGTAGCATTTCATCGTATTTTGTAAACGACGGATTACGCAGCGAGAGGCTCATCTCGTGTCTGCGGCGTTTTTCCGGTCGGCGCGAACCGAAAATACGGGCCAAACCCGTGCAAAAGCGTCAGCGCTGTGCGGCGATCGGCCGCGGGCGAGCGGAGCAGGTTGGGCGCCGGTGGTTGAGGCGGCCGAGCAGCAGGTTGGTGAGCATGTCGCGGCGAGGCGCAAGGTTGAATCGCTGGAAGATCATCGCGCAGTCTCGCGCGCAATCGGTGGGCCGCAGCCATTGCCTTGGATGCTCTGCCCCCTTAGTTCAGATGTCAGCCACGCCGGTTGCACGCAACGCTCGGGGCGACAGCCGCCGGCATCGCTCACAGGAGGAAATGTCATGCGCTATGCACTTTTCAGCCTCGCCGCAGCCATCGGTCTGCTCGCTTCGCCGGCTTTTGCCGACCGCGCGCCAACGGCGGAAGAACGTGCAGCCATCGAGGCGAAGCTCAAGGCGGAAGGTTATACCAAATGGGACGGCATCGAACTCGAGGACGACGAATCCGTCTGGGAAGTTGACGACGCCGTCGCGGCCGATGGTCGCGAATACGACCTGGAACTGAAACCGGGGACCCTCGAAATCGTCAAGCGCGACGCTGACTGACGCGCTCCTGCGCGCCCGGGGGTGCCGGGACGCGCCGTGTTCACGCACTGTTTATCGGCGGCCGCGGCTGATCGGTAGGGCGCCGTTGCGTTGTCCGCGCATGTCGGTCAGAAAGTTCCGCCCCAGGCCCTGAAAACCGGGCTTGCCCATCACTATATCGTCCCCGATTCATATGCTGAGGAAAATCCGTACATGACATTGTCTCGAACGACCCGCTTCGCCGCACTCTTCGCGGGCCTGTTCCTTGCCTTCTCGATGGTCGCCGTCGATCATGCCGACGCACGCCGCGGCGGCAGTTTCGGCAGCCGCGGCGCGCGTACCTTCCAGCAGGCTCCCGCGACAAGGACCGCGCCGCAGCCGGCTGCTCCGGTCGAACGTTCCATGACGCCCAGCACCGGCCCGGCCGCCACGCAGAACAGCGCGGCTCGTCCTGGCGCAGCGGCGCAGCAGCGCCCGGGCTTCATGAACGGATTCGGCCGATCGATGCTCGGCGGCCTTCTGATGGGCGGCCTGATAGGCATGCTGCTCGGTCAAGGCTTCGGCGGCCTCGCCGGCATGTTCGGCATGCTTCTGCAGGTGTTGCTGATCGGCGGCGCGATCTGGCTGGTTTTCCGGCTGCTTCGCTCGCAGCGTGCGCCGGCGTCCGGGCCTGCGCTGGCGGGCGCCGGTTCCGCTCCGGTGGGCAACGGTTTTTCCTACCGCGATGCCGCCCCTGCCGAGAGCGGGCGCTCGTTCAACATCCCGAGCATCGGCGGCAGCGCCGGATCGGGAAGCGCGGCAGCGACCGCCGTGGAGCATCCCCAAACCCGCGAACTCTCGCTCGAACCGCAGGATCTCGACACGTTCGAGCGCATGCTGACCGAGGTGCAGGAGGCGTTCGGCCGCGAGGACCACAAGACGTTGCGCCGTCTCGTCACCCCGGAGATGGTCTCCTACCTGTCGGAGGAGCTCGCCGAGAACGCCCAGAAGGACGTTCGCAACGACGTCACCGACGTGCGTCTTCTGCAGGCTGACATCGCAGAGGCCTGGAGCGAGGGTGATCGCGACTACGCCACTGCTGCCCTGAACTACGAGTCGGTCGATGTCGTCCGCGACCGCAAGACCGGTGAACTCATCGAGGGCGAAACCGAGGAGCCCACCGAGACGACCGAACTCTGGACCTTCGTGCGCCAGAAGGGCGGCGACTGGCAGCTCTCCGCCATCCAGCAGGCCTGACGCCGGCTGGAATCTTTGCATCGCCATGGAGGCCGCGCTTCGGCGCGGCCTTTTTGATGTCCGCCACCCTTTCCCTGCCCGCGACGGAAGCGCGAAGCGTGGAAAGCCTTTTTGGCCAACCCGTTGATTTTGCTCGTTCGGCCCAAAAAGTTCGGCCGTTTCATCCACGCGGTTCGCGGCTATCGGATAATGCGGCCATCGCTCTCGCGGGAACCTGGTGCGCACCGGGTATCGGGGAGGGCGGCGGTGTCCGGGTCGGCCGCGCGACGGTAGCGCGGTTTAGGGAGTCGATCCCCAAGACCTGGGCCAGGCGGCATGTCCGGCCGGCGGCGAGCGACAGCCCCGATCCGGCCCACTGTCGCTGTGGTGAAAACACCGGCGGGGTGCGGGAAACCGGGCCACGTTTTAGTTTTTCAGAGGCTTGGGTCTCGCGCCCCGCTTCCCGACTTCTC
>DATDJN010000102.1:0-3945 GCA_036520515.1 Rhizobiaceae bacterium
GGTGCGGCAGTTACATTCATCGACTTCGTCACCGAAACCTATCGGCAACGTCATCCGGATGAGCAAGGCGACACTAGCTAACCGCGTCTCGCCGGTAACCTCTGATCCTAAAGCCGGCGAGCACTTCAGTGGGCTCGGCGACGACGATGGAATGTGCAGTTAGCCCGCCAGCGTTGAGAAAGCTCACTCCACCCACATCTTCGTCCGCTTGTGCCAGTCGGCGATCGATTCCTCGGGATAGAGGTCGAACGCTTTGTCGCTCTTGCGGATGTTGGGTTCCAACCAGCCCGCCTTGTATTTCAGCATGATGTGGACGCGCTCCCTCGGCTTCGGCAGGTCGCTGTCGATGGCCGAGGCAAAGGGGTGCACCAGCTCCGGCCAGGTCGGGTCGTAGAGCCAGAGCGCCGCGCCGCACTTCCTGCAGAAATTGCGCTCGCCGGTGGAAACCTGGCAGCGCCCGTGTTCCTCGTCCTCGATCTCGGCGCGGTAGACGCCGATCGCGCGCCTGCCCTTCACCTTCATCGTCTCCTGGACGGCGCCGAGATTGATCGCGTAGCCCCCGCCGCCCTGCTGCTTCCGGCAGATCGAGCAGTAGCACAGCATGAACGGCGCGGGCGTATGGCTCTCCACCTCGAAACGCACCGCGCCGCAGCGGCAGGACCCTTTCAGCAGAACCGGCATGGCGGGAATGCTCCGTTGATCGTCGTCACGATATGGCGTCCGCCCGCCCCCCGGCAATGACATGGAGCCGCACTGCTGCCATACTCGGCCGATGGACAACGAGCGCATATCCGAGCTCTTCGCCGGCCTGGGTTCCGTCAGCATCCGCGGGATGTTCGGCGGCAAGGGCATCTATCGCGACGGCGTCATCTTCGCCATCGTGCTGCGCGGCGAATTGATGCTGAAGGCCGACGCCGAGGCCGCGCCCGACTTCGCCGCCGCCGGCTGCCGGCAATGGGTCTATCCGAACCGCAAGACCGGCAAGCCGGTGCCCATGCCCTACTGGACGGTTCCGGACGGCGCCCTCGACGATCCCGACGAGATGACGCCCTGGGCGCAAAAGGCCTTCGAGGCCGCCCGGCGTTTCGCCTCATAGTGGCTACATCACATCCGGCGGCACGAAGAAGCAGTTCTCGTCTGCCTCGGTTGGATGCAGGCAGATGTGAAAGTCGCCGTCGCCCGACGGATTTTCGTCGCCGCGGGGAATGAAGTACCGCTGCTGGCGCGTCACCTTGGGGTGATCTCCGGGGTTCAGCACGACGACCCATCCGCCGGACCGGCCATGAACGGTCCGGGCGGGAATGCGCTGGCACTCTCCCGTCGCCGGGTCCCCGTGGCAGCAGGCCGGCGGGTAGGCCCAGCGTGTCGGCGCGTCGTGCGCCTGCAGGGCCTGCGTCGGGCAGGACAGCAGCACGACCGTCAGCACGCACCCGGCTTTTGCCGGTCGGGGTACCGGGAGAAGGCGTGGACGGCCTGTCGCGCACATGACCCGCCTGCCGGAAGGGATGTCGCATCCGGACTTCTACGCGGGCACATCCCCGGACGGCATCCATGGTCTCGCTGTCGAGTGTAGCATCCGCCGACGGCTCGGTATATTCAAAATTGCTGATATGACGGCGCCGCGCTCAGAGGGCCCGCGCGATCCTGGCCGCCAGCCGCGCATTGTTCTCGACCAGCGCGATGTTGGTCTTCAGGCTCGCGCCCTCGGTGAGTTCGAGCAGCCTGGAGAGCAGGAACGGCGTCACCGCCTTGCCCACCACCTTCTGCTCCTGCGCTGCCCTGTGCGCGGCCGCGATATGGGAGGCCATCACGCCGGCCGGGATCTCGTCGCCTTCGGGCACCGGGTTGGCGATCAGCATGCCGCCGTCGAGCCCCAGCGCCCGCCGCGTCGAGAACAGCCGCGCGATCGCCTCGGGAGCGTCGACCCTCAGCGGCGCGCGATAGGGCGATTGCCTCGACCAGAAGGCCGGCATCACGTCCGACCCGACCGCCACCACCGGCACGCCGCGCGTCTCCAGCACCTCCAGCGTCTTCTCGATGTCGAGGATCGCCTTGGCGCCAGCCGACACCACGATGACGGGCGTTCGCGCCAGCTCGTCGAGGTCGGCCGAAATGTCGAAGCTCTCTTCCGCGCCCATGTGCACGCCGCCGATGCCCCCAGTCGCAAAAACCCTGATGCCGGCCATGTGGGCGGCGATCATGGTCGCGGCGACCGTCGTCCCGCCCGTGCGTCCCTCGGCGACCGCGAAGGCGAGGTCGGCGCGCGACAGCTTCATCGCACCGGCCGTCGTCGCCAGCGATTCGCGCTCGCCGTCCGACAGGCCGATCTTGATCCGCCCGCCGATGACCGCGATCGTCGCCGGCGTCGCGCCCTCGTCGGAAATGATCTGCTCGACATTGGCCGCCATCACGCTGTTGTCGGGATAGGGCATGCCATGCGTGATGATCGTGCTTTCGAGCGCGACGACCGGCCGGCCGGCCGCGAGCGCGTCGGCGACTGGCGCGTGGATATCGACGAAGGGGCGGGCGGTGTCGGGGGTCATGGCTTCTCCGGTCTCATCGCATTTCCAGCGCTTCGGGCACAAGGGCCATCGTCTCGTCGAAGGCCTGCCCGGCAAGCTCGGGCACCGAGGTCGCGCTCTCCAGCGCCAGCAGCGCGGCAGCCATTCCCTCGCGCAGCGCCTCGCCGAACGGCTTCCCGTCGAGCAGCGCCACCGTCGTCGCCCCGGCCAGCGCATCGCCCGCGCCGGTGACGTCGGCGACCCTTTTGGGCGCGGGCGGAGCAACGGAAAGGATGTGAAAGGCGTCGAACCCGATCGTCGGCTGGCCGCCCTGCGTGATGACGCCACGCGTCAGCCCTTGCGCCCGCAGCCTGTCGACGACCGCCCCGGCGGGGTCGTCTCCACCCATCCCGGCAAGCGCTGCCGCTTCCCTGCGGTTCATGTAGAGGCAGGCGAGGGCGGGCAGCACGTCGGCCAGCCGCACCGCCTTGGCCGGCGAGATCGCGATGGCGAAGAGCGGCTTGCCCTCGGCCAGCGCCGCCAGCCGCTGCAGGCCAGCGGCCGGGATGTTGGCGTCGCAGAAGACGGCGTCGGCGGCCGCGATCTCCTCGCGCATCTTCGCGCGCCTGAGCTGCTTGGGAAACGCCATCTCGTAAAGCTGCATGTCGGCCAGCGCCGCCACCACGTCGCCTGCGCTGTCCAGCAGCGCCGTGTAGCTCGGCGTCGCGCGATCCAGGAACACCGCCGACAGGTCGAGGATACCGGCCGCGGCGATCGCCCGCGCCACCGTCTCGCCGGCCGCGTCGCCGCCCCGCATCGACAGCATCGCCCCCTTCGCGCCGCGTTGCACGGCCGTCCTCAGCGCATTGAACGCGCCGCCGCCGACGTCCTCGCGCATCGTGCCGGGAATGGATGCGCCGGGCACGAAGGGGCTGGTCATCTGCCCGCGCCGGTCGACATGCGCGCCGCCGACGGCGAGGATTTTTGGAAATGTCATGCGCTATCCGGGAGCTGTGCCAACGGCGCGGACATTAGGTGGAGCGAACGGCATCGGCAACCGCGCCGGCGAATCAACAGCAGAGTTGAAACCGGCCCCGCCATCGCGCCCCGACATCGATCGGCGCGGATAAAAGGCCGCACGAGAACGGACCTTGAACAGATCGTATTAAGCCAGTTCGGTCAGTTAGATAGCCCCTATTGCAAGTTTGGAACAAAACGAGTACACAGGCGTAAAGCAGCGAACTTCCGGCCTTCATTAGGGATCAAGGGGTGATATCATGGCGCAGAATTCATTGCGGCTCGTAGAGGACAACACGGTGGACAAGACAAAGGCTCTGGATGCCGCGCTTTCGCAGATCGAGCGTGCCTTCGGCAAGGGTTCGATCATGCGGCTCGGAGCGAACGAGCAGGTCGTCGAGATCGCGACGGTCTCGACCGGCTCGCT
>DATDJN010000103.1:0-6231 GCA_036520515.1 Rhizobiaceae bacterium
CTTGATCTCCTCGTCGGAGACGATGCGGCCCTTGACCAGGTCGATCAGCAGCATCTTGCCCGGCTGCAGCCGCCACTTGGTGACGATGTGCTTGTCCTCGACCGGCAGCACGCCGGCTTCCGACGCCAGGATCACGCGGTCGTCGTCGGTGACCATGTAGCGCGCCGGCCTGAGGCCGTTGCGGTCGAGCGTGGCGCCGATCTGGCGGCCGTCGGTGAAGATGAGCGCGGCCGGTCCGTCCCATGGCTCCATCAGCGAGGCATGGTACTCGTAGAACGCCTTGCGCTCGGCATCCATCGACTTGTTGCCGGCCCAGGCCTCGGGCACCAGCATCATCATGGCGTGGGCCAGGCTGTAGCCGCCCTGGAACAGGAACTCGAGCGCGTTGTCGAAGCACGCCGTGTCCGACTGCCCCTCGTAGGAGATCGGCCACAGCTTGGAGATATCGTTGCCGAACAGCTCGGAATCGACGGACGCCTGGCGCGCCGCCATCCAGTTGTTGTTGCCGCGCACCGTGTTGATCTCGCCATTGTGCGCGACCATGCGGTAGGGATGCGCCAGCTTCCACGACGGGAAGGTGTTGGTCGAGAAGCGCTGGTGGACGAGGATCAGCGCCGTCTCGAAGCGCGGGTCCTTGAGGTCCTGGTAATAGGCGCCGACCTGGAAGGCCAGGAACATGCCCTTGTAGACGATGGTGCGCGCCGACAGCGACACGCAGTATGCGCCGACGTCCTTGTTGTTGTTCTCGGCGTAGATGCGTCCGGAAATGACCTTGCGCAGGATGTAGAGGCGCGCCTCGTATTCCTCGTCGTCCTCGATCTCGGCCGGACGGCCGATGAACACCTGGCGATGGAACGGCTCGGCGGCAGCGATATCCGGCGCCTTGGAGAGCGAGGAATTGTCCACAGGCACGTCGCGGAAGCCGATGAGTGGCAGGCCCTCGGACTGCGCCGACTCGGCGATGACCGCGTTGATATGCTCGCGAAGGGCGGCATCCTGCGGCATGAACCAGTGGCCGACGCCATAGTCACCGGCGGGCGGCAGCTCGACGCCCTGCCTGGCCATCTCCTCGCGGAAGAAGCGGTCGGGAATCTGCACGAGAACGCCGGCGCCGTCGCCCATCAGCGGATCGGCGCCAACGGCGCCGCGATGCGTCAGGTTCTCGAGCATGAAGAGACCATCCTCGACGATCTTGTGCGACTTCACGCCCTTCATCTGGGCGATGAAGCCGACGCCGCAGGCGTCATGCTCGTTGCGGGGATCGTAGAGGCCCCGGGCGGCAGGCAGGCCGAAGGCCTGCAGGGCGTCGGCGCGTTTGACGGACGCGCCATTCGTCTGGGCGGGCGCACCTTGCTCCGTCACAGATGGCGTGAAGTCCGTCATCACCATGTTCTCCGTTCTTGCCCCAGGATCATCCTCCGGGCGGGTTCGTTTCAACGGGCGGCTGCCCGCGCGCATAGCCGGCAGGGCGTCAACCTTACGCCAAACCGACGGTCATTGCGCAGATAAATAAGACAGCAATACTGTCCTAAATTCTTATTGCAGAAAGGCAGCGCCTGCACAAGACCGATTCACAAAAAAATCGCGGGGTCCGCGACAGAAAATTGCGCCCAATGCCTCCCGCCGCACAACTTTAGGGCATTTTCCCTTCCGCACCACGCTCCTGCCGCAAGGAAATTCAGCTTCGCTGGCTCTTGCGAACTGCACGGAAAAGCGGTCAGGTCCCGCCGTTTTTGACAGATTCCAGGACGGACGCACGTGATATTCGCATCGGACAATTGGGCAGGCGCGCACCCCAGGATCGCCGCCGCGCTGGCCACGCATGCAGGCGGCTACGAGCCGGCGTACGGCAACGGTGAACTCGACAAGGCCGTCTACCGGCGCCTCGACGAGATTTTCGATCGCGAGGTCACGGCATTCTTCGCCGCCACCGGCACGGCGGCCAACGCGCTTTCCATGTCCGCCTGCAACCGCATCGGGGGCGTCGCCTTCTGCCACGCCGAGGCGCACATGAACGTCGACGAATTCGGGGCCATGGGGTTCTTCACGGGCGGTGCCCGGATGGCGCCTGTCCCGGGCGCCCTGGGACGCATCGACCCGGAAGCCCTCGACAGCGCCATCACGCGCTTCTCGCAGGATCTCGCCCCGGCCGGCCAGCCGATGGCGGTGACGATCACCCAGGCGACCGAGATCGGGACCGTCTATTCGCTCGACGACATCGCCGCCGTTTCCGCCGTGGCGAAGAAGCACGGCCTGCCGCTGCACATGGACGGCGCGCGCTTTGCCAACGGCCTGGCAGCGCTCGACACGACAGCCGCTGAAATGACCTGGAAGAGAGGCGTCGATATCGTCTCCTTCGGCGGCACCAAGAACGGCTGCTGGATGGCAGAGGCCGTCATCGTGCTCAACCCCGACCTCGCGCGCAACCTGCCGATGCTGCGCCAGCGCGCGGGCCAGACATTCTCCAAGTCGCGCTTCATGGCGGCGCAATTCGAGGCCTATCTCGCCGACGACCTGTGGCTTGAAATGGCGCGCCACGCCAATGCGATGGCGGCGCGCCTGGCAGGCGTGCTGCGCGGCTCGCGCCGCTGCCGCCTGGCCTGGGAGCCGCAGGCCAACGAGGTCTTCGCAGTCGTCGGCAAGGAGAAGGCCGGGCAATTGCGAGCGGTGGGCGCGCGGTTCCATGAGTGGGGAATGCCACAAAGCTTTGACGGCGATGTCCACGAGGACGAGGCGATCTACCGCTTCGTCACCAGCTTCGCCACCACGGCCGAGGAAGTGGACCGGTTTGGCGAACTGGTCGGCTGACCTGCCAGGGCACGGGCATCAGCCTGTCTTCCTGCGACCGGCTATCGACCTCAACGCAACGACGTCGCGAGCCACGAGGCAGAACGCTACCCGGAGTTGCGGCAGGCCCTGACAGGACTCGGCGGCGGCGCATTCGGCTTGCCGACCGTCACGGGCGCAGCCTCTCATGCTCCACGCAATCGCATTCGCATCGTGCCGGCGATCTTCCTTTTCTCACGGAACGGCTGAAATGCTGGTGAAAATTTAAGCCGGAAGCGGAAATAGCCTGCCCAAACGTAGAGCAGTGCTTTTTTCATTGGCACGATATTGCGTGCAGACTGCTCGGGTTTTATGCAGGCGGCTCACTTTTTGAACTGGAGCCAACATTTTGTCCGACGATCTTCTCGGCCTGGCCCTCGTGCGCCTCGATGAGGCTGCGGGGCACCTCAACATCGATCCCGACGTCATCGAGAAACTGAAATTCGCCCGCGAAACGGCGAAGGTTCGCCTGATGATCCGCATGGACGACGGCTCGCGAAAATCGTTCCTGGCCTGGCGCTGCCGCTATGACGACACGCGCGGCCCGACCAAGGGCGGCATCCGGTTCCATCCCGATTCGACCGCCGACGAGGTCGAGGCGCTGGCGTTCTGGATGACTTTCAAATGCGCCGTGATGAACCTGCCCTACGGCGGCGGCAAGGGCGCCGTGCAGGTCGATCCGCGCAACCTCTCGAAGGCGGAACTCGAGCGCCTGTCGCGGGCCTATGTGCAGGCCTTCGCCCGCATCATCGGCCCCGACCGCGACATTCCCGCGCCGGACGTCTACACCAACTCGATGATCATGGGCTGGATGGCCGATGAATATGCGCAGATCGTCGGCCACGCGGTGCCGGCCGTCATTACCGGCAAGCCGATCGCGCTCGGCGGCTCGCTTGGCCGCGGCGACGCGACCGCGCGCGGCGGCTTCTACCTGCTTCGCCACCTGGCCGACGACCTGAAGCTCGGCAAGAACCTGCGCGTCGTCGTTCAGGGCTTCGGCAATGCCGGCCAGCACATAGCGCGGCTTCTCGCCGGCGACGGCCACCGGATCATCGCCGTGTCGGACTCCACGGCCGCCGTCCGCTGCGACGACGGGCTGGATGTCGAGCGGCTGCTGGCCGCCAAGGCGGCCGGCCAATCCGTCGGCTCTCTGGCGGGCCGCGACGGCGTCACCTCGCTGTCGGGCGACGAACTGGTGGGCGTCGACTGCGATGTGCTGGTGCCGGCCGCGCTGGAGAACATGATCCATATCGGCAATGCCGAATCGATCCGGGCGAAAGCGATCCTCGAACTCGCAAACGGCCCGGTCACGCCGGACGCCGACGCGCTTCTGGCGAAGATGGGCGTCGTCGTGCTGCCCGACATCCTGGCCAATGCCGGCGGCGTGACCGTCTCCTACTTCGAATGGGTGCAGAACAGGCAGGGTTACTATTGGCCGGAATCCGAGGTCCACGAGCGCCTGCGCACCATCATGGAAGCGGAAGGCGCGGCGATCTGGACGATGTCGCGCGACAGGAACATCACGATGCGAACCGCCGCCTATGTGCATGCGCTCGGCCGCCTGGCCGAAGCGATCGAAGCCCACGGCACACAGAGCTTCTTCACGAGCTGACCCCACGTAAAAAAGCGGCGCCTTTCGGCGCCGCCTCAGGAGGGAGACTGTCGGAAAATCAGGCCGCGGCCTTGGCCTCGATCTGCTTGGCCTTGCCGCCGTTGGCGATCTCGATCTTGCGCGGCTTGAGCTCCTCGGGAACCGTGCGCTTGAGATCGATGTGGAGCAGGCCGTTCTTCAGCTCGGCGCCGAGAACCTCCACATGGTCGGCGAGTTGGAAGCGGCGCTCGAACGAACGGCCGGCGATGCCGCGGTAGAGCAGCTCGCCGCCTTCGCCCTGGGCGTCGTCCTTGCGCTCGCCCTTGATGGACAGAACGTTGCGGTGGGCTTCGATCGCGATGTCATTCTCCGAGAAGCCGGCGACCGCCATCGAGATGCGGTACGCATCCTCGCCGGTTCGCTCGATGTTGTAGGGCGGATAGGTCTGGCCGTTGTCGGGCTGCGAGAGCGAGTCGAGCATCGTGAAGAGCCGGTCGAAACCAACGGTGGAGCGATAGAGAGGGGAAAAATCGACGTGACGCATGGTTGTTCTCCTGTTGAGCAACATGGTTGTGCGTTTGGCCCGTGAGCGGAACCCGTTCGGCGTTCCGGCTGGACCAGCGGCCCCTTACGGCGGCCGCAGGGGGACATTTGGGGAGGCAAAAATGGCCTTTCAAGGCCTCCCCCGGCCCCGTTTTCCGAGCGAATCCGATGAACGCCGGATGAACCGCCGCTTCGGCTCGGGTTCAGGACCGGCCCCCTATTGTCCCGGCTGTGACGACGCGATGCGGGAGCAGCATCGCGGTGAGGCCGAGCCGGGTGCAACGTCCCTTCCCCGGATCGACCGAGGCCGGGGGATCGCGCAAGCGATCTTCCGGTCTTGCCATTGGGGCGCTGCCGGGCCGCTTGCTTTCTCGTTTGACGCTTTCTATCACCTGACGGCGCCATTTCGGCCACGGCGCAGCCCCACCGACGCGAAAGCGCCTCATGACGGACGTCTTCAACGTAATCCCCGGCAATCCCCTGCCCGAGAAGGCCACCGGCGGTTATTTTGCCGGCTTCGACGGCAAGAAACTGCGCTATGGGCGCTTCCCGGCGGTCGCGCGGCCGCTCAAGGGCACCGTCATCGTGCTGCCCGGCCGCAACGAGGCCATCGAAAAGTATTTCGAGACGGCGAAAAACCTGTCGGAGCGCGGTTTCGCCACCGCGATCATGGACTGGCGCGGCCAGGGCGGCTCGGAACGGCTGTTGCGGGACCCGCAGCGCGGCCATGTGCGCGACTTCGGCGACTATGTGAAGGACCTCGACCGGTTCTTCGAAGAGGTCGTGCTGCCCGACTGCCGCGGCCCCTATTATGTGCTCGGCCATTCGACCGGCTCGCTGATCGGCCTGCTCGCCACGCCCTCGCTGGTCAACCGCGTCCGGCGCATGGTGCTGGCCGCTCCCTTTTTCACCTACACCGGCTTCCCGCTCTCCATGACGGCGATCGGCCGCATCGCCGGCGTTCTCTACTGGCTGGGGCTGGGCCGCATGTATGGCGCCTGGGGACCGCGTCCCAGGCGCTCGCCGCCGTTCGCGACCAACAAGCTGACCACCGATATCAGCCGCTACCGCCGCAACATGGAGCTTTACGAGACCTATCCGAAGCTGGCGCTCGGCGGCCCCACCGTTTCCTGGATCCGCGCCGCCTGCAAGGCCGTCGACATCGTGCACGACCCGGAATTCATGCAGCGGATCAACATTCCGGTGATGTTCGTCGGCGCCGGCAATGACGAGATCGTCTCGACGCGCGCCATCGCCGACTACGCACGGCG
>DATDJN010000104.1:0-2170 GCA_036520515.1 Rhizobiaceae bacterium
TGTCTTGCTCATCGCATTCCCCTCCGCTGACGGGAGGATGCCGCAGATGCGGTATGCTCGCAAGCTGGCGCCTCGGGAAGCTTAATCCTGCAGCGTTCCCCAGTTGTCGTTCCAGAGCGACCGGTCCTCAATGTTGATCACGACGGTATCCAGGCCGTGCGCTTGCATTGTCGCAATGGCTCGCTGCAGTGCCCCGGGCATCGGCGCGGGGTTACCCATCGCCGGGCTGACGAATAATCCGCCGCTCGTGTAGGCTGGCCACGAGATGTCGCCGACGGGCTGTCCGTCCACTTCGTAGACAATAAGCGTGACCGCGCCCGGCCTTTCGTCTTCGGTAACGCGTTGCAAAACCTGCAGCACCATCATCCCCCTCCCATGTCGCGTTCATGTCGCGTCGATTTGCCGAGTGTGAGTGAAAACCGTTTGAAATCAAGGGGAGCCAGTCGCAACATGAACGCGACATGGCGATGGCGGGATAGATGCTAAGTGCTTGATTTTAATGGTACCGTTGGCTGGGCTCGAACCAGCGACCTCCGGATCCACAATCCGGCGCTCTAACCAACTGAGCTACAACGGCACATGCCGTGAACGGCTGCCCATCGGCGAAATCCGCTCGCCTTTCGGCGAGGGGGTGCATACGGGCTATCGCAATTTAATTCAACCCCATTCCGCGGCAAAGCCAGACTCAATATGGCGGGCGGAGCCGGGGCAAAAGAAAAGGCCGGCGGGAGGAGGTGCCGGCCTTTTCCTGTCACGAGCCGGCGGGAGGAGGTGCCGGCTGCTCTCCGGAAGGAAGCGGGAGGAGGTGCCGCCTTCCGGTATGACTCAGTCCCCTGAACGTGTCAGGCGACCTTCAGTTCCTTCAGTGTCTTCTCATATACGGTTTTCAGCGGAGCGGAGACCTTCTCGGCGGCCTTGCTGGCGGCTGCCTGGAAGTCCTTGACCTGCTCGACGCTGGTCTCGACACGCTGGCGCAGGTACGAGGTCTGCAACTCGATCACCTCGGAGAGGGACTTGGCGGCGACCAGCGCCTCGAGATGGGCGAAGCCAGACTCGGCATTGGCGCGGAAAGCGGAAATGCCCCTGAGCGAGAGGTCGCCCGAAGCGGACTTGGCATTCTCGAACGTCGTCTCGAGGGCCTTCTGGGCTTCCTCGGCGCCGGTCTTCAGCTTGGCATAGGCTTCGCGGGACTGCTCGACGCTCTTCTCGGCGAAAGCGCGGATCTGGTCGGTCGCCTTGGACGCGTCGAAGGTCGGGAACTCGATATTGTCGATGAACTCAGCGGTTTTGTCTGCCGACTTGGCCATTTTCCTGTCCTTTGGTAGAAGCGGCGCGCAAGCTGGCAGTGACCATCTCGTTTGGCCGTCTTGTTCATGTATAGCCGCGATATAGCGCATTTTATTGTGCATTGCAACATTTTTGGTGCGGCGCACCATAACAGGCTGGGGAGATTAACCAAAATCGGCGATTTGGCTTGTTGCCGGCGACACTTAGGTGGACTGGGATCGGCGGGGGTTTTATTAATAATCGGTTAATTGCAGACTTGGCGTCTGTGCAGGGTCCCATATGGCGCAAGCCCCCTATTCCTTCCTCGACGTAGCAGCGCTCGACGAAGTGCGTGAGCGCTTCGCCGCCGGCGATGCGCTCGTCATCCTGTCGGGCAACCTCGAGGAGGTGATCTGGGCGAACGGGCCAGGGGCCGCGCTGTTCGGCCACGACGACGTCGAGACGGCGCTCGGCGCCGAAGCGCCTCTCGGCCCGGCCGCCAAGCGACAGATCGCGGCGATCCGCGGCTTCCCCGACATCGGCCGCGACCGCGCCCTCCTGGTGCGGATCGCGAGGGGCGTATCCAGCCACGCGCTGCGGTTCCTGACGAGCGCCGTGACGCTGCCGGACGGCGAGCGGGCGATCCTGCTGGCGCAGCCCGCCCCGGAAAAGGAAACTGCGTTCCGCGCGATCGGCGGCTTCGCCGCGGCCGGGAATTTCCTGGCGTTCGTCTATGCCGGCGGCGCAATCGAGGCGGCTTCGCCCGGCTTTGCCAGGCTCGGCCTGACGCAGGAGGCGCTGGCCGGCATGGCCAACGACTCCAGCGAAAGCCAGCGCATCGTCAAACGCATGCTGGCCGGACGGCGCGGCCCCCTGCCCGCCGGGCTGGCAAGGCTCACGGACA
>DATDJN010000105.1:0-3734 GCA_036520515.1 Rhizobiaceae bacterium
CTATCTCTTCAACGCGCCGACGCCCTGGGCCTTCGACATCAGCTACATGTTCTACGGCACGCTGTTCATGATGGCGGGCGCCTACACGCTGTCGCGCGACGGCCATGTGCGCGGCGACTTCCTCTATCGCCTGTGGCGGCCGCGCACCCAGGCGCTCGTCGAGCTCGTCCTCTATTTCCTCTTCTTCTTCCCCGGCGTGCTGGCGTTGATCTTTGCCGGCTGGCGCTACGCCTCGCGCTCATGGCGCTACCTCGAAGTCTCGAACATGAGCCCGGCCAACATCCCGATCTTCCAGTTCAAGTCGGTGATCATCGCGGCCGGCATCCTGCTGCTCGTCCAGGGCATCGCGCAGGTCTGCCGCTGCATCATCTGTTTAAGGACGGGCACATGGCTGCGCGCCGCCGACGACGTCGAGGAGACGGAGAAGATCCTCATGGAAGCGAAGACCCTCGACGTGCTGAAGCACGGCTCGGAGGCGGTGGACATCCCGGCCGGCTATGACGGCGACGGCAACCGACAGGACGGCAAGAAATGAGCGATCCCCTCGTCGCCGTCCTGATGCTTCTCATCCTCATCCTGGCAATTTTTCTGGGCTTCCCCGTCGCGTTCACGCTGATGGCTCTGGGCGTCGCCTTCGGTTACTACGCCTATTTCGACCCGGCCCGCATGTGGCGGTCCTACGAGCGCGCCATCGAGGACGGCGCCGGCGCCTTCGCGCAGCTCGAGCAATGGATCGGCGGCTTCTTCAACAACCGCATCTTCGACCTGTTCGTGAACCAGACCTACGGCGTCATGTCGAACGACGTGCTGACCGCCATCCCGCTCTTCCTGTTCATGGGCTACATCGTCGAGCGCGCCAACATCGTCGACCGGCTGTTCTCCACGCTCTACATCGCCACGCGCCGCGTGCCGGGCTCTATGGCGGTCGCCGCACTCGTCACCTGCACGCTCTTCGCCACCGCCACCGGCATCGTCGGCGCCGTTGTCACGCTGATGGGGCTGCTCGCGCTGCCGGCCATGCTGAAGGCCAAATACGACGTGCGCTACGCCACCGGGGTGATCTGCGCCGGCGGCACGCTGGGCATATTGATCCCGCCGTCGATCATGCTGATCGTCTATGCCGCGACTTCGGGCGTCTCGGTGGTGCGTATGTATGCGGCGGCCCTCCTGCCCGGCCTGTTGCTCGCCGGCCTCTATCTCGTCTACGTCGTCGGCCGCGCGCTGCTGCAGCCGAACCTCGCGCCGAGGCCGAAGGACGAGGATGTCGGCCAGCATGGCTTCCTCGAGCTCTGCTGGATGATGCTGACCTCCTTCGTGCCGCTGGCCTTCCTCATCCTGGCGGTGCTCGGCGCGATCCTGTTCGGCATCGCCACCCCGTCGGAGGCGGCCGCGGTAGGCGCGGCGGGCGGCCTCCTCCTCGCCGTCGTCTACCGCGCGCTCACCTGGCAGCGGCTGAAGGAGAGCGTCTACCTCACCGCGCGCACCTCGGCGATGGTCTGCTGGCTCTTCGTCGGTTCGGCGACCTTCGCCTCGGTCTTCGCCTACCTCGGTGGCCAGCAGCTGGTTTCGGACTTCGTCACCGGCCTCGACATGTCGCCGCTGATGTTCCTGATCGTGGCGCAGCTCATCATCTTCATTCTCGGCTGGCCGCTGGAGTGGACGGAGATCATCGTCATCTTCATCCCGATCTTCCTGCCGCTCTTGCCGCTTTTCGGCATCGACCCGCTGTTCTTCGGCATCCTCGTCGCTGTGAACCTGCAGACGGCCTTCCTGTCGCCGCCCATGGCGATGTCGGCCTACTACCTGAAGGGCATTGCGCCGGCGCATGTCACGCTGCCCGACATCTTCCGCGGCATGATGCCCTATATGGGGATCGTCATCCTGTGCATGGTGATCGTCTATCTCTTCCCTCAGATCGTCTATGGCCTGCCCAACGCCATCTACGGGGGGCGCTGAGCATGACGCGCAACCGCATCATCCCGCTCTTCGCCTTCGCGATGCTGGCCGTCTTCTTCGGCATCCTTCTTTACCGGGTCGGCAGGGTCGATCTCGGCGCTGTCATCGCGATCACGCTGGCGCTCGCAGCCTATGATCTCTGGTCGCAGCTTTTCCGCCGCGACCAGCGCTAGGACTTGGCCCAACCGGCGCGGCTTGTCCGCGCCGCCTTTCCTGAATATGAGTGCCCCGAAAATCGAGTGCCCTCCCGTCCGGGGCGGGCGCTCAAAATCGTGTCGCACGATCGGGCCGAAGGCTTCGGGCTTTTCGGCATCGTGCCAACCGGGGATCGGCATGTCGAAGTGGAAAGACGTCAAGAAGGTGGTGCTTGCCTATTCGGGCGGGCTCGACACCTCCATCATCCTGAAATGGCTGCAAACCGAGCTCGGCGCCGAGGTCGTCACCTTCACCGCCGATCTCGGCCAGGGCGACAGCGACCTGGAGCCGGCGCGCAAGAAGGCCGAGATGCTCGGCGTCAGGGATATCCGCATCATGGATGTCCGCGAGGAATTCGTCTCGGACTTCGTGTTCCCGATGTTCCGCGCCAACGCCCAGTATGAAGGCGTCTATCTGCTCGGCACCTCAATCGCCCGGCCGCTGATCTCGAAGCATCTCGTCGATATCGCAGCCGAAACCGGGGCGGACGCTGTTGCGCATGGCGCGACCGGCAAGGGCAACGACCAGGTCCGCTTCGAACTGTCGGCCTATGCGCTGAACCCCGACATCAAGGTCATCGCGCCGTGGCGCGACTGGTCGTTCAAGTCGCGCACCGACCTGATCGACTTCGCCGAGCAGCACCAGATCCCGATCGCCAAGGACAAGCGCAACGAGGCGCCCTTCTCGGTCGACGCCAATCTCCTGCACTCGTCCTCGGAAGGCAAGGTGCTGGAGGACCCATGGGACGAGGCGCCCGAATACGTCTACCAGCGCACCCTTTCGCCGATGCAGGCGCCTGACGAGCCGACCGAAATCACCATCTCCTTCAAGAAGGGCGATCCGGTCGCAATCGATGGCAAGGCGATGTCGCCGGCGACCCTCCTCGCCAGGCTGAACGAACTCGGCCACGACAACGGCATCGGCCGCCTCGACCTGGTGGAAAACCGCTTCGTCGGCATGAAATCGCGCGGCGTCTACGAAACCCCGGGCGGCACGATCCTGCTGTCGGCGCACCGCGCCATCGAGTCGATCACGCTCGACCGCGGCGCCGCCCACCTCAAGGACGAGATCATGCCGCGCTACGCCGAACTGATCTACAACGGCTTCTGGTACTCGCCCGAGCGCGAGATGCTGCAGGCATTGATCGACAGGAGCCAGGAAGACGTCGAGGGCGACGTCCGGCTGAAGCTCTACAAGGGCAACGTCATCGTCACCGGCCGCCGCTCGCCGAAATCGCTCTACCGCAACGACCTGGTCACCTTCGAGGACGACCGCGGCGCCTACGACCAGAAGGACGCCGAAGGCTTCATCCGCCTTAATGGCCTGAGGCTGCGGACACTGGCCGCGCGCAAGCGCAACGGCTGAGGGCCGCCGCCGCGAGAGAGCGGCTTGCCACAAACACAAAGCCCGGCGTGATGAGCGCCGGGCTTTTCTTTTTTAGACTAGAGCGGGATGGGATTTATGGGAGTCGTCGGGATTCCCAAATCCGAGACTTTCTGATTCAACATCCACGCTGGGAAGGAGGCCAGCATGGATGGCTTCATATTCGATGGACCTTCGGGAGCGGGTTGTCGCTGCTGTGA
>DATDJN010000106.1:0-4826 GCA_036520515.1 Rhizobiaceae bacterium
GCTCGCGACACCTGGAAAAGTGCGCTTGAGCGCATGCGGGTGGCCGGTGGAACGACGGCGGACCAGCGCACCTACTACACCGCGCTCTACCACGCGCTGCTGCACCCCTCCATCGGTTCCGATGTCGACAACCGCTACCGCGGTTTCGACGACCGGGTGCATCGTGCGGATACGACCTACTACCAGATGTTCTCGCTCTGGGACACGTATCGCTCGCAGAACCAGCTCGTGGCGCTGCTCTACCCCGACCGGGCTGCCGACATGGCGAGATCCGTGCTGCGCATCTATCGGGACGGTGGCTGGCTGCCGCGCTGGGGCCTCGCCAACAGCGAGACCAACGCGATGTCCGGCGATCCGGTGACACCGTGGGTGGTGACCCTCTACAAGCGCGGACTGCTCGACGACGACACGGCGCGCGCGCTGTTCGACGCGTTGTGGAAGAACGCCAACGAGGTGCCGGCGGACCAATCGATCTTTCGTGGCCGCGACGGCAACCCCAGCTATGTCGCCAACGGCTGGATCGCTTACGAGGACCGGTCAGGCTACCGACATGGCGACCGCCGCCAAGCCGGCTCCGCAACGCTGGAATACGCACTGGCGGATTGCGCGCTGTCCGCCATGGCAGCGGGGCTGGACTATCGCGACAAGGCAGAGATCCTGGCGGCCCGCTGCACACATTTCACGAGGCTGTGGGACCCGACGATCACCTCGCTGGACTTTTCCGGCTTTCCCGTCGCCAAACATTCGGATGGCTCACCGGTCGGCAATCCGGACCCGACCCAGAGCGTAGCCTTCCACGAGGGCACCGCCTGGCAATACCAGTGGATGGCCCAGCAGGCCCCGCAGACCCTCTTTGCGCTGATGGGCGGCGCCGGGCAGGCGGAAACCCGGCTCGACAGGTTCTTCGACATGCCCACCGTGCTCACGGACCCGGCGAAGGCCGCCTCGGAGTCGTGGGTGACGGGCGCCTACGACTACCACAACAACTTCGCCTTCAACCCCAACAACGAGCCCGGCTTCACCGCCCCGTGGATGTACACGTGGACCGGCGCGCCGTGGAAGACGTCGGCTGTCCTGCGCGCCGTGCGCACGCTCTACACCGACGACGTCTACGGCATGCCCGGCAATGACGACCTCGGCGCGACCTCGGCGCTGCTCGTCTTCGCCATGGCCGGAATCTTCGAGGTGCAGCCCGGCTCCGCGATCTACGTGATATCAGCGCCCATGTTCGAAAAGGTCGAGGTGCTGCCCGAGAACGGCACCACAATCGTCATCGACGCCCCCGGCGCAAGCGCCGCGAGGCTGCAATACGTGTCCTCGGCAAAGATCGAGGGACCGGACGGCAGCGGCGAGCTGGGTCGCAGCTGGCTGTCGCACCAGGAGCTGCTCAGCGCGGGAACGATCAGGATCGAGCTCTCGGACACGCCCACAGACTGGGGCGTGAATGCCGGCCCGCCGGCGATGGGACAGGTTGGCGGTGCACGCGGCACTCATTGAAGCGCTGCAGGCGCTGCCTATTGGGCGGGTCGGCGTCGTCTCGCGGACCTGCCTCGCTCTCTACTCCACCACAGAGACCTTGATCTCGTAGATGTCGACCGCCTTGCCCTCGTTGGAGAAATCCGAATTGATGGCGATCGAGCCTCCGGCGCCCGGCCGGTTGGCCGGCAGCTGGACGTCGAAGAGATATTCGCCCCGCTCGTAGCCGACGGCGTAGCGCTTGCGGCCGCAGTCGCCCATCTCGCCGAAATCGCAGCTGATCGAGATCTGCGTCTGCGTGCCGTCCTCGGAACGGGCGGATATGTCGAACACCGCCTTCTTGCCGGCGATCTGCTCCAGTATGCCCTGGCCGACGTCGAAGACGACCGCCGCGCCGGTCGTGCCGGAGCGTATGCGCATGTATTGGCCGGACTCGTCCTCGCTCACCTCGGCCGTCGCGCCGCTCGGCGCGTTCACCGCCGAGGAATCATCGGGCGAGAACACGCTGATCCAGTTGCGCAACTCCGAGCCGGCCCCTCCGATGGTGCCCGGCTCGCCCGGCTGCAGGGGAATGTCCTCGGCGGACGGGTCGAAATCCTCGCTGTCCTCGACGATGTGCGGCGGCGCGGGCTGCATCTGCGGCAGCTTCAGGAGCCCGGTCTGGTAGGCCCACCAGCCGCCGATCGCGGCGGCGCAGACCAGCGTCAGGATGACGAACGCGGCGGCCAGCGGGCGGCGCTTGCGCGCCCGCCGCTCGTCGCGATCGGGCGCAACCGTCGCCGCCGGATTGATGGCGCCGGCCAGCACAGGATCGGCGGCAGGGCCGAGGCCGACATCGACCGTGGGTGCCGCGGCTGCCGTTTCCGGTTCACGGTCGAGAGCCACGGAAGGCGCCGCGCCGCCATTGGCCTCGACCGCATCGATTGCGGGCGCGTCGATCGCCGGGGCGTCGTATATGTCCCGGGACGGGGCCTGCGGCTCGTCAAGAGCGACGGTGGGCACCTCGCCGGGGTGCACGGGCAAGGCGGGGCCTGCCGGCAGATATTCCGATTCGATGCTGGTGATTTTCGCCTGAAGGCTCTGCCGGCGCTTGATCGCCATCTCGACGGTCAACTGGGGCTGCGAGGCCGTGGCCCGCTCCAGCGCGGCAAAGGCCGATCGGTACACCCTCTCGCGAAAGGCGCGGTCCTCGGCGTTGCCTTTCTCAAGTGCGTTGCGGATCGCTTTTTCGACCGGATCCAATGACGGTTCTTCCCCAATGCGGCTTCACGACGTTGCTGATCGTTAACGTCAGCGGAAGGTTGAGGCAACGTCTGCCGCCCGCAATGCCCGGAAATTGCCGTCGCGGCAAGGGCGACCTGCTCGACCACCAGTTCCTTCTTATCCCGGCAATGCCTAGCCGATGGCCACCTTGCGATCGGAGGCCGAGCTCTGGAAGGCCGCGTCGATGAGCTCCTGGATCTCCGCGGCGCGGCGGAAGGAAGGATCGCCGTTCTCCCCCGAGATCAAGGCGTCGGCGAAACGCCTTGCGTTTCGTCGGACCGCCGGCGTCCTCAGCTTGCGCCAGCGGCTGAGGTCGATGTCCTTGCCCAGGCAGGCGCGAAGGCTGGAGGCCTGCCCGTCGGTCTCCACCTTGAGCGCGCCCTTTGTGCCGTGCAGCGACAGCGACAGCTCGTTCAGGTAGCCGGTGGCGAAGCGCGTCGCGACCACCGTCGCCAGAGCGCCGGACTTCAGCCGCGCCGTCATCGCCACGCTGTCGTTGGCGTCCAGCACATATTCGCCGACCCGGCCGCCCTCGACCTTGGGGAAGGTCGCAAGATCGGCCTTGAGGCTGGCGAAATCGTCCGCGGCCCCGAAACTGGCGAAGTCGAGTATGTGGATGCCGACGTCGCCCAGGACGCCGGTCGAGCCGTGCGCGGTCGACTGCCGCCACAGCCATTGCGGCTCGCTCATCGCGTCGCCCCAGGCCTTCGACACCAGCCAGCTTTGCCTGTAGGCGGCCTCGACATGGCGCAATTCGCCGATCTCGCCGGCCAGGACCATCTTGCGCGCCTGCTGGATGGCGGGGGAATTGCGGTAGGTGAGGTTCACCATGTTGACCAGCCCTGCAGCCTCTGCGGCCTCGGTCATGGCGAGCGCGTCGGCGAAGCCCGGAGCCAGCGGCTTCTCGCAGAGCACATGCTTGCCCGCCGCGATCAGCGCCAGCGTGGTCGCCTTGTGGGCGCCATCGGGCGTGCAGTTGATCGCGGCGTCGAAGCCGTCCCAGGCGATCGCCTCCTCCAGGCTCTCGAAATGGCGGCCAAGGCCGTTCCTGGCCGCGAAGGTCCGGGCCTTTCCCGGCACGAGGTCGACACAGGCGACGATCGTGCATTCGGGGATCGAAGCGAATTCGGCGATGTGATGGGCGGCAATGCCGCCCGTGCCGAGGAGCATAAGCCTGCGCATGGGGCGCGCTCCTAGCCGAGGCCCTTGTCGCCGTCGGCATGCAGGCGGGCGCCCTTCTGCACGATCTCCTCCCTGGCCTCGCCGACCGGCACGTTTTGCGCCCCGGCGATCGCGGCCCAGGCGGGCGACGGGTTGTGCGCCCAATGCACGGCGTTCCTCAGCACCTGCCGCACCCCCTCATTGTGGTAGATCGGATAGGTCTCGTGGCCGGGCGAGAAGTAGAATATCCGGCCCGCGCCGCGTTGCCAGGTCATGCCGGAACGGAACACCTCGCCGCCCTCGTACCAGGACACGAACACCGTCTCCATCGGCTCCGGCACGGCGAAGGGCTCGCCATACATCTCGGTCTCGGCGATCTCGATGCATTCGCCCACCCCTTGCGCGATGGGGTGGCCGCGGTTGATCGCCCAGGCCCGCTCGCGCTCGCCCGCCTCGCGCCATTTCAGCGAGCACGGCGTGCCCATCAGCCGCTTGAATATCTTCGAATAATGCCCGGAATGGAGGACGATCAGCCCCATGCCCTCCCAGACCCGCCGCGCCACGCGCTCGACCACCTCGTCCTCGATGTCGCCATGCGCGGCGTGGCCCCACCAGAGCAGCACGTCGGTCGCAGCAAGCCGTTCGGCGGTCAGCCCGTGCTCCGGCTGCTGCAGCGTCGCGATCGAGACGTCGATCGCCTTGTCGTGGCGGAGCGCCGCGGCGATGGTCCCGTGCATGCCGTCCGGATAGATCGCCCGCACGACCGCGCTCGTCTGTTCGTGGACATTCTCGCCCCAGACTACGGCCCTGATCGTCATCTTGCTCTCCAAAGCGCTTTGGACATCCTTAGATCGCCGTCATCGGGAAGTTAAGCGGGGACTCCGCAGTGATCACGAATTTTCGAATGCACGCCGCGGCGGCTTGAA
>DATDJN010000107.1:0-12750 GCA_036520515.1 Rhizobiaceae bacterium
GCCCGGGGATGGCCGGTAGGGATGGTTGAGGGAAGCATGCCTGACGGGCGGCCGCGAGGTCGCATATAAAATTAGATTGGCGACTGAACGGCCGCCCGTCTTCCCCACCTTTCAATGGCCAGATGCGAAAGCAGGCGTGGCGACGACGAAGCGCGCCCGTTCGGCCGAAGGCCGCAAGCACGACCGTGCGTCGCGCCTTATGGCGCGCCCTCGCGGAGGGCCAGCGAGCGGCAGCGAGCGATACGGCCCGTGAGCGAAAAGAGACAGCGTTGGCCCAACTGCACCCGGTTGCGACACTCGCCGTCCACGCGCTAGCTTCCCGCGCCAAACACAGGAGACAACAGGCATGGACCTCGGCATTCGCGGAAAGAAGGCGATCGTCTGCGCATCGAGCCGCGGGCTCGGCAAGGGCTGTGCCGAAGCGCTCGCCGAGGCCGGCTGCGACCTCGTCGTCAACGGCCGTGACGCTGATGTGCTCGCCCGCACCGCGACGGAGATTCGCGATCGCTTCGGCGTCGAGGTGACCGAGGTGCCGGGCGACGTGGCCGATCCCGCGATCCAGAAGAAGCTGATCGCCGCCCTGCCCCAGGTCGACATCCTCGTCAACAACAATGGCGGCCCGCCCTACCGCCCCTTCAAGGAGCTCGACCGGGAGGCGATCCTCAAGGGCGTCGCCAACAACATGGTCGCGCCGCTGGAACTGATCCAGGCGGTGATGGAGGGCATGGCCGAACGCGGCTTCGGCCGCATCGTCAACATCACCTCGCTGTCGGTCTATATGCCGATCCCCGGCCTCGACCTCTCCTCCGGCGCGCGCGCCGGCCTGACGGCCTTCCTGGCGGGTGTGGGGCGCACCGTCGCCGACCGGAACGTCACCATCAACCAGATCCTGCCCGGCAAGCTCGACACCGACCGGCTGCGCGGTCCCCATGAGCCGGGCTCCGTCGAGGATCCGGCGGCGGCTGCGAAACGAAAGGCCGACCAGGCCGCCAACGTGCCAGCGAAACGTCTTGGCACTCCGGCCGAGTTCGGCCAGGTCTGCGCCTTCCTCTGCTCGGCTCACGCCGGCTATATGACTGGCCAGAACATACGCGTCGATGGCGGGCTTTATGTCAGTGCCTTCTGAGCCCCGCCTTGACTCGGCTTCGCAGCCGATCGCCGCAAGCGACTGGAATCGTCCGCTTTTGCCCGCAGCGGCCTATCGCCGCTGGCGCTCCGCTTAAGCCTCGCAAATCCGTCCACGCGTGATAGAACGCCCTGCAACGCCCTGGCCGGAGGAAAATGAGCGGGATGGAGACGGACAAGCAGAAAAACGCGCGCTTCGACCTGGACCAGGCGGCGCTCTTCTTCCACAAATACCCTACGCCCGGAAAGCTGGAGATCCAGGCGACCAAGCCGCTCGGCAACCAGCGCGACCTGGCCCTCGCTTATTCGCCCGGAGTGGCCGCGCCATGCCTGGCCATACGCGACGACCCTGCCCTCGCCGCCGACTATACCAGTCGCGCCAACCTGGTCGGCGTCGTCTCCAACGGCTCCGCCGTGCTCGGCCTCGGCGATATCGGCCCGCTCGCCTCGAAGCCCGTCATGGAAGGCAAGGCGGTCCTCTTCAAGAAATTCGCCGGCATCGACGTCTTCGATATCGAAATCGACGCCCCCGACATCGAGCGCATGGTCAGCACGGTGTCGGCGCTGGAGCCAACCTTCGGCGGCATCAACCTCGAGGACATCAAGGCCCCCGAATGCTTCGAGGTGGAGGAACGCCTCAAGGAGCGCATGGGCATCCCGGTCTTCCATGACGACCAGCATGGCACCGCCATCATCGTCGCCGCGGCAATCGTCAACGGACTGGAACTGGCCGGCAAGAAACTCTCGGAAGTCAAGATCGTCACCTCCGGAGCAGGTGCGGCCGCCCTGGCCTGCCTCAACCTGATCGTCTCGATGGGCGCGAAGGTCGAGAACATCTGGGTCACCGACCGTTTCGGCGTCGCCCACAAGGGCCGCGTCGAAGAAATGGACCGGTGGAAAGACCCCTATGTCAAGGACACCGCCCACCGCACCCTGGCGGACGTCATCCCCGGCGCGGATGTCTTCCTTGGCCTCTCGGCCGCCGGTGTGCTCAGCCCCGATCTGCTGAAGGACATGGCGCCCAAGCCGCTGGTCCTGGCGCTTGCCAACCCGAAGCCCGAGATCATGCCGGATGCGGCGCGCGCGGCCCGTCCGGACGCCATGATCTGCACCGGGCGCTCGGATTTCCCCAACCAGGTCAACAACGTGCTCTGCTTCCCCTACATCTTCCGGGGGGCGCTCGATTGCGGCGCGCGCGCCATCAACGAGGAGATGAAGATGGCGGCCGTGCGCGCCATCGCCGCCCTCGCCCGGGAGGAACCGTCCGACGTCGCGGCCAAGGCCTACGCCGAGGAGACGCCGACCTTCGGCCCCGATTTCCTCATCCCCTCGCCTTTCGACCCGCGCCTCATCCTTCGCATCGCTCCGGCCGTCGCTCGCGCCGCCTGCGAGAGCGGCGTCGCCTCCCGCCCGATCGACGATTTCGACGCCTATATCGACAAGCTGAACCGCTTCGTCTTCCGCTCCGGCCTCGTCATGAAGCCGGTCTTCTCGATCGCCAAGAGCGCGCAGGCCAAGCGCGTCATCTACGCCGACGGCGAGGACGAGCGCGTGCTGCGCGCCGCCCAGGTCGTGCTTGAGGAAGGCATCGCTTCGCCCATCCTTATCGGCCGTCCGAGCGTCGTCGACGTGCGCCTGAAGCGCTATGGGCTGCGCATCAGGCCTGGCGCCGACTTCGAGCTCATCAACCCCGAGGACGATCCGCGCTACCGCTCCTATGTCGAGCTGTTGATCGAACTCACGGGCCGACGCGGCGTCACCCAGGAGGCCGCCCGCCTGATGGTCCGCGCCAACCCGACGGTGATCGCGGCCCTTGCCGTCAAGCGTGGCGACGCCGACGCCATGATCTGCGGCCTCGAAGGCCGGTTCGAGCGGCATCTGCGCAACGTCACGCTGATCATCGGCCGCCGCCCCGGCGTCCGTGATCGCGATCTCTCGACGCTTTCCATGCTGATTACCCAGCGCGGTGTGATCTTCCTCACCGACACCTATGTCCGGATCGATCCCACGCCGGAGGAGATCGCCGAGATGACCGTGCTGGCGGCCGAGGAGATTCGCCGCTTCGGCATCGAGCCCAAGGCCGCGCTGCTGTCTTTCTCCGACTTCGGCTCGCGCGACGCGCCAAGCTCGATCAAGATGCGCGCTGCCGCCGAGATCCTGAGGAAGATCGCGCCCGACCTCGAATTCGACGGCGAGATGCATGCCGACACCGCGCTCTCCGAAACGCTGCGCCAGCGCGTCTTCCCGCATTCCAGGCTGAAGGGCGAGGCTAACCTGCTGGTCTTCCCGAACCTGGACGCCGCCAACATCACCCTGACCGCGGTCAAGCAGATGATGGACGCGCTGCATGTCGGCCCGATCCTGCTCGGCACCGACAAGCCGGCCCATATCCTTACCCCGTCGGTCACCTCGCGCGGCATCGTGAACATGACCGCGCTCGCCGTCGCCGAGGGCGCACACCGGACGCAGGAAATCGCGCAGACGTGACCGGCATCCCGTACAACCGGCGGTGGCGAAATCCGAGCGAAGGATTAATTTGACCGGATATAGAATCGGGCAATTGGATCGGCGGGGTTACGTATGGCGGCTCGATCGCGAAGCCTGGGCAGGCTTGCCGCACTGGTCGCGGCGGCGGTCGCGCTTGCGTCCCTGTCGTCCGAGGCACTGGCTGCCAATTCCCGCCTCTGCCGCCAGCTCGAAGCCGAACTTGCCTCGGCCGGGCGCGGCGGCTCCACGGCACAGCTGCGCAAGCAGGACGCCTCGATCCTGAAGCAGCGCGAACAGCTGGAGCTCGCAAAACGCCAGGCACGCCGCTCCGGCTGCGGCTTCAGGCTGTTCGGCGGCTCCGACTCCTGCAGGTCCATCAACCTCAAGGTCGAAAAGATGGAGCGCAACCTCGACGCGCTGCAGCGCCGCCGCTCGCGGGCCGCCGACGCAGGCTCCGGCCGCTCGCGTTCGCAGGTCGTGGCGGCGCTCCGGGCCAATGGCTGCCGCGACGAAGCCGTCGCAGAGCGGCGACCGCCGCGCGGATCGGACGGAACCCGCGGCTTGCTCGACCGGATATTCGGCGGCGGCATCCCGACACGCGGCTCGATCGATGAGCTTGGCGAACCGCGCGTGCGGCGGGACGAGAATGTCGTCCGCGTCCCCGAAGGGGTTCAAGGGGGCTGGGTGAATGATCGCGGCCGCATCCGCTATTCGGCGCCGCCGGGCACCTACCGCACGCTCTGCGTGCGCAGCTGCGACGGCTATTATTTTCCGATGTCCAGCGCCTCGTCCCCCTCCGACTTCGCGCGCGACCAGGCGAACTGCCAGTCCAGTTGCCCCGGGACCGAGGTGCAGATCTACTACCATCGGCCGGGACAGGAATCAGACTCCATGCGCTCCGGCCTCTCCGGCCGGCCTTATGCCGATCTGCCGACCGCGTGGCTCTACAAGCAGACAGGCACTCCTACCCCGGCCGGCTGCTCCTGTGGCGCGGCGCGCAACGATGGACCGAAGAATTTCAGCGTCATCGCCGGCAATCCCCCGCCGCCCGTCGTATCCGAGCCCGTCCTGCCCTCCCCGCGGCCGGACCCTGCGGCCGATCCCGAGACGCTGGCGAACCGAGACGGCGGCCCGAATGCGGACGCGCTGCGCCGCTTGGCCGTGGCGCCCAGGATCAACAAGCCGGCGGCCCCCGGCGAGGACAGGAAGGTCAGGGTCGTCGGGCCAGCGTTCCTGCCGGACCCAGAAGCGGCAGCAGATCTGCAAGCTCCGGACCCGATTCCAGTCCGGTGAGCGCCAGACGAAGCGGCGCATAGAGCATCTTGCCCTTGCGGTGCGTCTTGTCCTTCACCGCGTCGGTCCAGGCTTTCCACGTGTCCCTGCTCCAGGGCTCCGGCGGCAGCAGGTCGAACGCCTTGCGCACATATTCCCGGTCGGTCTCCGGGAGGTCCGGCAGCACGTCCGGTCCCTGCTGCACGATGCGCCACCACTTCGTGGCGTCGGTGAGCCTGTCGAGATTGCCGCGCACGGCGAGCCAGAACGGCTCGGCCTGGTCGCCGAGGATGCCAAAAGCCGCCAGACGGTCGCGAGCCTCGGAGAAGGGCATCGCGCGCAAGAAGTCGCGGTTCAGCGCGTTGAGGTCGTCGGGATCGAACCTGGCCGCGGATTTGGAGGTCGCGCCTATGTCGAACCGTTTCGCCAGTTCCGTCATCGAATGCGCTATCGACACGTTCTCCGACGTGCCGGTCAGCACCGCCAGCGAGGCGACGCTCATCGGCTCGATGCCGGCCTCGCGCAGGCCCGCAATCGACAGCGCACCGGTGCGCTTCGACAGAGCCTCCCCGGTTACCGTGGTCAAGAGATTGTGGTGGCCGAAGGTTGGCGGCTCTGCGCCCAGCGCCTTGAACAAGGCGATCTGCACCGCGGTGTTGGTGACGTGATCGTCGCCGCGGATGACATGAGTGATCCCCAGGTCGATGTCGTCGACGACCGAGGGCAGCGTGTACAGATAGGTGCCGTCCTCGCGGATCAGGATCGGATCGGAGAGCGAGGCCAGGTCGATGTTTTCCTCGCCGCGCACGAGGTCGCTCCACTCGACATTCGTGCGCTCGGGATGCATCGGGTCGTTGCGGTAGTTCGGCAGCAGGAAGCGCCAGTGCGGCTTGCGCCCGTCGGCCTCGTATTCCTGGATCTGAGCATGGGTGAACTGCAAAGCCTCGCGGCCATAGACCGGCGGCAACCCACGCGTACGGCGCACCTTCCGCCTGAGGTCGAGTTCCTCCGGCGTCTCGTAGCAAGCGTAGAGCAGCCCATCCCGCTTCAGTCTGTTGACCGCATCCCCGTAGATATCGAAGCGCCGCGACTGATATTCCGTGGCATCCTGGAAAATGCCGAGCCAATGCAGGTCGTAAAGGATCGCATCGGCATATTCCTGCCGGGACCGCGCCACGTCGGTGTCGTCGAAGCGTTGCACGAAGTTGCCGCCGTGCTTCATGGCGAACAGCCAGTTGAACAGCGCCGTGCGCGCATTGCCGATATGGATGTGGCCGGTAGGCGACGGGGCGAAACGGACGGTAACGGTCATTGGCGGGCCGTAAACAAAGGTTTCGGAAGTTACAACACAAATCGCCTCGCACCCGCCGGCGAGACATAAAGCATGAGGTCGGCCTTGGGAAGCCGTAGGCAACATACCGAGGGGAGGGAATCGGGCTCCCTCGGCACCGGCCAGTCTATGTGGGTCTGCATGTCACCTCCAGCGCCTTCCGCCGAAAACGCCGATTGCGATCAATCGTCAGACTGGCGGCAGCCGCTCGAGCCGCATCTCGTTGCCCTCCGTCGTAGGCTTGAACCCGAAGCGCGCATAGAGGCCGTGCGCGTCGGACGTATTCAGCATGATAGTCCCGATCGAACGCAGGTCAGGATGATCGAGCAGGGCTTCGACGAGCGCCTTGCCGATACCTTTGCCGCGATGTTCTGGCCAGACGATCACGTCCGATATGCGCGCATAGACCGCCCGATCGCCGGACGCGCGAGCGAAGCCGACCTGCCGCCCGTCGATCAGTGCGATGGCGCAGATCGAATTATCGAAAGCCCGTCGGTTGATCTCGTCCGTGCGTTGGCTGCCCCAATAGCTTGCCTTCAGCAGGTCCGAGGTCGCCTGGAAGTCGAGCCGGGCGAGGTCGTGCGAAATTTCCACGGTCAGCCGGAACCTATTTCCCGTCCCGGAACCGGTTCGTGATCGGGTAACGGCGGTCGCGGCCGAAGTTCTTCCGGGTGATCTTCACGCCGGGAGCCGCCTGTCGCCGCTTGTACTCGGCGATGTAGAGCAGGTGCTCGATGCGCGCAACCGTGGCGCGGTCGTGGCCCCGCGCCACGATCTCGTCGACGCCCATCTCGTTCTCGACCAGGCACTCCAGAATGTCGTCGAGCACCGGATAGGGCGGCAGCGAATCCTGGTCCGTCTGGTTCTCGCGAAGCTCGGCGGAAGGCGCCTTGTCGATGATGTTCTTCGGGATCACCTCGCCGGAGGGCCCGAGCGCGCCGGGGGGCACGGTGGTGTTGCGCCAGGCGGCCAAGGCATAGACCTGCATCTTGTAGAGGTCCTTTATGGGATTGAAGCCGCCGTTCATGTCGCCGTAGAGCGTCGCGTAGCCGACCGACATCTCCGACTTGTTGCCGGTGGTTACGACCATCGAGCCGAACTTGTTGGAGATCGCCATCAGGATGGTGCCGCGCGCGCGGCTCTGCAAATTCTCCTCGGTGATGCCTTCCTTGGTGCCCTCGAAGAGCTGCGTCAGCGCGTGGGAAAAGCCTTCCACCGGCTCGAAGATCGGTACGATGTCATAGCGGCAGCCGAGCGCGCGGGCGCAATCCTCCGCGTCCTTGAGGGAATCCTTCGACGTGTAACGATAGGGCATCATGACTGCACGCAGCCGCTCCTCGCCCAGCGCATCGACGGCAAGTGCCGCGCAGATGGCCGAGTCGATGCCACCCGACATGCCGAGCACGACGTTCTTGAATCCGTTCTTGTTCACGTAGTCGCGCAGGCCGAGCATGCAGGCTCGGTAATCGGCCTCCTCCGTCTCGGGAATCTTCGACATCGGACCGTCGACGCAAACCCATGTCTCCGGGCTGCTACGCGCGCCTGCGGCGTCCAGGCCCCTCTTCCACTCGGTGACGACAAGCGTTTCCTCGAACTGACTCATCTGGAAGGCGAGCGATTTGTCTGCCTGGATGCCGAAAGAGGCGCCGTCGAAAACAAGCTCGTCCTGGCCGCCAAGCTGCGCCGCATAGATCAGGGGAAGACCCGTCTCGATCACCTGCTTGATGGCTACTTGGTGCCGGATCTCCACCTTGCCGCGATAGTAGGGCGAGCCGTTCGGCACCAAGAGAATCTCCGCCCCGCTCTCGGCCAGTGTCTCGCAGACGCCAAGGAAGCCCCAGATGTCCTCGCAGATCGGGATGCCGAGCCGCACGCCTCGGAAGTTCACCGGGCCCGGCATCACGGGACCGGCCTGGAAGACGCGCTTTTCATCGAACTCGCCGTAGTTCGGCAGGTCGAGCTTGAAGCGCTCGGCGATGATCTTGCCTCCGTCGGCCACGACGATCGAATTGTGCACGCCACTGTTGCGCTTCAGCGGCGTGCCGATGATGACGCCCGGGCCGCCGTCGGCCGTGTCCGCCGCGAATTCGGTGACGGCTTGCTCGCAGGCCGCCAGGAAGGCCGGCTTCAGCACGAGGTCTTCGGGCGGATAGCCGGCAATGAAGAGTTCGGTGTAGAGCACGAGGTCGGCGCCCTGGCGGGCGGCGTCCGCCCTCGCCTCGCGCGCCTTGGCTAGATTGCCGGCGACGTCGCCTACGATCGGGTTGAGTTGCGCTACCGCGATGCGCAGCACGTCTGGAGCAGCTGAATTGGCCATCGGGAGCGATGTAGCGCGGTGCTCAACCTCTCGCAATGCCGATGCCCGTAACCTTCGCTTGTACCACCCTACTCGCTATTCGCCCATATACGCCTGCAGCCGCTCCGGCGGAGCGTTCTCGCCGATCGACATGGCGAGGATGCGCGAGATGTGCATGCACGGCAGGCCGGTCTCCTCGACCCAGGCGTTGATCTGCTCCTGCACCCTCCGCCGATCCTTCTTGGAACTCGGCGTCTCAGCGATATCCAACCCGGCATCGCGCAGCGCCAGAGCCATGTCGCGCGAGACGACATAGGTATCCCAGCCCAGCCAGCGAAGCAGGTACTGGCCGGTGGCGCCACCGAGCCTGCTACCGTTCTTGCCCAGGAAGTCGGTCAGGCCGACCTGATCGTCGGCCGGCCAAGACGCCAGGAACTTGCCGAAGCTGCCGTGCTCTCTCGATATGCGCTCGACGAAGGCGGCGTTCTCGCGCACCGACATGATCTTCTGGCCGTTGCGTACGATCCGCTTGTCCGAGGTGAGATCGTGCCAGAAGTCCTCAGGCTGGAAGAGCAGGACCTTTGGCTGGAAGCCCAGGAACGCCTCCTCGAAGCCCGGCCATTTCTGCTCGATGACAGACCAGACGAAGCCTGCCGAGAAAATGCGCTCAGCCATTGTCGACAGGATGCGGTCGTCCGAAACCTGCTTAAGCTTCGCGTTGTCCGGCCGGGCGCCTAGCAACTTCTCCAGTGCTGCCTCGCCGCCCTTTCGCTTCGCGGCACGCTCTCGGATCTTCGTGAAGCTTGCCATGGCTCGACCCCCTGCTTTTCCGACGGGCCGGCATACTCCTATATGAGGACGTGGCTGCCAAGCCGAGTCGAGCAGGGAGAGACGCATGGCCAAGACCGTTGCCGAGCTTGCCGGACGCTGGCTGAGACGCCGTCCCGAAACCTTGAGCGAACAGGAGAACCGCGTCCTCGAAAGCGCCGTGGCCGGCAAGCCGATCTCGCGCGACGTGAACATCGCGGTCGAGCATGGCCAGGATTTCGGCGACCGGCTGGCCGACGCGATCGCCCGGATCGGCGGCTCCTGGAGCTTCATCCTCACCGCCCTCGTCTTCCTCGTCGCCTGGACCCTTGGCAACGCCTGGCTGCTCGGACGCGATGGCTTCGACCCCTACCCGTTCATCTTCCTCAACCTCATATTGTCGATGATAGCCGCGTTGCAGGCGCCGATCATCATGATGTCGCAGAACCGGCAAAGCGAGCGCGATCGGCTCGACGCCTCGCACGACTACGAGGTGAATTTGAAAGCCGAGATCGAGATCATGGCGCTGCACGAGAAGCTCGACGAGATGCGCCACAGCCAGATCATGATGCTGCGCGACGATATCGCGAAGCTCTCGGCCAAGCTCGACCGCATCGACGCGGCTCTGCCGAAGAACAGCGGCGGTTAGAGCGGTGCCCCCGAAACGGTCTCGACCAGCGCCAGCCCCCAGACGATCAGAGCGATGATGACCGAGATCAGCACCGCGAGCGAGCCGCAATCCTTGGCGAGTTGGATCTCCGTGTGGAACTCGCGTGAGATGGCATCGCAGGCCGCTTCGATGCCGGTGTTCAGCACCTCGACCATGATGAGGAGCAGCACGGCGCCGACGAGCAGCCAATAGCCGCGCCAGGAAGTGGAGAGAAACCAGGCAGCCGGAGTGGCGGCCGCGAGCAGCGCCAGTTCCTGCTGAAAGGCAGTCTCCGACGCCGCAAGCTTGCGGAAGGCGCGGACTGAATTCTGCCAGGCCTTGATCAGGCGTTCCATGCATGTCCCTCGAACGGATGAAAGCCGACGCTTTACAGCATGTTCCTCTGGAATGGGAATGGACCGGCTCGCGCTGGCGCCTCCTCGCGGGTCGCACGAAGGTCAGTCGCCGGCCACCTTGATGTCGGAACTCGAGCGTTCGAACTGAGGCAGCCCATCGTCGATCCCATAATAGTCGCCCTTGTCGGCAACGAAGATATGCACCTCGCCCTTGAGGCCGCTCGGCTGCTCGAAAGCCCCGGCCATCACGGATGTTTCGGCCAGTTCGTTATGTTTCCAGAACAGGGCCGAGCCGCAGACCGAGCAAAAACCGCGCCTGGCAAAGGCCGACGCCTCATACCAGGTGATCCTTTCCGCGCCCTCGACCGTCAGGTCGTCGTCGGCGACATTGGTCGCGGCATAATAATGACCGCTCTGCTTTCGACATTGCGAGCAGTGGCAATAGATCACGCCTCTCAGAGGCCCTGAAGCGGTGAAGCGCACCGCGCCGCAAAGACACGATCCCTTGTTCGAACTCGTCATGAACTACTCCCGTTAAGCTCTGGCCTTTCTGGCAGAAATCTTTCGCCGGCGCTGACGATTTTGCGACAGCCTGCGTTCCGCCCGACGTGTGCGGCGTCCGGCTGGAACGACGGAAATCACGCGCAAGCCGTTTGAAATTAAGGAAAACTTAGGTGGCCTCCCACTATATTTTCCGAACGTGGAGGTGCCTCGGGGGCGTGCGCATCTTCGCGGCATGACTGCACCTCTTCCGCTTGGCGCTCCCGAGCCCGGCAGCTTGTCCGTCCACCTGATGGGCGGCGGAGCCGTAACGATGCAAGGTGGGACAACAATGCAGCCTGCAAGCGCCGCGGTGGACCGGGATTCCGACCTCGCGAGCTCCGTGCTTCTCACGATGCGTCAGCTCGGGGTGGTCGCCCTGCCCCGCAATTACGAGATATTCTACGAGGCGCTGTCGGGCTCCAACCAGGAGTTGAGCCTCGAAGTCGTTTCTCTGAGCAAACGCCCGACCCAGGACGAGCTCGACCGCATCGGCCGCAAATACTTCGCCGGCAACCACGCAACCGGCATCGTCGAGCAGGCGCGCGAAACCCTCGCCAGCGAGCTCGAGGACATAGCCTCGATCCTGCGCAACGAGCGCAGTCACGTCGAGAAATACGGCCGCATGCTCGACCAGACGGCGGAGGGCCTGAACGGGCGCCTCGTCAGCAAGAACCTGCTGCAGAAGATCGTCGAGGTGATGTCGGTCGCCACGACCTCCACCATCGACCACGGCAAGGAGGTCGTGCACGCGCTCTCCGACAAGTCGAACGAGCTGGAGAGCGTGAAGTCGAAGCTCGAGGAATACAAGCGCCTCGCCAACACCGACCCGCTGACCCAGCTCTGGAACCGGCGCGCCTTCGACCGTGAGATCGCCGGCATCTACAACAGCAACCGCGGCATCCTGTTCAAGGCGCTGATCCTGGCCGACATCGACCGCTTCAAGGGGATCAACGACCGCTTCGGCCATCCCGTCGGCGACAAGATCCTGCAAAGCGTCGCCGACATCCTGCGCTCCTCGATTCGCGACGACATGTTCGTCGCCCGCACTGGCGGCGAGGAATTCGCGCTGATCGTGGATGGCGCCAGCGAGCAGGCCACCTTCGAGATCGCCGATCGCATAAGGCTGCTGATCGAACAGACGCCGTTCGTGAACAGTCAGACCAACGTCCACTACGGCTCGGTGACCATTTCGATGGGGATTTGCATGGCGTCCGAGGCCGAGGGGCCTGAGGACCTCTATTCCAAATGCGACAAGGCGCTCTACCGCTCCAAGGTGACGGGCCGCAATCGCGTAACCAGATTCTCCACGTTGACCGAGCGGGTCGGCAAGAACTGGATGCTCTACCGGAAGGACTGAGCACCAAGGTCGCCACGCCACAACCTCTTTCCTTGTGAACTTTCCTAGACTATATTTTCTCCAGAAATGGAGGTTCGTATGCCTGAGCCTAGGGCCGGCTTGCGGCCGTCGGCGGAAGCGGCCGTACTCACGGAAGCCGTGATCCGTGCGGCCGACCAGCTCGGCGTTAACGCGAGATCGCTCTCCGCGGTACTCGGCGTTTCAGAGGCGACGGTGTCGCGCATGCGCCGCAAGGATTTTTCCCTCGAACGCGGCACCAAGCCGTTCGAGCTGGGCGTCCTGTTCGTCAGGCTTTTCCGCTCGCTCGACGCCATCGTCGGGGGGGACGAGGCTGTCGCCAAGGCATGGATAAAGAACCGAAACCTGGCGCTGGACGCCCGCCCGCTCGAAAAGATCATGACGATTGCCGGACTGGTCGATGTCATCGCGTACCTGGACAGCCGCCGCGCTCTCGTCTGACGCGGTCCCACTGGAGGGCAAGGTCTGGCGTCTGATCGAGGCGCAACACCGCGTCTCCACGCTGAAGCT
>DATDJN010000108.1:0-6181 GCA_036520515.1 Rhizobiaceae bacterium
CGACGTGGTGCTGCAGGCGCAGATCCTCGAACTCTTGCGCGATCTCGTCGACGAGAACCGCATGGGCCTGCTGCTCATCTCGCACGATCTGGCGGTGGTGACGGAAATGGCCGACCGGATCACCATCCTGCGCGGCGGCGAGGTGATGGAAGCCGGCGACACCGCGCGGACGCTGTCGGCGCAGGAACATCCCTACACCAGGCAATTGGCGCAGGCATCGATGCACGTGCCGGAGAGGCGAAAGCGCCATTCCTTCTCCCCCCTTGAGGGGGAGATGTCGCCGAAGGCGACAGAGGCGGTCGTCTCGGGAGGCGTCACCTCTAGCCCGCCGGCCATCCTGCCTACCAAGGCCCGGGGAACGCCCCTCCTCTCCGTCCAGAACATCACCAAGGACTATCCCGCACGTCGCACCTCGTTGTTCCACAAGCCCTCGCCGACCCGCGCCGTGGACGACGTTTCCTTCTCTCTCGGCGAAGGCCACTCGGTTGCCCTGGTCGGCCGCTCGGGTTGCGGCAAGTCCACGCTGGCGCGCATGATCCTGGCGCTCGACGAGCCGACATCAGGCACGATCGCCTTCCGGGGTGAGACAGTCACCGGGCGCGACCAGGCTTCGCTGCGCTCCGCCCGGCGCGACATGCAGGTCGTCTTTCAGGATCCCTACGGCTCGTTCAATCCACGCCGGACCGTCGAATGGCTGGTCGCCGAGCCGTTGCATCTGCTCGACAGGAAACCGGGCGAGGCAGAGCGGCACGAACTCGTCTCGCAGGCGCTGCACGAGGTCGGGCTGAAACCGGCGGACATGCGGAAATATCCGCACGAGTTCTCTGGCGGACAGAGGCAGCGCATCTCGATCGCCCGCGCCATCATAACCAGGCCGAAGCTGATGGTCGCCGACGAGCCGGTTTCGGCGCTCGACGTGTCCATTCGCGCGCAGATCCTCGACCTCTTCGCGGGGCTCAACCAGAAGCTGGGCGTCGCCTATCTCTTCATTACGCACGACCTGACGGTCGCCCGCGCCATCACCGACGAGGTCATGGTCATGCACGAAGGCCGGATCGTCGAGACGGGCCGGACCGCGGAAGTCCTTTCTCACCCTCAATCCGACGCTGCGAGAGCGCTGGTCGATGCCGCGCCCGACCTGCATCGCGCGATTGCGAAAAGGATGCAGGAACAGGGCTGAATGGTGGGAACGGTCCAGCTGCTCCGCGAATGAAAATGCCCGCCCTCGCGGGCGGGCAGAGCGGGCGGACCAGACTGGAGGTCAGGCGGTCCGCTAGCTTTTCTGGCGTTATTCCAGGTAGCTGGACGGATCGACCGGCGCCGAGTTCTTGCGCACCTCGAAGTGCAGCTTCGGCGCGTCGGTGGAGCCGCTCATTCCGGACAGGGCGATCTCCTGGCCGCGCTTCACCTTGTCGCCGCGCTGCACCTTGAGCTGGCTGGCATGGCCGTACACCGTGACCAGCCCGTCCTCGTGCCGCACCAGGACGGTGTTGCCGAATTCCTTGAGGCCGTCGCCGGCGTAGATGACGACGCCGTTCTCCGCGGCCTTTACAGGCGTGCCCTCCGGCACCGAGATGTCGATGCCGTCGTTCGACTTGCCGCCGCCCTTGCCGTACTGCGAGATCACGCGGCCGCGCACCGGCCAGCGCATGCGGCCGATGCCGGTGGCGACGGGCGCCGCTTCGTCGGCCTGCTCGATGACCTTCTCGGTCTTCTTGGGCGGCGTGTAGACAGCCACCTTCTCGCTTGCCGCAGCAGGCGTCGCCGCCGCCGGAGCCTCGGCCGGCTTGGTGGCGTTGGTCACGACCTTGTCGGTTGCGGCCGGAGCGGCCGAGGCGACCTTGGTCGAACCGCCGGTGCCCGGAATTTTCAACATCTGCCCGACGCGGATATTGCCGTCGGGAAGGCCATTCGCTTCCTTGATGGCGGTGACGCTGACGCCGGTATTCCTGGCGATGCGCGACAGCGTATCGCCTTCCTGCACCTTGTAGGTGCCCGAAGCGCCCGAGGCTTTGGCATTGCCGGTGTCGGCGCTCGCCGTTGTGGCCGCGCCCGACTTTTCCTTGCCCTTCTGCATCTGCGGCAGGACGGCGAGGTTCTGCTGCCCTTCGCCCTGATCGGAGGGCTGTTGCTCGCCGCGCGAGGATTTCGCCTTCGCCGTCTTCGGATGATTGTCAGGGGCGGAGACGCCCGCCTTGTCGGAATAGACGTAGGTCGGGATGACGATCTTGGAGCCGGCCTTGAGGCCGTCGGATTCGGTCAGTCCGTTCGACTTCACGATGACGTCGGCGGGGACGCCGAAGCGGCGCGACAGGTTGTAGACCGTTTCGCCCTGCTTGACCGTCACCTGGGTGCCGCCGGCGCGCGACCAGCCCTTGATGTCGCCCTGGTCGACGAAGGACGGCTGCGGGCTGACCGTGCCGGCCGGGCCGCTGTCGACCGGCTCCAGCGGCGGGGCGGAAGCGGTCCGCACCGGCTGGGGAGCGGCAGCGCCTGCCGCCGGCGCGGTCGAGACCGGCGACAGCGCGCCGCGAGTCACCGAGCCGGAGTAGCCTCCGTTGGCGGGCGCGGCGGAAATCTGCTGGGACGAATCGCTGGGATAGGCCTGGATGCCATCCGCCTGGGCCTGGGCGCCGGTGTGGGCGCTTGGCCGGATGATCTCGCGCTGGTTGGGGGTCGACGCAGTCATGAAATCGTCGACGCCGCCGAAGCGCGCGACCTGGGAACTGCATCCAGCGGAAATTCCCGCCAGGAGAAGGACTGCTGCGCTCTGCGAGAGCTTCAGCCCACTACGCTTCAAAACACTGACCTGCATGGTAAGGACCCGCGCATACCCTGGACTCAACTGCCTGAATTAAAGCGCGTTAATGTTACTGGTCGGTTAAGCGTCACCTGTTTGAGACAGATTTAATTCAGAAACCACCGAACGGGCCTCAAATAACGGCGGCGATGCTCTTCTGAATCGGCTGCAGCCGGACGGCGCCGATGTCCTCGCGCTCGAAGCGGCTGCCGATCTTGGTAAGCCTGGCCAGCGTCTGCAGCCCCTCCTCCGGTCCGATCGGCGCGATCATGACACCGTTGGAGGCAAGCTGTTCGACGAAGCTGCGCGGCATGCTGTCGAACGCAGCCCAGACCACGATGCGGTCGTACGGCGCCTCGGCCGCGAGCCCTTGCGAACCGTCGGCGTGGCGCACGGAGACGTTGGTGAGGCCGAGCGCCTCGAAGCGCTCCCGCGCCTGCGCGGTCAGCGTCTTGTAGCGCTCGACGGTGATGACCTTGGCGGCGAGCCGCGCCATGACGGCGGCGGTGAAGCCAGTGCCGGTGCCGATCTCCAGAAGGCGGTGGCCGGGCTCGATGGCGAGCGAGGCGATAACCTGCGCCTGCAGGTCCGGCCCCTCGATCGCCTCGCCGCACTCGATCGGGATCATGCCTTCGGTCCAGGCAACGCTTTGCCAGCGTTCCGGCACGAAAGCCGGGCGCGGCGTCGATTCGAAGGCGGAGACCAGGGTTTTGTCGACGATGCCCTTGCCGCGCAGGCGCAGCAGGAAAGAGGCAAAAGCCTCCCGCGCATCAGGCGCGCCTGTCCCCGCCGCCTCGTTCATGCAAGCGCCTTGGTCAGTTGATCGTGCAGTTCGTGCGCGGTGAGATCGAACTTCAGCGGCGTCACGGAGACGAAGTTGCTCTTCACCGCGTGGATGTCGGTGCCCTCGCGAAGCTCGGTCATGTCGCGGCCGAAGCGCAGCCAGTAATAAGGGAAGCCGCGACCGTCGGCCCGCTCCTCGATGTCGATGTTGTAGGCGACCTTGCCTTGGCCGGTGACCCGGACACCCTCGACGTCGTCCGGCCGGCAGCTCGGGAAGTTGAGGTTGAGGAACGTGCCGGTGGCCAGGTCGACCTCCAGCAGCTTCTTCAGGAGCGCCGGCGCCAGCGCCTCGGCAGTCTCGTAGGGCACGGTGCGCACGCCGTCCGCGACGTTGTAGGCCTGGCTGAGCGCCACCGACCGGATGCCGAGCATCGCGCCTTCCATGGCGCCGGCCACCGTGCCCGAATAGGTGATGTCGTCGGCGATGTTTGTGCCGGAATTGATGCCGGAAAGAATGAGGTCCGGCAGGCCGGGCAGCAGGCGGCGCACCCCCATGATGACGCAGTCGGTCGGCGTGCCGCGTACGGCGAAATGCTTGTCGCTGATCTTGCGCAGCCGCAGCGGCTCGGAAAGCGACAGCGAATGCGCGTAGCCGGACTGGTCGGTCTCGGGCGCGACGACCCAGACGTCGTCCGAGAGCGTCAGCGCGACGCGCTCGAGAGCGGCGAGGCCTTCGGCATGGATGCCGTCGTCATTGGTGAGCAGGATACGCATGCCTAAGCCCGTGCCTCGATCTTCCCCAGCCCACCCATATAGGGCCTAAGCGCTTCAGGAATGGTTACGCTGCCGTCCGCCTCCTGATAATTCTCCATGACGGCGATCAGCGCGCGGCCCACGGCTGTGCCGGACCCGTTGAGGGTGTGGACGAAAGCTGTGCCCTTGCCTTCCTTCGGCCGGTAGCGGGCATCCATGCGCCGCGCCTGGAAATCGCCGCAGACCGAGCAGGAGGAGATCTCGCGATAGGCGCCCTGGCCGGGCAGCCATACCTCGATGTCATAGGTCTTCTGCGCGCCAAAACCCATGTCGCCGGTGCAGAGCGCGACGGTGCGGAACGGCAGCTCGAGCTTCTTCAGCACCGTCTCGGCGCATTCGGTCATGCGTTCGTGCTCGTCGCGCGAGCTGTCCTGGTCGGTGATCGAGACCAGCTCGACCTTGTGGAACTGGTGCTGGCGCAGCATGCCGCGCGTGTCGCGACCGGCCGAGCCTGCCTCGGACCGAAAGCAGGGGGTGAGCGCCGTCATCCGCAGCGGCAGCTTTTCATGCGCGGTGATTTCCTCGCGGACGAGGTTGGTGAGCGGGACCTCGGCGGTCGGGATGAGGCCGAGCCGGCTTTCGCCATGCGGGGTGAAGAACAGGTCCTCCCCGAACTTCGGCAACTGCCCGGTGCCGAAGAGCACGTCGTCCCGCACCAGGAGCGGCGGCTGCACTTCGGTGTATCCGTGCTCTGTCGTGTGGAGGTCGAGCATGAACTGGCCGAGAGCGCGTTCCAGCCGCGCAAGCTGGCCCTTCAACACGGTGAAGCGGCTGCCCGAAAGCTTGGCGGCGCGCTCGAAGTCCATCATGCCGAGCTTTTCGCCGACCTCGAAATGCTCGCGCGTCCAGATGGAGCGCGGCTTGGGCTCGCCTACCTTGCGGACCTCGACATTGTCGTGCTCGTCGGCGCCGACGGGCACGTCATGCAGCGGTACGTTGGGGATAACGGCCAGCGCATCCTCGAGCGCCTTGTCGAGCCGGCGCTCCTCGGCCTCCGCGCCCGACAGCCATTCCTTGATCGCGGTGACCTCGCCCTTGAGTTCCTCCGCCTTCGCAGAGTCGCCCGAGCGCATGGCGTTGCCGATCTCCTTGGAGGCGGCGTTGCGGCGCTCCTGACGCTCCTGGAGCCGGCCGAGATGGGCGCGCCGCGCCTCGTCCTTCGCGATCAGGTCGTCGACGGTCGATCTCGCCTTGTCGGCAGGCCATTGCCGCTTCACCAGCGCCTCGGAGAGGGCCTCGGGGTTTTCGCGAATCCATCTGATGTCGAGCATGAAAATCGTCCTTCGAAAGGCGCACAGGGCCTAAACCGAGTGCGGAAAGGATGCAAGATGGGGGTTACCCAGCCCCAAGGGGAGTACCGCCGCGCTTCATCGCTCGCCACTGGCTCCTTTCGCTCGCGGGCCGTATCGCTCGCTGCCGCTCGCTGGCCCTCCGCGGGGGCGCGCCATAGGGCGCGACGCACGGTCGTGCTTGCGGCCTTCGGCCGAACGGGCGCGCTTCGTCGTCGCCACGGTCTCCTTTCGCTCACGGCCGTGCGCTCGCTTCGCTCGCTGGCCTCCGCGGGGGCGCCGGACGACCGGCGGCCCGCCGTCGCGGGCTCGGCCTTCGGCCGGATGCTCTTCCTTCATCGCAAGCGTCATCGTTGCCACGCCTGCTTTCGCATCTGGCCATTGAAAGGTGGGGAAGACGGGCGGCCGTTCAGTCGCCAATCTAATTTTATATGCGACCTCGCGGCCGCCCGTCAGGCATGCTTCCCTCAACCATCCCTACCGGCCATCCCCGGGC
>DATDJN010000109.1:0-41887 GCA_036520515.1 Rhizobiaceae bacterium
CTGGGCATCGGCGAGGAGCGGCGCGTTGCGGTCCTTGTCCGAAAGCGTGACGTCCGCAGTGGATGTCCGCCAGTCGATGCCGATCGCCGGATCGTCGAACCTTATCGACCTGTCGTGCTCCGGCGAATAGCGCTCCGTCACCTTGTAGACGACCTCGGTATGGGGAACGAGCGTCACGAAGCCGTGCGCAAAGCCTTTTGGCACCAGGATCTGGTTCCACTTCTCCGCCGAAACCTCGAGCCCCAACCAGGAACCGAACGTCGGAGAACTCCTTCTTATGTCGACCGCGACGTCGAAGATCGCGCCGCGAACGACCCTGATCAGCTTGTCCTGCGCGAAAGGCGGCAACTGGTAATGCAGCCCGCGAAGCACGCCGGCGCTTCGCGACAGCGAATGATTGTCCTGGACGAAAACAAGATCTATTCCCACCGAGGTCAGGCGCGATGCGCTGTGGGTCTCGGAAAAGAAACCGCGATCATCGCCGAACCGTTGCGGCGTGATCTCATAAACACCCGCGAGATCGAGTTCCCTGACCCCAACCATCCTGTTCAGCCACCACCCCGGCCATGCGCCGCCGCAGATATCGCGGAGGCGCTGCGCGGAAGCCTCATCCTTCAAAACGGGCATTCGCCTCCCTGAAGCGGCGCAACTTGTCAGCGGCCTCGGTCCTGTTGTGCACGCTGAGCTTGCTGATGATGTTGTGAAGATGGACCTTGACGGTGTGCTCGGACAGGCCAAGATCAGCCGCGATCGCCTTGTTTTGCAGTCCGTCGGCTGCCATCTCCAGTACCTGGATCTCCCTGGACGTCAGGTCCGTGACCCGCAGGTCGCTTTCCTGCCTTCCTGCCCGTGCCGCACCGTCGCCCGGCGGGACCAGGTACGCGCGCGCGGGACTCCCGGAACGGGCGAACATGATTTCGGGTGGGAAATACTCGCCGCCGCAGAGCATCAGCCTCAGCACGGACAGCCAGATGTCCAGCCTGACGTTCATGGGGAGGATTGCGCGCACCGAGGGGAAGCGCAGGATTTCAGGCAACGAACATTCACGGGCGAACTTGTCGCGCTGGATCGCGGCAGTCAGGGCGTAGGGGTGCAGGCGAAGCAGTTCGCGCGAGAACCGTTCCGCGGCCCCCAGCATGGATGCGTCGACAAGGATGAGCGCCACGGGATGGCCGAACTGCCTGCATGCAGAACTGACGTCGGCAACGAATTCGACCTCGACTCCCGGGAACTCCAGCTTGAGGACGTGAACCAGCCTGTCGGAAATGATCCCGTCCGCCGCCACGAACAGTATCGTCTTTCTCGGCTCGAAGAGACACCGGGCCCAGTCGCACGCGCCTGCCTTGCCCTCGTCTTCTCCGGCAGGGCCTGCCAGGTCGGTCATTTCGTCACCTGCGCTTCGTGTCCGCATCGCGGGAAGCTAGCGCGGGATTCTGAAGGTAGCGACCGAACAATGGGATTACCTTTGGGTCACTCGGTGGGCAGGCGGGTAACCTCACCTAACCCATTTTGATGAAGAACCGCCCAGAACTTGGAACTTCCGCATGATGGCAAGCGGGAGCAGGCTCTGGCCTCGGGAAGTGCGTCCGCTCATGGCAGAGCGCTGCGCGGGAGCGAATTGCTGGCAAGATCGGGGGCATGATGATCCTGTTTGGGCCTAACACCATAAACCGCGTAGGCGGAATGCTTGCGGTCATGGCATTCGGAATGGCGGCCATGGCGCTGCCGGCTATGGGCCAGCCAGGCTCTCCCCGCATGACGCCCGAGACGAAGCTGCGCGTCAGCGTGGCCCAGTGGATGCCTACGAAAGGCCAATACGAACAGTGGACGGCGCTGGGCGGCGAGTTCGTCGTAACACAGGACGGCGAGCTCGTGCTCCCGGTTGTCGGCTCCGTTCCGGTCGGAGAGCTTGACCCGGCGGGCCTCGCGTCGGAGATAGCCGGACGGCTGCAGTCGACAATGGGGCTGGCTTCGGCTCCGGTAACCACGGTCGAAGTCGTCGAGTATCCGCCGATCTATGTCGTCGGAGACGTGGAGTCGCCGGGCGAATACCGCTTCCGCTCGGGGTTGACCGCACTTCAGGCGTTGGCGCTCGGCGGAGGGATCCACCGCGACGTGGATGCCGGAAAAAACTCCGAAACACAGATACGGCTCGCTGGCGAACTGAGAGGCATCGCAGCGGATACCATGCGGTCGAAGGCCAGGATCGCGAGGCTCGAGGCGGAAATGTCGGGAGCCGCCGAGTTTTCAACTCCTGACGACGGTGTCGGCAGCCATGACGAGGCGATGGCCGAAATAGCCGCCCAGGAAAAGGTTCTCTTTCTCGCGAGAGCGAAAGAGATCGAACGCCAGACCAAGTCCCTTTCCGACCTGCGCGAACTCTTCGGAGCGGAGATAGACGTCCTGAAGCAGAAGGTTAAGGCCTCCGACGAGAGCATCAAGACCGCGGAGGAGGAAATGGCCGCCGTCTCCGTGCTTGTGGACAAGGGCATCGCCGTCGCTTCCCGCAAGTCGGACCTCCAGCGTACTCTGTCGGGGTATCGCGCGGATCGCCTGGACCAGATTACCGCCATGATGCGTGCTCGGCAGGGTGTCGCCGAAGCGACGAGGAACATTGAGGGCCTTCGCGACCGCCACCAGACCGAAGTCGCGGCGGAACTACAGAACGAACGCGCGACGCTCGAGCAACTCCGTCTGAAGGAGGAAGTCTCCCGGAAGATGCTTTTCGAGGCTCTCGGCTCCGCCGAAGTGTCCGAGGGCCCCGCAGCGGACCGCCCGCTCGCCTTCGCGATCGTTCGGCGGCAAGGCGGCGAGCCGCGTGAATCCCCGGCGTTCGAAACGACTCCGCTCGAGCCGGGAGACGTCGTCAAGGTGAAGCTCTCCGCGATGACGAGGCGATCCGCCTCGTCATCGTTCGGCCCGCTAGCCCAGCGCTGACATGCACGGTGGTGTACGACGGGAAGATTTGGGCCTGGAGGCCGGGGGCTCGCATTCCCGGATTCTCAGATCGACGGCAGTGATGGGAGGGGCGTCCGTCGCGAACGTCGCCCTCTCCGTGGTGCGCAGCAAGGCGATAGCGGTGCTGCTCGGCCCGCAGGGCGTGGGCCTCATGGGCCTTTACAATTCGATCGCTGACCTCGCGCAAGCCCTTGGCGCACTCGGAATCCATGAGGCAGGCGTTCGCCAGGTCGCCGAGGCTGCCGGAGAAGGCGACGAGGACCGGATCGCCCGGACTGCACGCGTCCTTAGATGGGCCTCGCTCGCGCTCGGGATGCTTGGAGCGGGCCTGCTGGTGGCGCTGTCGGTGCCCGTCGCACATCTCACTTTCGGCGACGGACAGCATGCCGCAGGCGTGGCGCTGCTGTCAGCGGCGGTGTTTTTCCGGCTGCTTGCCGGAGGGCAGGGCGCGCTGCTGCAGGGCATGCGGCGCATCGGGGATCTGGCCAGGATCAGCGTGGTTGGGAGCCTTTTCGGCACACTGGTGAGCATCCCCATGGTCTACCTACTGGGGGAAGATGGGATCGTGCCGTCGCTCGTCGCCATGGCCGCGTTCTCGTTCCTCGTTTCCTGGTGGTACGCAAGGGGGATCGGCACGGGCTTGCGAGACTTGTCGAGGACCGCGATTGGCGTCGAAGCAACCGCCCTTCTCAGGCTCGGCCTTGCCTTCATGGCCAGCACGCTGCTCTCCGTAGCATCGGCCTACGCGGTCCGCATCATCGTGATGGCACACGAGGGAGCCGCCGGGGCGGGATTCTATCAAGCAGCATGGGCACTCGGCGGGATCTATGCCGGGTTCATACTCCAGGCGATGGGAACCGACTTCTATCCTCGCCTTACCGCTGCGGCTGGAGACAACACCGCTTGCAACAGGTTGGTCAACGAGCAGGCGCATGTCGGCCTGCTTCTCGCAGGACCCGGCGTGATCGCTACGCTCGTGCTTGCGCCCTTGGTCGTGCGGATATTCTATACGCCCGAGTTCTACCCCGCGGCGGATCTCCTCCGGTGGATCTGCCTCGGGATGATGCTGAGGATTGTCGCTTGGCCCATGGGATTCATCGTGATCGCCAAGGGTGCGCGGATGACCTTCATATGCACGGAATTGGCTGCGTCCGCTGTGCATGTCGGCCTGGCCTGGATGTTCGTCGGCGAGTTCGGGGCGGTGGGCGCCGGGGCTGCGTTCCTCGCCCTCTACGTCTGGCACGCGATCCTGATCTACCTTGTTGTGCGCCGGATGAGCGGGTTCCGGTGGTCGTCGGCCAATGTCAGGCTCATGCTGGCATTCCTGCCCGCGTGCTGCGCAGTCTTCGCTGGGTTCTTTCTGCTACCCGCTTGGCAGGCCAATGCCCTGGGACTGGTCGTTGCTGCCAGCGGCGGGATTTACTCGCTATCGGCGCTGCTAACCCTTGTGCCTGCCGAGTCATTGCCCCGGGCGGTACGCCGCTGGCTTCCGGTGACCAATCCGGGTGCCTGAACTGAAGCCCGCGGCGGTCCGAAGGTTCGATGCAGCGTCAGATGGCGCCCAGCACGCTCTCAAGCGTGTTCGCCACGTAGTCAACGTCCACGTCGCGCATCTGGTGATAGAGCGGCAGGATGATGGAGCGGCACTGAGCTGCAACGCTGCGGTCGAGCCCTGACCCCCGTCGACTGCTGGTCGGCTCGGCGTATGCCGCTTCCAGATGGATGTTCATCACCCCGCGCCGTGTGGAAATGCCCCGGTCGAGCAACTCCTGCATGACAGACCGCTGATCGGCTGCGGCGGGAAGCTGCACGCAGAAACTCTGCCAGTTGCTCCTTGCCCAGGACGGTTCACCCGGAAGCGCAAGTCCATCTACATGGCGCAGCCTATCGCGATACTTGTCGGCGAGCCGCCTCCGCCGGACGACAATCTCGGTAAGCCGCCGAAGCTGCTCCCTCCCGATAGCGGCCTGCAGATCGGTCATCCGGTAGTTGAAGCCCAACTCGGGGTAGGTTTCGTAGATGACCTGCCTCGATCCATGCCGGACAGTGTCGCTGACGCTCATGCCGTGCTGTCGCCACAGCCTGAACTTGCGGTCGATCTCCGGATTGGCGGTCGTCAGCATCCCGCCGTCCCCGGTAGTGATCACCTTGCGGGGGTGGAACGAGAAACATGCGATCTCGCCGCGGGGCGCACCAACCTTCTGCCATCTGTCGTCCCACAGCATCTCGCTGCCGATGGCGCAGGCTGCGTCCTCCACTACGGGGATCGAAAGCCGCGCCGCGACTTCGAGGATGGCACGCATATCGCAGGGCATGCCAAGCTGATGCACGCACAGTATCGCCTTCGTTCGCCGCGTGACCGCCCTCTCTATCAGCGCCGGATCGATGTTGAATCCATCGGCCTCAATGTCGACGAATACCGGGACTGCGCCGCAGTAGCGGATCGCGTTCGCCGTCGCGATGAAGGAATGGCTGACGGTAACGACCTCGCTGCCTTGGCCGACCTCCAGCGCTTTCAGTGCCAGGTGAAGCGCGGTCGTGCAGTTCGAGACGGCGCAGGCATGGGGCGCTCCGACGAAGTCGGCAAACTCCCTCTCGAAGGCGGCGACCTCCGGCCCTTGCGTGACCCATCCCGACAGGACCACGCGCCGGGCGGCCTCGACTTCGGGCTCGCCCAACAGGGGCTTGGCTACCGGAATCTGCGAGACGGGGATGTTCATGCCGCCTCCACAGAGCGCGCCTCGCGCTCGCCGCGCCACCACGACACGAGTTCCCTGAGGCCGTCTTCCATGCGAATGGATGCCTCGAATCCCAGGAGGTCCCGGGCCTTCCTCACGTCGGCCAGACGGCGCGGAACTGCGTTCACGCTGCGCGCAGGCGCATGCTCGGGCGCGAGCGGCGAACCCATGGCGCTGGCGAGCATCCTAGCGAGTTCCAGCAGGCTGGTTTCCGTGCCGCTCGCGACGTTGAACACCTCGTCCGTGACCTCCGACTTCGCCGCGGCCAGATTGGCGCGCGCGATGTCGCGCACGTGTACGAAGTCCATGGTCTGGCTTCCGTCTCCGTAGATGAGCGGCGGCAGGCCGCCGGCGATGCGTTCCATCCACCGGATAAGCACCTCGGTATAGACGCCGTGGACGTCCATCCGCGGACCGTAGACGTTGAAATAGCGCAGTGCGACGTAGCGCAGTCCGTACATCTCCGCGAAGCTGCGCAGGAGCCCCTCGTTGAACGTCTTGGCCGCGCCGTAGATCGTGCGGTTGTTGTACGGATGGTGGGTCTCGGCCGTGGGAAAAGTCTCCGCCAGCCCCAGGATCGAGGCCGAGGAAGCGGCCACCACCTTGGAGACCCCGGCCGCGACAGCCGCCTCGAGCACGTTGAAGGTGCCTCCGGCCAGGACGTCGAATGCCAGACGCGGCTCTTCGGCGCACTGCGTGATGCGGATCGCGGCCTGATGGAAGACAACGTCGACGCCCTTGAACGCACGCTCCAGGAGAGCGCGGTCCCTTATGTCTCCTTCGACGACGGTCAGCGGAAAGGCGGCGGCGGCCGAGGCGAGATTCTCTCGGCAGCCGCGCACGAAATTGTCGAGTATGATGATCTCGCGCGGCTGCTCGAAGGCGACGAGATCGGCGATATGGGATCCAACAAGTCCCGCGCCTCCCGTGATCAAAACCCGTTTATTTCTCATCGGACATCTCCGTCATTCGTGAGGCCAGCGGCGAGGAATCGGTGTCCGATCGCCAGTGAACGAACCTTGCCGGGACTCCGACTACGACCGAGAAGGGCTCGACGTCATCGATCACGACAGCGCCCGCGCCGACGATCGCGCCCTTGCCGATGGTGACTCCCGGGAGAATGGTGGCGTTGGTGCCGACATCGGCCCACGCCTTGATCCGCACAGGGCTGATCCGAAGCGGCGTGGAAACTACGGGCATGTCCTGCGGCAGTCCGGTGTGCATCGACCCGAGCACTTTGACGCCCGGTCCCAAACCGACGAATTCCTCGAGAACCAGATCGCGCGCGTCGAGGTAGGCCTGCGGGCCGATCCAGACGTGATCGCCGATCACGCAAGTGCCGTCGAAGCGCCCCTGGATGTACGCCTGGGCACCGATGAATACCCCATGCCCAACCTCGAATGTCTCGGGATGCTTGAAACCGACGGCGCTTCCAACCTGAAGGCCCGACCCGCAACTGCTGGCGAGTCCTTTCAGGATGACGCGCCGCATCATCCCGTCCAGAAAGGAATCGCCTGCCGAGAAGCGGGAGTAGAGTCCCGTCAGGCCGTCCCTGCCGTAAGTCGCTTTGAGCGTCGACGCCAGTTCGTCCTCGTAGGCGGGGTCCGGTACGATCTCCCGGCGTCCGTGCACCGCCTCGACGGTCCGGCCGACGATCTTCAGGTCACGCGGCATCGGCGATATCCTCGACGACTGCGGCGACTTCAGCTGCCTGGCCGTCGGTCATTTCGGGATAGATTGGAAGTGACAGGACTTCCGCAGCGGCACGCTCCGCACGCGGGAAGTCCCCCAGACGATAGCCGAGGTCGGCATGCGCCTCCTGGAGGTGCACTGGGATGGGGTAGTGGAGACCCGATTCTATCCCCTTCGCCTGCAGCCTGCGCTGCAATCCGTCACGGTCCTGGGTGCGTACGGCATAGATGTGATAGACATGCCTGCGGCCAGGTGCCTCCGTCGGGACCGTGACCTGTCCCGATCCCGTCAGCAGCGAGGAATAGGTCCGCGCACAGCGGCGGCGTGCCTCGGTCCAACTGTCGAGATGCCGCAGCTTGACGCGGAGCACGGCTCCCTGGATCGCGTCCATGCGGTAGTTGAAGCCCTTCAGCGCGTGATGGTAACGCTTCTCCTGGCCCCAGTCGCGAAGCATCCGGATTGCCTTTACACGGTCGTCGTCATTCGTCACGACGATGCCACCTTCGCCGCAGGCACCGAGGTTCTTGCCCGGATAGAAACTGAAGCAGCCGGAGGCCCCGATGCTTCCCGCCCGTTGCCCCATGTACTCGGCACCGTGTGCCTGGCACGCGTCCTCGATCACCGGAATTCCGTACTTGTCGGCGATCTCTATGATCGTGTCCATCTCCGCCATCTGGCCGTAGAGGTGGATCGGGACGATCGCTTTCGTGCGTGGCGTAATCGCCGCCTCGAGCTTGCCCGGGTCCATGTTGAACGTGACCGGATCGATGTCCACGAGGACGGGCCTCGCCCCGGCGTAGCAGATGGCAGATACCGTAGCCACGAATGTGAACGGGGCCGTGATCACCTCGTCGCCCGCACCGATGCCCTCGGACAGGAGCGACAGGTGCAGCGCGCTCGTTCCGGTGTTGACGGCTACCGCGTGCCTTGCGCCGCAGTAGGCCGCGAACTCGCGTTCAAAGGCGGCGACCTCCTCGCCAAGGACATAGCGGCCAGAGCCGAGCACTCTCAGCACCGCGTCGTCGAGCTCTGCCTTGATGCCTGCGTACTGCGCCTTCAGGTCCAGGAACGGGATCATGCCACATGCCTCATGGAAGGGTTGAGTTCGATCGGCCTGCCGCGCTGCGCAAGCGAACGGCTCGCCGCCTCAAGGATTTTCACGACCCGGAGACCGGCATGTCCGTCAGCGGACGGAACGCTTCCGTTCTCGATGCAGCCTGCGAATTCGCGAAGTTCCCTGCTGAGCGCCTCGGTCATGTCCAGCTGCGGAGCCCACATGTCCCCGGTTCGGTAGCCCACCAGCATCTGGTAGACCTTCTCGCCGTTCTTCTGAGGATTGCCGTTGAGGGTTATGCCCTTGTCGTAGACCTTTATCTTCTCGCTCGGCTCAAGGTCGTCGTAGAGGATCATCTTCCGGCTCCCGCCAACGAGAGTGCGCCGCACCTTGACCGGGGCGAGCCAGTTTACGTGAACGTGGGCCATCAGGCTGCCGGGATAGAAAAGATTGAGGTAGGCGATGTTCTCTGGCTCGCCAGGGACGTGGCTCATGCCTGTCGCACTTACCGCAACCGGCTTTTCCGGAAGGACATAGTCCATGATCGAAAGGTCGTGGACGGCGAGGTCCCAGACGACGCTGACGTCATGCTGGAAAAGTCCGAGGTTCACCCGGACCGAGTCATAGTAATAAACGTCGCCGAGTCCCTCCCGAACCAGCTCGTGCATTTTGCGCACGGCGCCGGTGTGGATGAACGTATGGTCGACAGCGAGGACCAAGCCCCGTCGCTCGGCCTCGTCGACCAGCAGCTGTGCTTCCTCGGAGGTGGCGGCCATCGGCTTCTCGACGAAGATATGCTTTCCCGCACGTAGCGCGCTCATCGCCAACCTGAAGTGGGTGGAAACCGGCGTTGCTATGGCCACCGCGTCCACTGCGGGATTGTGCAGGAGTTCCTCGAAGTCATCTGTGATCGTGACGGACGGATAGCGGCTGCTGACCGTCGCCAGGCGCTCCTTTTTGAGGTCGCACACGGCGATCAGCCGGACCCCCGGCGTCTCATAAAGGTTCCTTACGAGGTTCGGTCCCCAGTAGCCGTATCCTGCGACAGCGACGCCGATCATCAGAGTTTCCTCAAAGACGAGATGTTCTCCTGGGAGGCCCCGCTAGGCGCGTCCTTGGCCCGACCGATGATCCTGGCGGGAACGCCGGCAACGATCGCATGGTCGGGGACGTCTCTGGTGACGACAGCGCCTGCGCCGACTATGGCCTGTTTGCCGATTGTCACGCCGGCGAGCACGGTGACATTGCTGCCGATAGAGGCGCCCTTTCGGACGGTGACTGGAACCACGGTCCATTCACCATCCGAAAGGGGTGTGCCGCCGGGGGAGACGGCACGGGGGTAGGGGTCGTTCGTGAACATGACGCCATGGCCGACGAAGACACAGTCCTCGATCGTGACGCCTTCGCAGATGAAGGAGTGGCTCGAGATCTTGCAGTTGCGCCCGACCGAGGCATTCTTCTGTATTTCCACGAAGGTGCCGATACGAGTACCTGCTCCGACTGAGCAGCCGTAAAGGTTCACGAGATCTGGGTGGCGGATGGACACGCCATCGTCCATGGCGACATCGGCAGATATCATTCTCGCCCCGCTAGTTCCTGCTCCGGCCAGCGCCGAATCCTATGTCGGCTCCAGCGCCACCTTTGGAATGCGTTAGGCGACTTGCTGGAGACGCCCACACATAGGTTTCGTTGCCCAAAGATGCTTTTCGCTGACGGGAGTAAACCTTGGAAAACGTAGTAGTATGCCGCCCGAAAGGCGTATCGCGACTGACCTATACAAGTGTCGGACAGGGACTGATCCCGCCACCTTGCCGGTGCCCCGAACCAAGCTGCAAATTGCTGTCGAATGACGTGGGAGACCGTGTTGAGAGGCACGGGACTGCATGATCGGGGAGCGAGCGGAACCCATCACCCGACCCGGTTGCCGGACGGCACTGGTCAAGGGCCGCACGGCTGCCATGCACGTGCTTACATTCGGTTCCAGCGACCGCTGAGTTGCGACGCATCGGCTCCGAAAGCCAGGGCCAACATGAGGCCGGATCTGTAGGAGCGAATTATCACCACTCCGACGAATGCGAGCCAGCGCGCACGCCATCCTTCGAGTCGGTTGGAGAAGCCGATCCGAGCGAGTTCGGCTGCCGGCGAAAGTGCAACGGCTGCGCTGCGCATCAGCCAGCGGGGCCACCAGCCGGGCTTCGATCGCATGCGTTCGAAATCATGGGCCGTGTGCCGCTGCCATTTTTGCGCCAATTCCCCGAGGCTCTTCCGCGCCGGGTGACGGACGATCATTTCGGGGCAGTAGTGCGTTCGGTAGCCGAGCGCCGATGCGCGCCTGCCCCAGTCCCTGTCCTCCGCAATATCGATCCCGCCAAAAGGGCCAACAGCGGAAAAGACGCTGCTACGCACGGCCAGATTGCCGGTTCCGGTGTAGCCCTCCTTGGCGATGTACTCCTTCATGCGGTACGCAAACACACTCTCATAGGCCTCCAGCAGGGTCAGCCGATGCGGATTCTTGTATTCTATCCGTACGTCGCCGCCCAAGATGGGGACATCGAGAGCTTCCGCAAAACGACTCTCTACGCAGGACAGCCAGGCTGCGTCGGCCAAGCAATCGGCGTCGATGAAGGCAAGAATATCACCGGCGGCATGCGAGGCTCCCAGATTGCGCGCCGGTCCAGGGCCGGGGGTTGGCTGGAACATGAGCTTCACGCCGGGGAACGCCGCGCAGATGTCAACCGGCAGCACCTTGGATCCGTTGTCTACGACTATGATCTCTGTCGGCTCTGCAAGCCCAACTTGGTGTGCGAGCGAGGCCAGGCACCGTTTCAACGCCTCGGGCTGATTGAGATGAGGGACAATGACGCTGATCATCTGCGGGTAATCTCGGTCCGAAATCGATGCGCTTGGCATGTCCGGTCCCATGATGCCGCAGACCAGGAGCATGCAACTCCTCGATGGGCCGGAGCGCTGGCGGCACCCTTCCGAGAGTCGGAAACCAGTGGGGCTGACGTTACGTTCGGCTGCCCGTCAGTCTCCAGTCCGCAAACGGGGTAGGGAGCTGCACCTTTTGTAGAATACTTGCGCCTTTTGTGCAGGTACCCGCAGCCTCCTGGCGAAGATAAACCGATCGGGAATTCTGTCTTGCGGGCGGCGGTCTTGGGCGAGGGACTGGGAACTGTGTCACATTCTTGCGCGACGATGAACGATCGGTGCATCGAAGTCTCGCCGATAACGAGCGCCGATGTGACCAGGGTAGCGCAGTTCCTGCACGACGAGATGAACGGCAGGATTGCGCCGGAGACGTGGGCAGCCGCTCTCCGGTCGTCATGGCAGCCGGTTTCGCCCAACCACGGTTTCATGCTTGCTTGCGGCGAAAAAGTGCTCGGCGTCTATCTTGCCTTCTATTCACAGCGGATCGTCGAAGGGCGCATTGAGAAGTTCTGCAACATGGCGGCGTGGTGCGTTGTCGAGGGGCATCGCTCCCAGAGCCTCCGCCTTTTGCGGGCGATGCTGGATCAGGAAGGCTACACGTTCACCGACCTGTCTCCGAGCGGCAATGTCGTACCGCTGAATACCCGTCTGAATTTCCAGCATTTGGATACGTCCACGGCGCTCGTTCCAAACCTGCCGTGGCCGAACTGGGCGACACGGACGCGCGTGTCAGGCGATCCAGCGGTGCTCCGAGCTTCCCTGGAAGGTCGCGACTTGGAGATATACCGTGATCATGAACGCGCTCCCGCTGCGCACCATGTGGTTGTGCGCCGTGGCGATCAGTCTTGTTATGTGATGTTCCGCAGGGATCGGCGTCAGAACCTGCCACTCTTCGCCACAATACTGTACGTCGGAAATCCTGAGTTCTTTCGCCGGGCTTCTCGTCACTTCTACAGCCATCTTCTCACTCGCTTTGGCATCATCGCCACGCTCGCGGAAAAGCGCGTCGTGCTTCATCGTCCGCGCTTTTCCTTCGAGCTTCGCTCACCGCGGCCCAAGATGTTCCGCAGCAACCGTCTGCAGCCGAGCCAGGTCGACTACCTCTACAGCGAACTCACCTGCGTGCCGTGGTGAAGCCAAAGGAAACGCGCATGAAGCCGGTCGTCAGGACCAACTTGTCTGATCTGCCGCGCCTGGCGGCTCTGCTGCGCGGCGGGGCACCGGCTCTGACTTGGAAGGATGTGACCTGTAGCTATGACGAACTTTGGCAGCAGATCCGCAGTTTTGCAGCGAGCCTCGCGGCGAACGGTCTGCAGCGCGAGGAGCGGGTGGCGGTGCTGCTGGAAAAGCGCATCGAAACGGTCGTTGCCATCTTCGGCACTGCCGCGGCAGGCGGCGTCACCGTGCCTATCAATCCGCTGCTGAAGCCGCAGCAGGTCGGCTACATCCTTGGCGATTGCAGCGTTCGGGTTCTTGTGACCTCTCCTGACCGCCTGGCCCAGATCGAAGCTCATCTGCCACAGTCGATCGACCATATCGTACTTGTCGGCGAGCGACCTATCGAGCCCGCCGGCCCTGGCCTTGCCGGCCGCGTTTTACACCGCTGGAAGTCGCTGTTTGCCCATGACGGTGCCGAGCAGCCGCGGGTGGTTACGGTCGACTGCGACATGGCAGCGATCCTCTACACATCCGGTAGTACTGGCAAGCCGAAAGGGGTCGTCCTCAGCCATCGCAACTTGATCGCAGGCGCCGAGAGCGTCAGCCAATACCTGGGCAACGGCCCTGGTGACGTCATCCTTTCGGTACTGCCGCTCAGCTTCGATGCCGGCCTGAGCCAGCTGACCACGGCATTCACCGTCGGTGCGCATGTCGTGCTGATGAATTACCTTCTACCGGGCGACGTGGTGCGCCTCTGCAAGAAGCACCGGGTGACCGGCATCACCGGCGTGCCACCTTTCTGGAGCCAGGTCGCAAATCTGGATTGGCCGCCTCAAGCCGCAGCGAGGCTGCGGTACTTTGCCAATACTGGCGGGCGGATGCCGAGGGCTACGCTAGACAGGCTGCGGGGACTATTTCCGCATTCACAGCCGTACCTGATGTACGGCCTCACGGAAGCTTTTCGCTCGACTTACCTCGATCCCGCCGAAATCGACCGGCGCCCGGACTCGATCGGCAGGGCCATTCCCAATGTCGAGATTCTGGTTCTGCGGCCGGACGGATCGCGTTGCGACCCGGGCGAGCAAGGCGAACTCGTCCATCGCGGCCCGTTGGTGGCGATGGGATATTGGAATGATCCCGCGCGGACTGCAGAGCGCTTCCGGCCGATGCCGGGTCGCGATGCCGATTGGCGAACTGCGGAAATCGCGGTTTTTTCGGGAGATACCGTCGTCGCCGACGAGGAGGGCTTCCTGTACTTCATCGGGCGTAGGGACGAAATGATCAAGACGTCGGGTTATCGAGTCAGCCCCACGGAGGTCGAGGAAGTCGCGTACGCTACCGGTCTCGTCCGCGACGCTGTGGTGCTTGGGGTGGAGGACCCGGCGCTGGGGCAACGCATCGTGCTGGTTGCGAGTCCATCCGATCAACCTCGGCTCGACGCTCCGGCTCTTCTCGCCGCGTTCAGGCGACAGCTGCCGCAGTACATGGTCCCGTCATCGGTGATCGAGGTGGCATCTATACCGACGACGCCGAACGGCAAGTTCGATCGCGTCCTGCTGCGGGAGCGACTGGCCTCGTGACCATGCATCCGACCATTTCGCTGTTCGATGTCGAGGATGGCCAGCTTGCCATTGGCGGCATCCCGGTCGCTCGCCTCGCCGAACGCGTCGGCGGAACGCCGTTCTTTGCCTACGATCGGGGGCTGCTGACGGCACGCGTGGAGCAACTGCGCGCTGTCCTGCCGACGTCGATCCGCCTGAGCTACGCCGTAAAGGCAAATCCGATGCCGGCAGTGGTGCAGCATCTAGCCCGGCTGGTCGATGCTTATGACGTCGCTTCGGCGTTTGAAATGAAAACGGCGCTCGATACGCAGATGCCAGCTTCCCAAGTCAGCTTCGCGGGGCCTGGGAAAACGACCGGCGAACTCACACAGGCGGTCGCCGCCGGCGTCACTATCGAGATGGAGTCACCGAATGAAGCGGCCCGGATTGTCGACATCGGAAATCGCCTGGGCATCCGGCCGCGTGTTGCTCTGCGGGTTAACCCTGATTTCCAGATCAAGGGTTCGGGCATGCGCATGGGAGGCGGCCCGCAACAGTTTGGCATCGACGTAGAGTCGGTTCCGGCGCTGCTGGAGCAACTTGTGGCGACAGAGCTCGACTGTGTCGGATTTCACATCTTTGCCGGGTCACAGAACCTCCGTGCCGACATACTCTCCGAAGCGTTGACGCGGAATGTGGCCGTCTTGCTCCGGCTCGCCGAAGCCTGCCCTTGGCCGGTCCGCTATCTCAATTTGGGCGGCGGCTTCGGAATTCCATATTTCGAGAAGGATCGGCCGCTCGACCTTTCGCCCGTGGGCAAGACTCTGGGCGAACTGGTTGACCGCGAGATCCGGCCCAGCGTGCCGGACGCGCGCGTCGTCATCGAACTCGGGCGATTTCTTGTCGGCGAGGCGGGTGTCTATGTGACGCGGGTCATCGACCGCAAGCTGTCGCGGGGAAAGGTGTTTCTCGTCGCCGACGGCGGACTTCACCATCACCTGGCTGCCTCTGGCAATTTCGGCCAGGTCATTCGCCGCAACTTTCCGCTCGCTGTCGCAAACCGGATGCGCGACACTGATCTGGAAACCGCCAGCGTGGTCGGCTGTCTCTGCACGCCGCTCGATATCCTCGGCGACGATGTCGCACTTCCGCGCGCAGCGATTGGTGACCTTGTGGCTGTCTTTCAGTCCGGCGCCTACGGACTGACCGCGAGCCCGACTGCGTTTCTCGGCCATCCCGCTCCAGTGGAGGTCCTCGTCTAAACCACGATCCACCCGATTAGCCGGGCCGTTTTCAGAAGGGGAATGTCATGAACCCAGACCTATCGACAGTCGACGAGGTAAGGGAACTAATTGTTCAGGCCCTCTGCATTGAAGATGCAGGCAGGATTCCCGACGCATCCACGCCTCTGTTCGGCAGCATGCCCGAACTGGACTCCCTCGCTGTGGTCAATCTGGTCATGGCGCTCGAATCCCGCTTCGGGTTCCGGATAGACGACACCGAGTTCACTGCCGACATCTTCGAAACGGTTGGTTCGCTCGCCGGCTATGTTGACCGCAATCGCTGCCAATAGGCGTCGACCTTCCGACAGGAGGCTGGTTTGAACGAGATTCAAGCAGCAAGTCAGCATCGGCCGGACATGAGCGCAGCGGCAGCAGCCAACTGCCGGATGGCAGTGGTCATCGTTACCTTCAACAGTGCCTCTGTCCTGACGCCTCTACTCGATTCTCTGCCAGTTGGGTTGGACGGCGTCGATGGCTACGAAGTCCTCGTTGTCGATAACAATTCCCAGGACGGATCGGCCGAACTCGCCGAGGACCATCCGGTGCGCCCGAGGGTCATACGGATGGGCCGCAATGCCGGCTATGCGGCGGCCATCAACGCAGCTGCTTCGCTCATTCCTAAGGGTTCCGGTCTGCTGGTTCTCAATCCTGATCTTCGGCTCCTTCCCCGTGCTGTCGCACCTCTCATGCGGCAGATCGCAAAGCCATCGGTAGGTATAGTCGTCCCGCGGAATTTCAGAGAGGACGGCTCCACTGATCCGACCCTGCGGCGGGAGCCCTCGATCCTTACGGCCTGGGCCGAGGCCGTCCTGGGAGGCACGCTCGCTACCCGTCTCGGCTTGGGCGAGGTCATCAGCGCGGCAGGTCTCTACGATCGATGCGCATCGGTTGTGTGGGCCAGCGGATCCGCATTGCTGGTTTCGGCCCGAGCACGGAGGGCAGTGGGTGGCTGGGACGAGACGTTCTTCCTCTACAGCGAGGAGGTGGACTATCAACGAAGGGTGCGCGAGGCCGGCTTCGAGATTGTCTACGAGCCGCTCTCTCAGGTCGTTCATGCTTGCGGCGAAAGCGGGACCAATCCACGGCTCTATGCGCTGCTCACTGCGAACAGGATACGATACTACGGACGTTACCACGGCGTTTTGGCGACCGCGCTTTTCCAACTCGGAGTATTCGTTGGGCAAGCCGCCAGGTTCTGGCGTGGGCCGATCCACCGCGTTGCGCTGCGCAACGTGTTTGCTCGGCGTCGGTCGCCCACCGAATTGTCGACGAAGCCTCCCGGTTGAGCAATGATAACGACCCGGAGGCAGTTTCGCATTGTCAACTTTCACGGGATCGGGGCGCCAGCGCGCCAGCTCGATCCCGGCGAGGCCGAGTACTGGATCAGCGAAGACCGCTTTCGAAACGTGCTCGACCGAATCGCCGGTCACGGTGATCGCGATTGCCTGTTGATCACCTTCGACGACGGCAACCTCTCCGACCTGTCGATCGCTGCTCCGGAATTGCTACAACGCGGCCTAGTGGCGGAGTTCTTCGTGCTGACTGGCCGTCTAGGCACACCCGGATCATTGGCTGCTGGCGACGTCCGCCTTCTGACGCACATGGGCATGCGCATCGGAAGCCATGGTATTTCGCATCGTGACTGGACCAGTCTGCCGGCAGGCGAGCTGGACGACGAGTTGAGAGAATCGAAAGAGGTACTGGAAGCCATTTCTCGCGGTCCTATCCGATCTGCCGCCATTCCCTTCGGACGTTACAACGCGTCGGTCCTGGCGACGTTGCGTAGGGCCGGCTACGAGTCGGCCTATTCCACCGACGGGGGCAGCATGGGAACGACGGGCTTTCTAAGGCCGCGAACGTCCATTCGGCACGATACCGACGACGCAGCGCTCGAGCGCATCTTGTCCGGCCGTATGCCTGCCTGGAATCGGCTGCGTCGGGCTGCCGCCATGACGATCAAGGCCTGGGCCTAGCGGGTTGCAGCTCGGCCCGGTGGTCCATGGAGCGACGAGCGGCCGGCCGAATGCCATTTTGCTCATCGCCTACTGGCAGAGCGCCGCGCGGGAGGGGACGCCGCAGCATCGCCGTTCCGGGTCCTCTTGGCCAATCGACTGGTGGTGAATCGCGGGCTCGGGCAGGCGGATGCCGTCGAGGTCCTCTCGGCGCGTTTGGCATCCATCAGCCAGACGCCGCTTCCGAGGAGGAAGAGGAACCAAACATACGATGCCGCCCAAAAGTAAACAGTGCAGCCGACGAAGAAAAAAACCGCCATGCACAGGAGGTAAGCCAGTCGCGATGCCTCCTGCCGCTGATCGACAGGCGCCCGGAAACCGACCGCGAGCGTGATCGCAAAGTACGCTCCGAGCATGAAAATCAAGGCTGGAATGCCGTGGCGGACGGCGATCACGAGCCAGAAATTGTCGATGGTACTGGACGCCATCCATGTCGGTCGCACCCAGTCCGCGTAGCCGATTCCAAAGATTGGGTGGGCGGCTACCGAAGCGGTCGCATACTCCCATGTAAACAGGCGATACCAGCCGGTCCCTCGGTCAAAGGTGAGATAGGTGATGTAGAAGGAGGCTGGAGTCTGATTGGAGCCGAACTCGATCACCAGATAGACGGCAAATCCCAGAGCCCAGAGCATTTTCCATCTAGCGGCATGCTGCCGCAGCAGCCAATTCCAGCTCATCAAAGCGCATTGCATGACCAGCGAGGCGATCGGAGCGGATGACAGCGACATCAGCGCGGCGCCGACCACCGAGGCCGTCACGAACTTGTTGCCGGACTTTCCATCATCCTTGCCTCCCACAAGGTGTGTCAACGCAAACAGGCTGGCGCAGAATACACCGAACAGAATGGGGTGTTCGAACGGTCCTTGGGCCCGCATCAGGCCCATGCGCTTTTCGGTCGGCCCGAATTCGAAAGTCTGAGCCACGCCTTGGAATGTGTCCAATATGAGCTTGCGGCCGGTCACTGCCTCAAGGACAACGAAAGGCAGGAGGAACATGACGAGCGTGGCGCTCAAACGAATGGCGTTTCGGAAGTCCTCTTGGTCGCGAATGTAGCAACGAGCCAGAAGGTATGCGCCCATCGTTTCAATGAACAGGATGCCGCCGGGCTCGATGGAGGCGGAAGGCCCGTGGTTGACGGAAAAGCTCAGGAAGCACCAAGCGCAATAAGCAAACAGCAGGAAGTCGGATATACACCACTGCCCCGCCCGGCCAGTGAGCCATTTCACCAGGCATGGGATGAGCATCGCGAGCAGAACGAAGCGGCTGGCCGACAGGTGCAGCGGTCCTATCATCAACACCCATGGGATGAAGAGGGACACGATAAAGAGGGCAACTGGCCAAGCCAGCTTGTTCCGGCTGGCAACGTTTCCACTTACGTGTCCTGGTCGCGCGCCGCCGCTGCGGCCAGTCCTGGTTGTGGCCGAATCCGCAAGGCCGGCCGCCGCGCCGTGGCGGGGCTGGTAATGGCCCATTCGAGCAGGAATATCGGATGAAGAGTTCAACTGCTGGCCTACCGAGCACCTTTGAACGCGTCATTTCTCGCACCGAAATCAGTATCATTTCCTGTGTGACTAGCATCGAGTCCTTCCGGACCGAGGCTTAACCCATTCGATGAAGCAGCTCGTCAATTTTCATGCGTAGGCAAGATGTTCGCTCCCGAGTAGTGCGCCGGCGCTTCGACGAGGGGTGCGTCCTGTACCATCGGCAGTGATCGACCAGGCAACCTGCCTTGGATGGCGCGATGCGAGCATCCAACTCCTCTTCCTCCGTGAACGGCTGATCGTTTGGAGCATGCCATTCATCAAAATGGAGAAGTGGACGCAATGCGGTTGAAGCCGACAATAAATCCAGACGTTAGCCAACGGGACGTCAAGAAGAGCGTCATGTCGAACGTGCGAGATATCTCGGTGCGCGCCGGTGGTGCAAATGCGGTCAAGCGGTTTCGTCGCGGGGCGTCACGCTCCGCGCGCGTTTTTTTCCGTCAGGCATATGCAAGTCTTTCGCAGTTCACACGCTACTTGCATCGGAAACAGTTCGCACTGGCGACTAGCCGTTTGGTTACGCGAGACCCTACCGTCTTCTTCTGCTGCCCCGATTTCGATCAGCCCGCCGGTGGGGTGCGGGTGATCTACCGGCACGTGGACATCCTGAACTCAGCGGGCATCAGGGCCTTTGTAATGCATCGGAAGCAGGGGTTTCGATGTAGCTGGTTTGAAAACGTGACGCCGATCGTCGCGCAGGCACGTGTCCAGATCGAGCCACGCGATGTGATTGTCATTCCCGAAACGGAAGCCGACCTTCTGTCTGTGCTGCCAGTCGGGTTGCGGTATGTAATCTTCAATCAGAATAGCCACCTGACCTGGACGCAGATCGACAGTGAATCAGGGGCACTCTACACGTCCGATCCGGACCTGGCCGCGGTGATTACAGTTTCAACGCACAATGAAGAGATGCTGCGGTACGCCTTCAACGGCTGTCCCGTCCGGCGTATCCGGCTTAGCGTCGATCCAGTCCTTTTCTACCCCAGCGAGGATGAGCGCCCGCGCCGTCTGACGTATATGCCGAGGCGCGGTCGGTCGGAGGCTGCGCAGGTGATCGCGATGCTTCGTGGACGTGGCGTGTTTGATCGATGGGACCTTCAGGCGCTGGACGGCCTGCCGCATTCCGGCGTCGCACAGCAGCTGAGAACTTCGCGGATATTTCTGGCTTTCACCGGCCAGGAGGGGTTCGGCCTGCCTGCCGCTGAAGCTATGGCCTGCGGAAACTACGTGATCGGCAATCATGGCTTTGGCGGCCGGGAGTTCTTCAATGAGGATTTTAGTGTGCCGATCGAAAGCGGGGATGTTGTTGGTTTCGCGCGGGCTGTCGAGGAGGCTATTCGCATGGAGACGCAGGATCATGGCTGGTGCGAAAGGAAAGGCCGGCAAGCGGCGAGCTTCATCTCGTCAACGTACGGCCTTGACCAAGAACGAGAGGACGTCATCCGAACGTATGTCGAAATACTAAACGGATCTCGGCAGGCCTCCTGTTGAAGCGTCCGCCGAACGCACCTGTCCAATGTTGGGATCGCGCATGGATATTCTCAGCCGAGCTTCAGCAAGACTGGCGAAGGGAAGCGTGAGGAGGGCGGTAGAACTTGATCGCGTGCCTCGCGTGAGTGTAGTCATTCCCTGCTACAATTATGGGCGCTATCTGCCTCAATGTGTCGAAAGCGTGACGAGCGGCCAGCCCGGCATTGACCTCGAGATTCTTATCGTCGATGACAAATCGACGGACGACAGCCTCGATGTCGCGAGGTCTATCAGTGAATCCGATAGCCGCGTGCGCGTGATCGCGCATGCGCAGAACAAGGGGCACATCTCGACGTATAATGACGGGCTGGACGCGGCTACAGGAGAATTCGTACTTCTTCTGTCAGCCGACGACTTGGTGACGCCAGGGGCTCTCACGCGTGCAGCCGAATTGCTGGCCGCCGTCCCGTCAGTGGGCTTCGTCTACGGGAATGCCATTCATTTCAGCCGCGACCTGCCGCCAAGTCGCAGCCAGGGAAGGGATTGGATCATCTGGAGCGGCGTCGATTGGTTGGAACAGCGCTGCCGCACGGGGTACAATGTGGCAGCTTCTCCAGAAGTCGTCATGCGGACTTCTGTCCTGAGGGCGATCGGAGGCTATAGGCCAGACCTTCCGCACGCCGGAGATTTCGAGATGTGGCTTCGTGCGTCAGCCGTAGCGGACGTCGGCTTCCTCATCGGAGTAGACCAAGCCTACTATCGTCATCACACGGGGAATATGCATGAGAAGGACTTTAAGTCGGGTACCCCGCACGGTCAGTTCACCGACCTGAATGAACGCTGGCGGTCGTTCGAGGCGGTGTTCTCGGGCGTCGGCTGCGGCCTGGAGGACAGACCCCGTCTCTTGCAGATCGCCCGTCGAACCATGGCTCGGCGGGCGTTGGAACATGTCAACTACGCATACGCCCGGGGACTTGCGGACTTTCCCGCCGCGCGGTTCGAGGCCCTCGCGTGCGAAATCGATCGGGACGTGGCGCGTACCAGTACCGGCCGGGCACTCGCGAGGCGAAAGAGGCTCGGCATGATTTCGTTGCCACTTCATCCGTTGTGGGCGCCATCTGCTATCGCGTTGCGACTCGGGTTGCGGTTGCGAGGGTGGCGGCATCGCAGGATCGGGGTCTGATATGTCGCCGGGCATCCAGGCGCGCCGTCCGAGACTGGCGCCGTCGTGACGCACCTCAGGCCGCGAGAAGATGGGTGCGAAGTGCCGGACTATCGTTGCCTGACCTATTGCTCAATACCGTATAACGGCCGCGGCTGGCCGGAGACTTGCGCAAGCATGTTGCGCAATTTCCGATCCGCTGGTTTAGCACCCGTACTTGTCGTACCGCGTGTCACCAAACCCCTGCCGGCCAGCGTAAGTGTACTCGAAAGCCTGCCGTTTCCATTTTCAAAACTACCTTGGCAAATCGCGGGGGCGCGGGGCATCAAGCGCCTCAACCGCCTGTTCGAGCAACAGATAGCCCTAGCCGATCCGGCCACGACGGCAGCCTATTTCTGGCCGGGTTCTCCACCCGCGTTGATCAAACGAGCTAAGGAGGCGGGAATCCTGACGATCGGCCAGATGATCAATACCTTCCAGGGCACAGCAAAGAAGATACTTGATCGTTCCTACGGCCGATTGGCCCTTCCGTCCGGATGCACGATCTCGCAACGGGATATAGATTTCGAGATATGCGAACTAAGCCTGTACGACTTTGTATTCGCGCCGAATCCTGAAGTCGAGCGGTCTCTGCATGAGGCGGGCGTCGAGGCTCAACGCATCATATCCACCAGCTTCGGCTGGTCGCCGTCCCGCTACGCCAAATCAAACGGGATCCAGGATTCACAGCGGCCGCTCAGGTTTCTCTTCGTCGGCACGGCCGGCGTCCGAAAAGGTGTCCCGACCCTGCTTCAAGCCTGGAAGAACGCACGCATCGCGGGCGAACTGGTCATCGTGGGACATGTCGAAGCGGCAATCCAGGACTGGATGACTGCTGCTATGCAAGACAGCTCGGTTCGGCACGTCGCCTTTACGGAAGATGTCGGTGCGTTCTACCGCTGCGCCGACATCTTCGTCTTTCCGACGATCGAGGAAGGCGGACCTCAAGTGACATTGGAAGCCGGAGGATGCGGCCTCCCGGTCATTACAACTCCCATGGGTGCAGCGCGCCTGGTTGAACACGATGTCAACGGACTGATCGTCCAGACGGAGAACGTCGATGCCCTGACGGAAGCGATGGTGCGCATGGCTGGCAACGCCGACCTTCGTGCGAAGTTCTCCCAGCGGATTGAACGAGATGCCGCGCGTTTCACCTATGACGAGGTGAGCGCTTCGCATGCCAGGACCATCGTGGGGCTTCTGCAGGCCAGGATGCCCAACGATCCTGGTGGAGTTTGAACTCCGGGCCGATCCGGCAGACGAGCCCGAGCGAGGTCCCCCGCTCGTGGGAAACTCTGTAGGACGCGACATCAAGGCATCGGCACAAAGAAGGCAGGTAGCCGGCGCTCTCGAATCTTGGCTGAACGACGGGCGGCCGCTCGTCCCGGCTGCCCGTCAATTTGTCAGATCACCGTGAAATCCGCGCTCGTGAGGTTCAGGTTGGTGCTCAGCGTCGCGAAGTGTACGGACCCTCCCGCCGCGCTGCCGTTACTGTCGTAGAACAGCTTGCCGGTGTCGCTCTCGTAGATGATGTGGTCGTTGGCGTCCGCCGCAAATCCGGTGGTGTTCTTGACGAAGTTGGCGCTCGAAAGAACACCGGTTCTGGTCAGCGCCGTGAAAACGGCGTTCTCCAGATGGATGACGTCGTCGACCACTGAAAAGTCGGTGATCCTGTCGACGTTCGTGCTGGCGGAGGGGGCCACGTCGAAGACGAGGGTGTCATTGCCTGCCCCTCCGGTCAGGATGTCGTTGCCCGCTCCCCCCTTGAGAACGTCGTTGCCGCCGTACCCGCGCAAGGTGTCGTTGCCGCCGCCGCCGCTGAGTACGTTGCTGCCGGAGTTGCCCCCCAGCACATTGGCAAGGCCGTTGCCGCTGCCTGAAAGATTCGCTGAACCGGTCAGCATCAAGTTCTCGAAAGTCCCGAGGACCCGCGTCGACGACGCTAGGCTGAAGCTGATTGACGAATGGATCGTGTCGGTACCGCCCGATCCGGCCGCGCTCTCGTCGATGGTGTCGCCTGTGCTGTTCACGACGTAGAGGTCGTCCCCGGCGCCGCCTCGCATGGTGTCGTTGCCAGTTCCACCATCGAGGGTGTCGTTGCCGGCGCCACCGATAAGCGTATCGTTACCTGACCCACCACTCAGCGTGTTTGTCCCGCTGTTGCCCGTGATGACGTTGGCCACCGCGTTGCCGGTGCCGTTGATGTTGGCGGTCCCGGTCAGGGCGAGATTCTCCACGGTTCCGAGCACGCGTGCGGAATTGAGGAGGCTGAATGTCACAGAGGATTGCACGCTGTCGGTTCCGCCTGATCCGGCAGCACCTTCGTCGACTGTGTCGCCCGCGTTGTCGACCACGTAGATGTCGTCTCCGGCGCCTCCAAGCATCGTGTCCGCGCCCGCGCCGCCGTTCAGCACGTTGGCTGCGCCGTTGCCCACCAACTGGTTGTTGGCGGCATTTCCAGTCGCGTTGATCGCGCTGGTACCGATGAGTACAAGGTTTTCGAGAACTCCAAGGACGGAGGACGAGTTTACGAGGCTGAAGGTGATCGATGACCGCACGGTGTCGGTGCCATTTACGCCTGCCTCGTCGACGATGTCGCTAGAGCTGTCGACGACGTACGTGTCGCTGCCGGACCCGCCGCGCATCGTGTCTGCGCCGGGGCCTCCGTCGAGGTAGTCGTCGCCGGCACCGCCGAGCAGCAGGTCTTTCCCGCCCAGTCCATAGAATTTTTCATTGCCGGCATTGGAAACGCCACCGGCGGGCAGCACGTCGTCGCCTGCTGTTCCGTTGAATACGGTAGGGCTGCCGACTACCGGGCCAGACGACGGCAGCGCTCCATGCGGCAGCTCCGCGTTGCCCCTGATCGTGGGATTGGCCTGGTAGATGTAGTAATAGCCGTAGAAGCCCCGGGCGATCTGATTGTTTTCGATCGTTACCCCGGTCGTGCCGTGGCCGTGGTCGCCGGTCACATAGATGCTGTAGCCGGGAGTGCCGCCCAGGAAGTTGTCGCGGATCGTGATATCCGACACCGCCCCCCATAAATCGGAGATCAGGATGTCTGAGGTGTCGCGCGAAATGACAGTGTTGTCAGCAATCAGCACTTGGTGCTGGCCGCCGAAAACCTGGATGCCGTCATAATGGGGATCGCTTCCCGCGGATGCCAGGTCGTGGATGTAGTTACCCTGCACAATGCTCGAGCCGCCGGTCAGGGAGATGCCGTTCTGTACCTTGGAGATATCGTTGCGCAGGAATGTGCCGGTGCCGAGGATGGCCGAGTCGCTCGAGCCCGCGTAGCCCGGCCCGATGATGTCGGAATCCTGAATTGTCGTGTTCTTGGGGCCTTCGGCGTCGATGCCCCAGTATGAATTGAAGTTTATCACGGAGTTCTTGATGACGACGTTGTCCGCCAGAATGCGAAGCGATCCATTAATGATCTTGCCGTCGATTACGGTTCCCGGCGTCGTGATCGTCATGGGGCCGGTATAGGCAGTAAGTTGCGTGCCGGTAGGCACTCCGTATGTAGTGCTCGCCATTGGTGGTAGCCTTTCTCCCCACAGCGTTTGCTAATACGGTCGCAAGAGTATTTCAAATCAACTAAAGTGAAAGAATATGACCGTCACGCCGTCATACTTTCGCCGCAATGTTAATCGGCAGTTTGGCAATGGTTCAGGTTGGTAAAGACGCTTGAAATTGAAAGAATTGCGATCGACAGCCTTGGTCATTGTGCTGTGGGACCGGCGAGCAGCGGACGAAGTTTCAAACGGGGACAGTAGGCTGGTCATGCCAGGCCGTGCTGGCGACCCACCGTCGATGAACGACGCCGTCATGTAAGGCCCGTTCCACCGGCAAGCGTAATCCGAACTGAGTACGCAGGTGAATTGAACACCTAAAGGGCAGATCAAAGCCTAATGCTTTCAGCCCAGTAGCCTTTTCTCGCTGATTTTTTAGCATTGTCGAATTCCCGGTGGGCGCCTGCCGCTCCCTGCGCTTGCCGCGACTATCAGCGCCGCCAGTCTGTCGATGGCTGCGTCTCTTGACCCTGTAGGAGACCGAGATGCGCAGGAACCAGAAACTGCTCTTCGGCGTCCACTTCGACGCAATCCGCATGGAAGACGTGGTCGCACGCGCACATAGCGCCATTGCCACGCGCAGGAGGCTGCTTATCGGCGTCCTCAACGCGGCAAAGATCGTGAATATGCGACGCGACCCGCTGCTGCGTGGTTCGCTTATGGAGTGCGACCTGATGCTTGCCGACGGGCAGTCAGTCGTATGGGCGAGCAAACTGCTGAGGCGGCCTCTTCCCGAGCGCATTGCAGGCATCGATATATTCGAGAACCTTCTGGGCCTCGCTAATCGCGCGAAGCATTCGGTATATCTGCTCGGAGCGCGGCCGGAAGTCCTCCACACTCTGGAGATGCAGATACGGGAGCGGTTTCCGGACCTGCGGATCGTCGGCAGCCACCATGGATACTTCGACATGAAGGAAGCGCCGCAGGTTGCGGACCGGATCAGGCAGTCTGGCGCGGACATGCTGTTTCTCGGCATCACTTCGCCCAAGAAGGAGATTTTTCTCGGCACCTACGGGCCGTCGCTTGACGTGCCGGTGCTGCACGGGGTCGGCGGGTCGTTCGACATCATGGCCGGACTTACCAGGCGCGCACCGGCTTCCTGGCAACGGCTGGGCATGGAGTGGGCCTACAGGGTGCTTCAGGAGCCGGGCCGCCTCTGGTGGCGCTACCTGTCGACCAACACGATCTTCATGCTTCTGACACTCAGGGAACTCGTCCGTCCCGCTCGTGCCCTACCGCGGGGGCCTGCAGGCGAGTCACTGAAAGCAGTTCACTATTTCTGAGCGTAGGCGGCGGGGGATTCTGACATGCATGAGAAATTTTCGGGGCGGCTGGCCATCCTCGGGATGGGGTATATCGGCCTGCCAACGGCAGTCGCTTTGGCCACCCGCGGTGTCGAGGTGATCGGCGTGGACGTCAATCCGAAGATCGTGCAAGCCATTTCGAAAGGGGAGGTCCCCTTCATCGAGCCGGATCTCGCGGTTGGAGTCAGCGGAGCAGTCGCGATGGGGCGGCTGACCGTAATGACGGAGACCCCGGAAGCGGACGCCTATATTATCGCGGTACCTACTCCATTCAACGGTGACCGTACCGCTGACCTCTCCTACGTGCGCGCGGCCGCCGAGCAGATTGCCCCGCGCCTGCGGCCCGGCAACGTCATCGTTCTCGAGTCCACATCCCCACCCGGCACCACTGAAAACGTGGCGCGGTGGATCGGCAGTCTGAGGCCGGATTTGAAGATGCCACACGACGGAGAGAACGGAGCGGACATCGCCGTGGCGCATTGCCCGGAGCGCGTCCTTCCCGGCCGCATTATGATCGAGATCATAACCAACGATCGAGTTGTCGGCGGCCTCACTCGGCATTGCGCTGAGCGGGCCGCGTCGATTTACCGTGTGTTCGCGCAAGGCGAGGTGCTTCTGACCGACGCCGCCAGCGCGGAGATGGCCAAGCTGGTGGAGAATGCATATCGCGACGTGAACATCGCGTTCGCCAACGAAATGTCGCTGATAAGCGAGTCTCTCCATATCGACGTGTGGGAGGTGATCCGGCTGGCCAACCGCCACCCGCGCGTGAACATCCTTAGCCCAGGTCCTGGCGTAGGCGGGCACTGCATCCCGGTGGACCCCTGGTTCATCGTCTCCGCCGCGCCGCAACTGGCGCGGCTGATTAGGACCGCCCGCGAGGTCAACGATCATCGTCCACATCATGTCGCGGAGCAGGTCATTGGAAAGGCGCAGCGTTTCCGCTCGCCGACGATCGCCTGTCTGGGCCTCACGTTCAAAGCGAACGTGGATGACGTCCGCGAAAGTCCGGCGATCGAGATCGTCGGACTGATCGCAAATGCGCTGCCAGACGTGGAAGTGCTTATCTCCGATCCGTTTGTCGACACGGTTCCTCCCGCGCTGTCGGCGCATGCCAATGTTCGCATGGAGGGGGCCTATGAAGCGGTTGAGCGGGCGGACATTGTCGTACTCCTCGTCGAACACGAACCGTTCAAGTCGATCCGCAGCACGCGACTGGGTGGAAAGGTCGTCTACGACACACGCGGGGTATGGCGCTGAGGAGAAGGCTGCCCAAGTCTGTCACGGTTCGATCGTTAGTAGATGGGATCAGAGCAATGCCTTCTCGCACTGCCGTAGCCGATGGCCACGATAGAACAGCAACGAGCAAGTTCAGACTGGCTCGGTTTGGCCTGTTTCTTGATGTCATCAATTCCATTCCAGTCACCGCTCGCCCCTTGCGCATTCTCGACGTCGGTGGCCTTGAGTCCTATTGGGCGGACAAACGACCGCTGATCTCCCGGCCGACGGAAATCACGCTGGTGAATCTGGACGTTCTGCCCGTTACGAGACCAGGTTTCGTATCGCTGCGCGCAGACGCTTGCGACATGCGGGATTTTTCCGATGGTAGCTTTGACGTCGTTCATTCAAATTCGGTCATCGAACATGTTGGTATGTGGTCGAACATGATGGCCATGGCGAACGAAATACGCAGGATCGCTCCAAACTATTTCGTGCAAACGCCCTATTTCTGGTTTCCCATTGAACCTCACGCGAGAACGCCATTTCTTCATTGGCTTCCGGAATCGCTCAAGTTCAGGATCGTCATGGCGAGAGCATGCGGGCCTTACTGGCCTAAGGCGGCGACTGTGGACCAAGCAATGCGGGACATTCAGAGCGCTATCCTTCTCGACAAAAGGATGCTTTCCGCGCTTTTTCCCGACGCTAAGATCGTACCTGAAAAAATCTGCGGATTAACCAAGTCGCTGATGGCGATCAGAAAGAGTTCAGAGGCCGTCGCGCCCCATGGAAAACAATAGTCTTATCCGCGGCGGGTCAGATCTCGCCGGTCGCTTCCGGCTGGGCCTAGTCTAGATGCTATGCCATTGCCCGTGTTCACCCCCAGATCATGACGCGGAAAGTGGATGCCTATTTTCGGCGAAGGCGATGCGAGCACAAAAACCTTGAAGTAGCCGGTCCAGACCCAAGAATTACGGGGCTTACTTTAGGCCGCAAAGCCGTCCACGAAGTTGTCGGGGTGCAGCACGGTGGCTTGCGGTCTGAATTCGGACGGACGGCTTCCGAACCCCAGGAAATGCTCGATCGCCTGCACCGAGCGCACCGCGGCGCTTCCGTCCCCGTATGGGTTCGCGGCGCGAGCCATCGTATGGTACGCCACCTCGTTGGTCAGAAGCCTTTTTGTCTCGTCGAAGATCACTTCCCCGTCGGTCCCGACCAGCTTCACTGTGCCGGCGGCGACGGCCTCGGGGCGTTCAGTCGTTTCGCGCAGGACCAGCACGGGCTTGCCGAACGACGGAGCTTCCTCCTGCACGCCACCGCTGTCGGTCAACACCACACTGCAGCCGTGCATGGCCCAAGCGAAATCGCTGTAGCCTAGAGGCTCGGTGATCAGGACGTTTGGACAGCCCGCCAGTGGCGGAAGCAGGACCTCCCGGACGGCAGGATTGAGGTGCGCGGGCAGCAAGAAGACGATATCCGGGAACGCGGTTGCGAGGCGCGCGACGGCGTTTGCCACCCGCGCCATCGGTTCGCCCCAGGACTCGCGTCTGTGCGCGGTGACGAGGACGCTCCGCCTGCCGGCAATCGCGGCAATAGCCTTGTTCTCAAGCGGTAGCCTCAATGAGACCACGTGGCGAAGCGCGTCGATCACGGTGTTCCCGGTCACGATGATGTCCTCTTCGCTGACGCCGTCACGCAGCAGGTTGCTCTTTGCCGCGTGGGTCGGCGCCAGGTGGACGGCGGCGAGCTGGGTCGTCAGCCGGCGGTTGATCTCCTCGGGGAACGGATTGTAGCGCTCGCCCGTCCTTAGTCCCGCCTCGAGATGGATCACCGGAATCTTCCGGCAGAAGGCTGCCAGTGACGCGGCAAAGCAGGTCGTGGTGTCGCCCTGGACCGCCACCGCGTCAGGAGACTCGGACTCGATGATGTCCGCCAGTCCGCAGAGCACACGGGACGTTACGTCCTCCAGCCTTTGTCGCGGCGTCAGAATGTCGAGATCGTAGCTTGGCTGGATTCCGAAGAGCTGGTTGACCTGGTCGAGCATCGCTCTGTGCTGGCCGGTGACCGCAACCACGGGCCTGCAGCAGGCCGACTTGCCCAATTCGGCGACGAGTGGCGCCATCTTGATCGCTTCGGGACGCGTTCCATAGACAACGAGCACTTTGCGCATGGCCAGGCTCCCGTAGGGTTCCGTTCATGCGGACCAGCCTTGGCCAGCATGCAGGCGAAGGTCAGTAGCCGTACTTGTCAGGCGTGTACCGGCACTTGTTGAGCACGACGCCTGCGACTTTCGTCTGTTCGGCCAGGCTGTGCTCGCAGATGTCGACTTCGCGAATAGTCGTCGTTTCGGCGCCCGCTACCAGGATCGCGCAGTCGACATTCGGCATGAATGCGATGACGTCGTCGCAGACGAGCATCGGAGGCAAGTCGTAGATCACGACGTGCGGCTCCAGCCTCTTCCTCAGGCCGAGCAGCGCCGCGCGCGCACTCGGCTGCTGCAGCAGCTCCGACGAGGATTGCACCGGACGGCCGTTTGTTCCGATGGCAAGGTTGTCGCCACAGCGGACGAAGGCTTCCTCGACGCTTTTCCTGCCTCGCAGGAATTCTTCCATCGACGGCGCACCCTTCTGTGCGAGCAGGTTGGCCAATTCCGGCCGCCGGAGGTCCAGGTCCAGCAGCACCGTGCGCAGTTCCTTCTGCCGAGAAAGGCTGAAGGCAAGATTCGTCGCCACGACACTCTTGCCGCAGGCCGCCGTGGGCGATGTGATGCCTACCGTGGTCCAGCCTTTTGCGCGCATCGCCTGCAAGAGTTTGGTCCGCAGCATGTCGAATGGCGCGCAGGCAGGGTTCAACTGACTGAGCGTGATGATGCGGTTGTCGGCGAGGATTGCGGGGTTTACGTCGAGTGCCGGAATACCGGCCCACCCCGTCCCGGGTGCCAGTCGCGACACGGCCTGCGCCACGTCGGAGATGCGCCGAGCCGTCTGCAAAACTTCTCCGTTACGTTCCATGCCACGCCGCCATCCGTCTCGAGCTCGATTTTCCCGCTTCTTGGCCCGTCTGGTAACCTTCTGCCTTCAGATGATCCGATCGCGCGGTGGGTAGAAATGATGGACTGCGAGAGCCGCAGCCGTCGCCGCGCCGAGGGCGCCCAGTACGGCCGCCCCGCGCTTGAACAAGGACCCCCGGCTCTTGGGAGTGACCTCTATGAACGGAATGGTCGCCAGCGGCTCGGAGCCGAGCAGACGCGACAGCTCCATCGGCCGCCGGATCGTCTTGTTCAAGAATTCGAGAAGCACGACGAAACCCGCGCCCAAGCCGATTCCGGCCAACGCTGCTTTCGCCGCGATGCGTCTCCGACTGGGGTTTGTCGGCTTCTCCGGCGGGGTTGCCGCCTCCACGAGCGAAAACCTGGGCCCCTTGGAGAGCAACTCGATCTGTTCGCCCGTCTTCGCTTCCGCGAGCCGCGCTACGGCGCTGTTGTATTGGGTCTGGATGTTGGCGCGGTCCCGTTCGAGCGCGCTGAGTGCGGTCTCGGTTGCGGGCGTCGCTTCTATGGATCGCGTCAGCTGCTCAAGTTCGCCAGCGATCGCATCTTTTTCGCTTCCTATGAGCCGGATCCGCTCGTCTATCTCCGCAACTTGAAATCCGAGCGGAGACAAGCCTGGGGACTTGCGGCCGACTTCCCCATCGCCGCCGGACAGCATCTGTTCCTGCAGCCGAGCTATCCGTTCCCGGAGCGCCACAACATTCGCGCTGTCCTCCGTGAAGACCGACAGCTGGTCCGACAGAGCGCGGTTGAGATCCAGCAACTGCTGCTGCTCAGGAGTGAGAACCGCCGAGCTTTCCGCACGGCCGACCGACAAATCCGCTTTCCGGAATCTGAGATCCGCCTCTTCGCGCTCTAGCGTTGTGAGCCTCTCCTGCAAGGCGCCCTGCCTCGCGCGGCGGAACTCGAGCCCGTCCGGCAAGGAATCCCCGTGCCCGTTCTTGAACTTGAGGACCTCGTCTTCGGCCCGTTCCAACTCGGCGATGAGCCGTGCCACCTCGTCGCTGAAGAACTGCGTTGCGCCTTTGGCCCGTCCCGTTCGCAGGCGTGCGTTCCGGTCGAGAATGAGTTCTACGAACTCATTCACCACGCCGGCAGCAATCTTGGGGTCCTCGGCGCCGAAGGACACGTTGAACACTGTTGCACCCGCGCCGCTCGCGTCCAACTTGACCTGATCGAAGTGCAGGCGGTCCTGCATGTCCTCCTCGATCTCGGAGTTCGATAGGCCGGCCCGCGCCTCTCCATAAACGTTCATCTTGTCTGCGAGCGCCAGAAGGTTCTCGCGTGTGGTCACCTGCTTCCGAACGACCTGCAACTGTTCCAGCGCGTTTACAGGGGAGGGCGCTCCGACCGCCGACTCTGAAACTTGCGGTGCCTCGAACAGAAAAGTTGCCTCCGCCCTGTAGGTTCGGGGGGTCATGATGGCGGCCGCAACGCCGATCGCCGCCACCGCAATGACGATGGCGATGAAATACGGCAGTCTTCGCAGGAAGATCGCCAGGTAGAAACGAAGGTCCAGATCGGCCATGATTACGATGCCCCAATGCCCTGGCACTCCAGGCCCTGTGGGACTCAATCTCAGGCCACTCGTCCGCGCATGGTAGACATTCGAAGGAGGGTATGTCGCATGGCAGGCTAATCCCTATGGCTAAGCCATTGCGCTTCGGAACCTACGCATGAGGTAGGGCCACTATCTCAGCGCTATTCATGACGCGAAGGGCGGCCGGACTCACAGTGATTTCCGCGTCGAGATAGCCCGGCGGGAATGACCGCGGTTGCGGTGCTACCGCATCGAAGGAACTGACTGGGGGCCACATCCACCACGCGGACATCCGGGGCGAACGCAACGCGATCTGCACGGTGCGGTCCGTGCAGCTTTGCCGCCAGGATGATCTTCGATGTAGCGCGACAGACCTTCTCTCCGTTGTGCGCGGGGATGGTCATACCGGATGATAGCGGATTGGCCGCCTAGCGTGGACGGGCAGGATTTGTTGCGATGCCGTTCCCGCGTCCCTCCGCTCCCGATTGGTGAAACCGCCTCCTAGCGGTGCCTCGCGTGGCATCCGATGAATTGCGATCAACGCGGCATCCGCCAAAAGTCGTATTATGTACTTCGAACGAACATTACTTTCACCAAACACAAAATAACTCCCACAAAATTGCATAAGGAGCGCAGGGCCTAAATCAAACTGCTTACCGGTGGCTGATTGAAGCAAAAATGCCCGCAAATTTACATGGCGACAACCGATGGGGGGGGCGCCGATGCGCAGAGAGCAATATGGATCCTACGCGCACGGCCTGCCCGTCATCCCGGCGCAGCGAGCGGCGCCTAACCGCTTCTATCCGGCGGCCAAGCGGTTGCTGGACATCGCAGTAATCCTGCTGCTCGCTCCGTTCGTGCTCCTCGTCGTTGGAATATTGGCATTGCTCATTCGTCTGGACGGGGGCACGGCCTTCTATTGCCAGTCGCGCGTTGGGAAAGACGGCGAACTTTTCAACTTCTGGAAGCTCCGCACTATGGTACCGAACGCGAAGGAGCGCCTGGAGGAATACCTGAGTCTGAACCCGGCCGCCCGAGCCGAGTGGGACCGAACCCAGAAGTTGGCGGACGACCCTCGGATCACCAAGCTGGGCAGGCACCTGCGCAAATACTCGATCGACGAACTGCCACAATTGTTCAACGTATTGCGCGGCGACATGAGCGTCGTCGGGCCGCGTCCGATAATGCCAGAGCAGCGCCAATATTATCATGAAACCGCGTACTTCGGCATGCGTCCCGGGATAACTGGCCTGTGGCAGGTCAGCGAGCGCAACGCCTGTACGTTCGCCGAGCGCGCCAAGCACGACACCCGGTATGCGGCCACTATGTCGTTTGCGACCGACCTGCGAATTCTCCTGCTGACGTTCGCCGTGGTGTTCCGCGGAACAGGAATCTGACGCCTGTGAGTCCTGAGCTTGACTGCTCCCGGTTTCATCACACTGCCCGCTCTTGGAAGCACTGACGGCATGAGCAACCCCAACAAGCAGCTAGCCAAGCTCACAGTCGGCTGGCGCGATGAGATCCATCAGTCTTTGCAGCCGAAGCGGGTGGATGTTACCGATGCCGGCAGGACCATTTCGGCATCGGTTGACCAATCCTTGGCGCAGATATCGTAGGCAGATTTCCCTCTGACAGCACCCGGCCGCTATTTGGGCGAGACGTCCATGGCAACTGCATCCAGATTTCCCTACTTGGGGAAGAGCCTGATCGAGATCGGCATCTTCTCGGCAGTCTCCAACATGCTGTTGCTGGTGATGCCGCTATATCTCCTGCAGATCTACGATCGCGTTCTGCCGTCCTCCAGCATGAGCACGCTGGTCTACATCAGCCTTTTGGCCGCGGCAGCGCTCGTCGTACACGGCGTGATTGAAATCATCCGCGCCAATTATGCCGACAGGGTTGCGGCGCGACTGGACACGGCGATCGGCTCCGATGCCTTCCTTGCATCGATGACTGGACCGCGCGCTGCGCTGGGTGATGTTCAGCCGCTGCGCGACCTGTCGACCGTCCGTACCTTCATCAACTCGCGCTCGCTCTTTTTCCTGTTCGATCTGCCGTTCTCGCCTCTCTTCATCGCGCTGCTCTATCTCATCCATCCCGTGCTGTTCTACATCACCCTATTCGGCGCGGTGGTGATGGTAGGAGTGGCTCTCGCCAACCAGAGGGCGACGGTCAGGTCAGGCCAGCAGGCAGTCGATTCCATGACGGCCTCGATGAACGTGGCGCAATCTTTCGGCCGCAACTTCGAGACGGTGCGCGCGCTCGGAATGATCTCGAACGTAACGGAAGTGTGGGGCAGCATATTCGCCGGGTCGATCAATCTGTCGACCAAGGTTGCGCGCCGTAACGCTTTCTTCGGCGGCTTCTCGCGCACCGTTCGCCAGTTGCTGCAGAATGGCATTCTCGGAGCCGGCGCCTATCTCGTTCTGCAAAACGAGATGACGGCAGGGATGATCTTCGCCTCTTCCATCGTATCGGGCCGAGCCCTCCAGCCGCTCGACCAGATTATTGGCGACTGGCGCCACGTCTTTGAAGTGCACCGCGCCTGGAGGCGGATGAAGAGCATCGATACGGCTACGGCCAACAAGGATAACATCGAACTGCCGCAGTTGAACGGCGACATCTCCGTCGAGGGACTGATCTACTTTCCACCGGACGCCGACCGCGCTGCCGAGCCGCTGATCAAGCGGATCACCTTCCGCGTCGAGGCGGGCGAGATGGTAGCGATCATCGGCCCCAGCCGCGCTGGCAAATCGACGCTTGCCCGCCTGATCGTCGGCGCCATCAAGCCGCACGGCGGCGTCATCCGTATCGACGGCGCGGACGTCCAGAACTTCGATTCCGACTATCTCGGTCGTCACATCGGCTATCTTAGCCAGGAGGTCGAGCTTTTTCCGGGAACGATCGCCGAGAACATCTCGCGCTTCGAGCCGAAGGTTGATGAGGCCGCGATCGTGCGCGCGGCCGAACATGCCGAGACGCACAGGCTCGTGCTCGCCCAAAAGGACGGCTACGCGACCGCGATCGGGGCGACCGGCGTGCGCCTGTCCGGCGGCGAGCGCCAGCGGATCGGGCTTGCCCGTGCCTTCTATGGCGATCCCAGGATAATGATGCTCGACGAGCCGAATGCCAGCCTGGATGCGGAAGGGGAGCAGGCGCTGGAGCGCGCCGTGCTAGACGCCAAGCAACGCGGCACCACGATCCTGCTCATTACCCACCACGCGCCCATTGCGGCTAAATGCGACCGCATTCTGATGCTACGGGACGGGATGATCGAGATGTACGGCCCGGCCCAGGATGTGTTGCAGAGGCTGGCGCAGTCCTCGGCGGAGACCGCGCCTGGCTCGGAAACGGCAACCTCGCCGCAGCACGAGTCGACGCAGCCGCAGTCCGAGCAGTCAGCCTCACGGCCCACGGCTTCATTCGCGACGATGATGCGCGCCAAAATCAACTAGGTCCCGATGGCAGAGAAGCCGCGCACCTACAATTGGACCCAATCCATCGACACCCGTACGGACCGAATCTCCCGGTTTGGCTATGCTTTCATGCTGTTGTGCGTCGGCGGATTTGCCTTGTGGGCTTCCACCGCCCCGCTAGCCAGCGCCACCATCGCGCCCGGCTACGTTGCCGCTGCCGGGCAGAATATTCTGATCCAGCACCTTGAAGGCGGGATCATCAAGACGATCAGCGCTCGGGAGGGGGACCGCGTCGAAGCGGGGCAACCCCTGCTGACGCTGGATTCGACGACGGCCGAGGCGCAGCTCAACCGCCTGCTGAAGCAGCTCGCGGCTCTGCGCGCCAAGTCGATGCGGCTGGAAGCGGAGCGCGACCTTAAGGCCAAGCTGGTCATTCCGGCAGATATCGTGCGCAGTTCGCACGGCGACGGTTTTCCTGACGTCGTCGCCGAACAGCAAGTCGAGTTCGACGCAAACTATGCTCGCTACGTCGCCGAACGCGAAATCCTCAAGCAGCGCATCCAGGCGCTCGACGACGCCGCGGTAGGCCTCGACGAGCAGAAAAAGGCGAGCCAGAACCAGTTGAAAATTGTCCGCGAGGAGATCGAGCGCAAGAAGCAGTTGCTCGAGGACGGCCTCACCAACCGCACGGAATACACCAACCTGCTGCGCGCCGAGGCGGAACTGCTCGGCCAGGTAGGCTCGCTGCAGTCGCAGATCGCCAGCTCCCTGACGCAGGTCGTCGAGACAAAGCAGCAGATAGAACGTCTTACGACGATGCGCGTCGAGAACGCGGTCACCGAGCTAAACAAGGAGCGGACAACAATTGCCGACATCGACGAATTGGCGCGCGCCGCGCAGGCGATCCTCGATCGCACCGTCATTCGCGCGCCGGCCGACGGCATCATCGTGCGTTCGGTGCACAACTCTCCGCAGGCCGTCATCCGGGCAGGTGAGCCCTTCATGGAAATACTGCCGACCTCCGATCGACTGGTGATCGAAGCCCGCATCAGCCCGCATGACATCGACACGCTGCGGCCTGGCCAGCAGGCGCGCCTACATTTCTCGGCGCTCAATGCGCGCATAACGCCGGAAGTGGATGGCACTGTCAGCTACATCTCGGCCGACCGGCTGGTCGACCAGGCCTCAGGCCAGCCCTTCTACACCGTCCGGCTCAAGATCACCGACGATTTGCCGCCGGAACTCTCGCGCGAAAAGATCTATCCGGGCATGCCAGTCGAAATCTATATCTCGACGGGCGACCGCACCTTCGTCGAGTACCTCGTCAGGCCGTTGCTGGACTCTTTCGGTCGCGCCTTCCGCGAGTCAGATATCTAGGCAAGCGCGAAGTGCTCCCGCGTGAGCTTGGTGTCACCTCGGGTCAGTGCGACATGATTCCGGCAAGCGAGCAAGATCGCCATCCGTGCCCAATCCTTTCAAGGTGGATTTCAGCATGGATGAATACCCGTGGATTGGCGCGCCTGCGGGCCGGTGTATCGGCAGCGGTAGATCGTAACAGAACCGCAAAAATTCTTGAAAATATGGTGGGCGATGACGGGCTCGAACCGCCGACATCTTCGGTGTAAACGAAGCGCTCTACCAACTGAGCTAATCGCCCGGAAAATCAGGCCGGACGTTTAAGCATTTCAGCTCGGGTCCGCAAGGAAAAATCGGCTTGTCTACCGCTTTCCTCGCGGCAGAGTCCGAGCGCGGGCCGACGCTTTGGCGAGGCCGGGGCCGGTTGTCCCGGGGCCGCCAACGTCGGATCGGACCAGGGGCAGGATCGTTAAAAAGCGCGAAGCGAATTTCTGATGAATGACATCCCAAAAGATCGGATCGCAGCGCTTGACACTCCCTGCCGAACCACTTATCCAGCCGCCAACGACGCAACACGCAAACAGGTGCGCGTCGCCAAGCGCGGGTGTAGCTCAGTCGGTTAGAGTGCCGGCCTGTCACGCCGGAGGTCGCGGGTTCGAGCCCCGTCACTCGCGCCATCTTTCCACAAGATGTCCTGCCAGCTGGAAGTCCGGACGCCCGATCGGCCGGCCGGATGCATGCCTCCCTCGGATTCGACAAAGCTCATCAGGCTGCCCTGGCGGGATGGTTGCCCTGCTTGTCAGGCTGGGCTGACCGATGACCCTCTCCGCCGCCTGAGCAGGGCGGCAGGATCAGGGCCGCGAGGAGGTCGTTCTGGCTTCTGACGCCGGTCGCGAAGAGCTCGACGATCTTGACCGCGATCTGCTCTCGTTCCGGCGCTTCCGGCTCGATGCCGGCCAGCCTGCAATATGCGTCGACCACGTTCGCCATGGCAGCAACCTGCTGCGGATTTGCGACGGTACCGAACTTCATGGCATCCTCCGATGCCCTCTGCCCAAGGCAACAGTACGGCTGTTGGTCGGGTTCGACAATAAACTATGCGAATCATTTCTGCTGCCATGCGCCCGCCCGTCATCTTGTGCCGGGCGCGAAGCGAGCCCAGGATGGAGCGCCATTCGCGGGAGGTACGGGACCATGCGTCGTCACCGGGGAAGATGGGCAGGCACCATGTCTTGCCTGATGGTGGCAATCGCTGCCGGCTTTGCGCTTCATGGCGGCGAAGCCCATGCCATCAACCGCTACACGTCCACCTCGAAGACCTGCTCCCAGGTCAAGGCGATCATCAGCCGCGAGGGTGCGGCCATCATGCAGCACCGCTCGCCGCGCACCGGCCTGCCGCTCTACGACCGCTATGTGAAGAATCGCCTCTTCTGCCCGGCGGGCCAGACGACCGACAGGGCCTATATCCCGACCAGCGATCTGCCGGCCTGCCCGGTCAACCGCTGCGAGGACATCCAGTTCTTCGACATGCGCTGAACGCCGCGCGGGCCGGTTCGGGTTCGTCGTGCCTCACGCGATTGTCATTCCGGGGGCCGGTGCGCCTTTGCTAGGGTGACCCTGCGGCAGCGTTCCGGACAGGGGTCGCGATCACGGGGGGATTGGATGCGGCGTCTTGCGGTCATTGTTGCGGTTTTGGTGCTCGCGGGCGAGGCCTGGGCGATCGAGCGCTACCAGACCACCTCGATGAGCTGTGCGCGCGTGCAGGCGGCGCTGAACTCCGACGGCCAGGCTATCCTGCGCTATCCGGCGCGGGACAATCCGTCCTTGGTGCGTTTCGACCGCTACGTGCGCGACCGCACCTTCTGCGGCGCGAGCCAGCGGGCCGATCTGCAAAGCGTGCCCGCCGCCGATACCCCGAACTGCCGCGTGCGCAAATGCGTGCGCGCCTCGGGCCAGGGCCGCTAGCGCAACGCGGCTTCCTCCCTCCGTATCATCGACCGGAATTTCCGCAGCTGAGGCTTAGCCGGACATTCTTGCGGAACAGCGATGGAACGTTCCAATAACCGTTTGGGTTGCCACGCGGGAGCTTGACAGGGGTTTGGTCGCGGAATTAGATCGTTCCAAAAATTCGGCTCGAACCAAGACTCGGAGGAAAGCTTGGCCGCTCGCGAAAATGCGACGATCCTGGATGTCGCCCGGCAAGCCGGCGTGTCCAAGTCGACCGTTTCGCTGGTCCTCCAGGGCAGCGGCCTGGTTCGCCCTGACACCGCCGTGAAAGTCCGCAAGGCGATCGAGGACGTCGGCTACGTCTACAATCGCGGCGCCGCCAACCTGCGCAAGGCCCATTCCAACGTCATCGGCATGGTCATCAACGACCTGACCAATCCCTTCTTCGCCGAGCTCGCGGTCGGCATGGAGCGCGTCTTCCAGTCGGCCGGCGTCGTGCCCTTCATCGCCAACACGGCCGAGAATCCGGTGCGCCAGGAAGAGGTGCTGAAATCGATGATGGAGCAGGGCGTCGCCGGCCTCATCGTCTCGCCGGCGCGCGGTACAGCCGCGGAGGCGTTCCGCCGCATCCAGCAGTCCGGCGTCCCTGTCGTGCTCGCCATGCGACGCCTGCGGGATGGACGCGTGCCCGCCGTCGTGCCCGACAATCAGCGCGGCGCCGCACTCGCCGCCGCCCATCTCATCAGGAAGGGCCATCGCCGGCTCGCCTTCTTCGGCGGCTTCTCCGACATGGTCGTCTGCCAGGAACGCGTCGATGGTTTTCGCGAGGGATGCGAGGCCAACGGCGTCGGACACGAGGATATCACGGTCGTCGAGGGCGAGACCAACCGCAAGGGCGGCATGGCCTGCCTCGATGCAGCGCTGGCGCAGCCCAACCCGCCGACCGCGGCCGTCTGCTTCAACGACGCTGTCGCCTTCGGCGTCATGCTGGCGCTGCGCAAGCGAGGCATGGAGCCCGGCCGCGACTTCGCCCTCGTCGGCTTCGACGACGTGGTCGAGGCGCAGCACTACGTGCCGGCGCTGACGTCGGTCGCCGTCGACACGGCGGGCCTCGGCGAGCGCGCCGCCCATTCGGTGCTGCGCATGATCCAGACGCGCACCACGAGCGCCGAGGACCATGTCGGCGCCGTCAATCTTGTGGTCCGCGAAAGCTGCGGTCCTGACCTGAACGTTTCGAGGATGGCATGACGGTGAGATGGGGCCTGGTCGGCGCAAGCACGATCGCCAGACAATTCATGATCGGGGCGATCCGCGCGCAGGGCGACGGCGAGGTCGCCGCCGTCATGAGTTCCAGCGCCGAGCGCGCCGCGTCCTACGCGAAGGAGAACGGCATCCCGGCCGCTTTCTCGACGCTCGACGACATCCTCGCGGCCGACATCGACGCTGTCTACATCTCGACCACGAACGAGCTGCATCTCGAACAGGCGCTAGCCGCCGCGAAGGCCGGAAAGCATGTGCTCTGCGAGAAGCCTCTCGCGCTGAACAGTGCTGACGCGAGGCAGATCGTCGCCGCCTGCAGGAAGGCCGGCGTCGTCATGGGCACCAACCATCACCTGCGCAACGCCGGCTCGCACCGCGCCATGCGCGAAGCCATCCAGGCCGGCCGCATCGGCAAGCCGATCGCGGCGCGCGTCTTCCATTCGGTCTACCTGCCCGAGCACCTGCAGGGCTGGCGCATCACCAGGCCCGAGGCTGGCGGCGGCGTGGTGCTGGACATCACCGTTCACGACGCCGACACGCTGCGCTTCGTGCTGGCCGACGATCCGGTCGAGGTCTCGGCCTTCACGCAAGGGGCGGGCATGGCTTCCGGCGGTCTCGAGGACGGCGCCATGTGCGTCTGGCGCTTCAAGTCGGGCGTCATCGCCCAGTCGCATGAAGGCTTCACCACCAAATTCGCCGGCACCGGCTTCGAGGTGCACGGCTCGGAAGGTTCGCTGATCGCGAAAGATGTGATGACGCAGAAGCCGGTCGGCTCGGTGAGCCTGCGCACGGAGAAAGGCGAGGAGGAACTCGCCTTCGACCGCAGCGATCTCTACGCGCGTTCGCTCGGCCTCTTCCACAAGGCGATCCGCGGCGAGGGCGCACCGTCCGCCACCGGCGAAGACGGCGTCTGGTCGCTCGCCGCCGCCGAGGCAGCGCTTCAATCCGCGAAGTCCGGCCGCGCCGTGAAGGTGGAGGCCGGGCTGTGATGTATTTGTGCGTCGGCACACCCACCCCTGACTCCTCTCCGCTGTGGGAAGGAGGTGCAACAGCGCATACGGGTAGCGATCGTCATTCCGGGGCCGCGCAGCGGAACCCGGAATCCAGAGCGTTGGCTTCGACGGAAGTGCGAGGCGTCGCAAACGCACGGGAATTTCCAGCAGGGTCCGCACTCTGGATTCCGGGTTCCGCTGCGCGGCCCCGGAATGACGGCGGAGAACTATCCACCGCTCCGGAATATCGTCCATGAGCAAGCTCGTCACCCCGGCCCAGGCTGCGTCGCTCATCGCTGACGGCGCGATCGTGTCGGTATCCTCGTCGTCCGGCCTCGGCTGCCCGGACCTGATGCTGAAGGCGATCGGCGAACGTTTCGATCGCGAGGGCCATCCGCGCGGCATCACCACGCTGCATCCCATCGCCGCCGGCGACATGAGCGGCATCAAGGGCGTCGACTACATCGCCAAAAAGGGCCTGCTGAAGACGATCATCGGCGGCTCCTATCCCTCCGGCCCTTCGAGCGCCGAACCGCCGCTGATCTGGCAGATGATCGGCAACGAGGAGGTCGCCGCCTACAACGTGCCCTCGGGCATCATGTTCGACATGCACCGCGAGGCCGCCGCAAAGCGTCCCGGCGTGCTCACCAAGGTCGG
>DATDJN010000110.1:0-6468 GCA_036520515.1 Rhizobiaceae bacterium
TCCGGATACCAGCGGCGGCGCTGGCCGCTCCGGCGATTCGTCGCCACGAGCCTAGCCGCGCGCCTGGCCGCCATACGTCATAGGCTCGTTCATCAACCGACAGCGTCCTATGGCTATGCGCTCGTATCTGAGTTGAATCGATGTTGGTTGGCTGGGACCCAAGAACATTGGGTCAAAAACTTGATCCCCCAAGGCGCCAGCGACGGCCATGGAGCTGAAAATACAAGAAAATTCACCTACGAAACAAAAGCTTATGAATGAACGCACTGACTGAATTGCGTCGTTCCTGCTTGGTTTTGAACCGCTTCGATTTGGTTTTGAACCGCTAGCGATTTGTCTCTACATTCGGGAGACTGGTTGGTGGGCCCGGAGGGACTCGAACCCCCAACCAAGCGGTTATGAGCCGCCGGCTCTAACCATTGAGCTACAGGCCCCACGCGGCTGCATTAGTTGCTTTTTCCGCGCCGCACAAGCGGGGAACGAGCAATCGGACAGATCGGACTTGCGCATCGAGAGGATCACAGGATCCTCTCCGAGGCAGGCAAGCCTGGCGTCGGCCGGGACATAGCCGAAGTCGCGCGAACAGGCGCTAGCGCAGAGGCTTTTCTCCGCCCGCCGCCGTGATGACGCCGACGATGATGAGGCCGGTGAGCAGCAGCCTGACGCCGGCGCTGACCCCGAACGTGTTGAGCATGGTGAGCAGCAGCACCAGGAAGAGCGACGCCCCCCATATGCCAGGTACGTTGGCCTTGCCGCCGGCGACCGACGTGCCGCCGATGACCACCACGGCGATGGACGCCAGCAGGTACTCGTTGCCGATGTCGACATTGGCGCCGCGGAAATAGCCGGCCAGCAGCGCGCCGTTGAGGCCGCCGAGCGTGCCCGACAGCGTGTAGGTCAGGAAGCGTATCCAGCCGACATTGACGCCCGCGAGCCACGCCGCGCGGATGTTCTGGCCAATGGCGAGCACGGAACGACCATAGATCATGCGGTTGAGCGCGATGCCGGCGCCGATGGTGAAGATCACGGTCAGGATCGCCATGACGGGAATGCCGGCGATCTGCACGTTGGTGAAGTCGGCGAAGCCCGGCGGCGGCTTGATCTGCAGGCCGCGCCCGAAGGCAATGTCTATCGAGTGGATGATGAAGCTCGCCGACAGCGTTGCGATGATCGGCGGGATGCGCAGCGCCCAGATCAGGAAATAGTTGGCCGCGCCGACCGCCGCACCCGAGGCGAGCGCGGCAAGCAGCCCGAGCGCGATGCGCGAATCCTGGCCCCCCATGACGGTCATCGCGACAGCGCTGGCAAGGCCGATATTGGCCGGCAGCGACAGGTCGACATTGCCCGGTCCGAGCGTGATGACGAACATCTGGCCGACGCCCACGATCACCATGAAGACCGCGAGCGACAGCGCGGCGGTGATCATGCCGCCGCCGCCGACGCCGCCGGTGAAGGTGACCGTCGCCAGCCAGACCGCAAAAGCGCCGACGAACGACCATATCCACGGCGTGGAGAAGATCGCGCGAACCTGCGTCATGATCAGCGCTCCCTCCGGCTGATCAGCACGCGGGCCGCGAGCACGACGATGAGGATGATCCCGTTGGCCGCGACCTGCCAGTCGGGCGGGATCTTCATGAAGGTGAGCAGCGGCGACGCCGCCAGCGCCAGCGTCAGCGCGCCGAGCACCGCGCCAATCGGCGAGACGCGCCCGCCGACGAACTCGCCGCCGCCGAGGATGACCCCGGCGATCGCCAGCAGCGTGTAGCCGTTGCCGATGTTGGCGTCGCCCGCGGTGGTGATGCCGACCAGCGTCATGCCGGAAAGCACGCCGAACACTCCCGCCAGTGCGAAAAGCGTCATCTTCACCCGCAGGATCGACCAGCCGGCGCGGCCGAGCGCTACGGGATTGCCGCCCGAGCCGCGCAGGATCGCGCCGTAGGACGTCCGCATCAGGCCAAAATGCACGACGAGCGCAATGACGACTGCCGCGACGATGGGAAACGGCACCCATGGCGGCTTGAAGCCGACGATGGCCGACAGCCAGTCCGGCGCCTTGCCGCCCGGCGTGGGCAGCGTGAGGATGGCCAGCCCCTGCCAGACGAAGCTCATGCCGAGCGTCACCACGATGGACGGCAGGTTGCGCAGATGGATCAGCGCGCCGAGCAGCGCATAGACGCCGATGGAGCCGAGCAATATCGCCACCCCGACCAGCGGCGCTTCGCGCAGCCACGTCGCCGTGACGCAGCCGACGAAGCCGACAAAGGTGCCGATCGACAGGTCGAGTTCGTTGCCGGCGATGACGAACATCTGCGCGATCGTCGCCAGGGCGATGGGGATAGCGAGGTTCAGCATCAGGCTGAAGCCGAAATAGCTGATGGCGCGGGGATTGAGCCAGGCGATGGCGATGACCACCAGCGCCAGCGAGAGGGCGGGCAGCATGGCGCGCAGCATTCGCGCGCGAGCAGCTGCGCCGGGGCGCGCCGCCTGGCGTTCGAGGGCGGCCGTCGTCATGACGCCTCGCTGAATGAGGACTGGATCACTTTTTCTTCCGTGAGTTCGCCGCGTTTCAGGTCGGCGACGATTCGCCCGCCGCGGAAGACATAGACATGGTCGCAATGATCGAGTTCGTCGGTCTCGGTCGTGTACCAGAGGAAAGTGCGGCCGCTCTTCGCCTCGTCGCGGATCAGGTCGTAGACTTCGAGCTTGGTGCCTATGTCGACGCCGCGCATGGGGTCGTCCATCAGCACGATCTTCGCATCCGAGCCCAGCGCGCGCGCGAACAGCGCCTTTTGCTGGTTGCCGCCCGACAGCGACAGGATGTTGTTGTCCATGTCCGGCGTGCGGATGCCTATCTTCTTCTTCCAGGTCTCGGCGAGTTCGGCCTCGCGGCGTGGCGAGATCAGCAAGCCGTTGCGCAGCCTGGCCAGCGAGCGGATGCCGATGTTCTTGGAGATCGACCACTGCTGGAAGACGCCGTCGGTCTGGCGGTCGCCGGCAACCAGCGCCACCGGCGCAGTCACCTCGATGCCGGGTTTCCGCCGCCGCGCGGCGTCGAACACGGCCAAGAGAAGATCGGTCTGCCCGTGCCCGGCAAGCCCGGCAAGGCCGATGATCTCGCCTTCGCGCGCGACGAGTTCCCTGTCGTCGCCCTGGCGGGCCGGACGTGCGCGCACACGCAACGCACCGCCTGGCCGGGCAGTCGTTTGGGCAGTGGCGACGACCTTCTCGTGGTGCTCCGCGCCGCCCATGGTGGCCACCAGCCGCGTCCTGTCGAATGCCCGGGCGGCGTCCGTCGCCACGACCTTGCCGTCGCGCATGACGACGATGCGGTCGGCGTTCTCGAGGATTTCGCCGAGCAGGTGCGAGATCAGGATGCAGCTCTTGCCGCCGGAAACGAAACGCCGGACGAAAGCCAGCAGCTGACCTGCCGTATGCGCGTCGAGCGAGGACGTCGGCTCGTCGAGGATGACGAGGTCGAGCGGCGCTTGCGTCACGGTGAAAGCTCTGGCCACCTCGACCATCTGGCGCTTGCCGATCGACAGGTCGCTGACGATGTCGAAGGGATCTATGCCATGGCCCGGAAAAATCTCATCGAGCTTGGCGGCGATCAGCGCCGCCGCCCGCCTGCGCCAGCCAAGGCCTCGAAGCGACGGATGGTTGACGCGCGTGTTCTCGGCCACGCTCAGATTCGGGCAGAGCGACAGTTCCTGGAATACGCAGCGTATGCCCAGCCGCTGCGCGCGCACGACGGAATAGCTTTCTTCCGCGGCGCCGCGCACGGCGATGCGTCCGCCGTCGGGGGCCAGCGTGCCGGCGAGCGTATGCATCAGCGTCGACTTGCCGGCCCCGTTGTGGCCGACCAGCCCGATGCACTCGCCGGCATCGACTTGGAAGTCGACGCCGTCGAGCGCGCGGACGGCGCCGAAATGCTTTTCGACGCCGTCCAGCTTCACAATGTTTGGACGGGTGTCGGACATCAGCGCCCGTCACCCGCAGCGCAGAAAGCCATGATCATTTCTTGAGATTGGCCTCGATGGCCTTGATCGCGTCTTCCTGCGTGTATTCGGCGCTGGCCACGCTGCCGACTTCGATATTCGGGAGCGCCGCCTCGAAGTCGTCCTGCGTGAAGGCGAGATACGGCACCAGGAGATCGTGCGGCACGTCGGAGCGGCCGTCGAGCACCTGCTGTGCGACCCAGAAAGCCAGAGTCGAGACGCCCGGCGCAATGGAGGCCGACCAGGTCTTGTAGCCGTCCTTTTCCTTCTGCTCCTTCCACCACTGCAACTCGTCCTGGCGGTTGCCCATGATGATGGTCGGGCGAGGCTTGCCGGCTGCGGCGAAGGCCTGCGCCGTGCCGTAGCCGTCGCCGCCCTGGGTGACGACCGCCACGATGTCGGGCAGCGAGGGCAGAACCGTCGCCACTGCCTTCTGCGCGGTCGTCTGGTCCCAGTTGCCCGTCACCGAGTTGACGATCTTGAACTGCGGGTTGGCCTCGACGCCGGCGAGGATGCCCTTGTGGATCTCCTCGTCGATCGAGGTGCCGGCCAGGCCGCGGATCTCGAGCAGATTGCCGCCCTCCGGGTGGAGAGCCTTCAACTGCTCGATTTCCTGCTTGCCCATGTCGAAGAAGTCCACCACGACACGATACGCGCAGGGCTCGGTGACGATGCCGTCGAACGACACGACGACGATGCCGGCGTCGCAGGCCTGCTTGACGGCGCCGTTCAGCGCGTCGGGCGACGAGGCGTTGATGACGATCGCGTCGTAGCCCTGCAGGATCAGGTTCTGGATCTGCGCGGCCTGCGTCGGCACTTCCTGGTCGGCGGTGGTGAAGACGTCGGCCGCGGCCACGACGCCGTCGGCGACTGCCTTCTTGGTGACGGCGTCATAGCTCTTCAGCATCGCCTGGCGCCAGGAATTGCCGGCGTAGTTGTTCGAGAATGCGATCTTCTTGTCGCTTGTGTCAGCAAGTGCGGTGCCTGATGCGAACATCGCAGCCAGAGCACTCAATACGAGAAACTTCTTCATTCCACTCCTCCCGTTCGGGTCTCCACACAACATTACGCCGGCACCTCCTGCCGGCGTCCTCCCGTCCGGCGCCTCCGCGCCGATGTCGCCTGCCCTTGGGCCGGCGGCCATTTGGATTCCTATATACAGTCGCGCGGACTTGAAACAGACGCAAGTCTGACAAATCGGACAAAGGCATTCCCGCGATTGGTCCACCTCATCGCGGCACCTGCACGAAAGGGGACCGGCGAACCGCCGGGCCCTCGATGCAAAACAAAGCCTTCAGCGTACCCATCTCGCCGTACCGCGGCGATGAACATCTGGATCTCTTCGTCAGAAATTCGCTGCCCGGCGATAAAGCCCGTGACATGCGCAGTGGAATGCGCTAACTGGACTACTTAACAGTCCAGTTGCCGGTGAAAGCTAATGGCGATCCCTCTCTCGCCGCTCCATGAAGCGATCCACAAGCAGACGGCCAAGGAGATGATCCGCGACAAGATCGTCTCGATGATCGCGTCCGGCATCCTTCAGGTCGGCGACGAACTGCCGAGCGAGCGCGAACTCGCCACCATGCTGATGGTGAGCCGCGAGACCGTGCGCGGCGCTGTGCAGCGGCTCGCTGGCGAGGGCATCGTCCAGGTCTCGCAGGGCGCGCGCACCCGCGTCGCCAACGTCGATGTCGAGGTCGGCGCCCAGCGCATCGGCGTCACCAACCCGACCTCCATCAACGGCTATTCGCTGGACGAGGTGCACGCCGCACGCCTGCTGGTCGAGACGGCGGTGGTGGCCGAGGCGGCGCGTCATCTCAGCGAGAACGACATCAGGCGGCTGGAGGATTCCATCGCCGCGCAGCAGGCGGCTTGCGACGATCCCGTCCGCTTCCTGATCTGCGACCGCGAGTTCCATCTGACGATCTACTACGCCTCGACCAACCGGCTGCTCGCCGATTTCGTGGTCGACCTCTACACCTACATGCTCGACCACCGCCGCATCGCCATGGGCAAGCCGGGCGCGATCCAGAAGAGCCTCGAGGACCATCGCTTCATCGTCAACGCGCTGAAGATGCGCAATCCGGACGCCGTGTCGGCGGCTTTCGCCAACCACATCCTGCGCATCCACGACACCAGCCGCGCGGTGGACAGCGGCGGTGACGAGATGATCCGGACGGCAGCGAAAGCCGGACGTCCCGGCGCGGGCGGCAGCAAGAAGGAAAATGCCTGACATGCACATACTGGTCATCGGCGCCGCAGGCATGATCGGGCGCAAGCTGGTGGCTGCGCTGATCGCCAGGGGAGGCCATAACGGCCGGCCCATCGAGAAGCTGACGCTGGCCGACATCGTCGCGCCGGGCATGCCGGACTTCGGCGGCAAGGTCGAGACGGTCGCGGCGGACCTCTCCGAGCCGGGCGTCGCCGCAAGGCTGATCTCGGCAAGGCCCGACCTGATCTTCCACCTCGCCGC
>DATDJN010000111.1:0-5870 GCA_036520515.1 Rhizobiaceae bacterium
CAAATGCCTTCGAGATGCGCGAAGACGGGCACCCGCGCCTCGTTCTGCACGCGGGCGACCAAGCTTTTGCCGCCACGCGGCACGATCACGTCGAGATTGCCTTGAAGGCCGGCGAGCATTTCGCCGACCGCGGCGCGATCGGCGACCGGCACGAGTTGGATCGCGTCCTCGAGCAAGCCCGCCGCCTTCAGCCCCTCGACCAGGCAGGCATGGATTGCGGCGGAGGAATTCAGCGAATCCGAACCGCCGCGCAGGATCACCGGGTTGCCGGCCTTCAGGCAGAGCGCGCCGGCGTCGGCGGTGACGTTCGGCCGGCTCTCATAGATCACGCCGATGACGCCGAGCGGCGTGCGCACGCGTTCGATGTGCAGCCCGTTCGGGCGGTCCCATTCGGCGATGACCTCGCCGACCGGATCCTTGAGCGAGGCGATCTCGCGGATGCCGTCCGCCATTGCCGCGATACGCGCAGGCGTCAGGGTCAGCCGGTCCATGGAGGCGGCCGACAGACCCGACTCCTCGCCATTGGCGACATCGACGGCGTTCGCCTCGAGGATAGCCTTCTCGTTGCGCAGGATCGCGTCGGCCATGGCGATGAGCGCGGCGTTCTTGGCTGCGGTGCTTGCGATGGCGAGCGGGCGCGCCGCGGCGCGCGCCTTGCGACCGATTTCGGCCATCAGCGCTGCAGTGTCTCCGGCGGATTGTTCATGCGTCTTCAGCATGGCTCATCCTTTCGCTTCCTCGCCCACCTCCTGGCGAGCGTCGTCGTTGACGGCCTCCGGGCCGCGGCTGACGACCAGATCGTCGCGGTGGACCATCGCCGAGCGCGCCTGGTACCCGAGCACGGCGTCGATCTCGCCGGTCTTCAACCCGGCGATCCTTACGGCATCCGCCGCGTCATAGGCAACAAGGCCGCGGGCGATCTCGATGCCGTCGGGCGACAGCACGGCCACCGTGTCGCCGCGCGAAAAGTTGCCGCTGACGAGTTTTACGCCCGCCGGCAGCAGCGACTTGCCCGACATCAGCGCGCGCACCGCGCCGGCATCCACCGTCAGCCGGCCGGCCGGCTCGAGCTGGCCGGCGATCCAGCTCTTGTAGCCTCTGACCGGCCTGCGGCTCGGCTTGAACAGCGTGAAGCGCTCGCCGCGCTCGACCGCCGTCAGCGGGTTCTGCCGGACGCCGGAGGTGATGATCATCGCCGCGCCTGCCGTGGTGGCGATCTTGCCGGCGTCGAGCTTCGTGCGCATACCGCCGCGCGAAAGCTCCGAAGCGGCTGCGCCCGCCATCGCCTCGATGTCGGGAGTGATCCGCTCGACCACGGGCAGGAACTTCGCCTTCGGATCGACAGCCGGCGGGGCCGTGTAGAGCCCGTCTATGTCGGAGAGCAGCACCAGGAGGTCGCCGCCCATCATGGTGGCGACGCGCGCCGCCAGCCGGTCGTTGTCGCCGTAACGGATTTCGGAGGTCGCCACCGTGTCGTTCTCGTTGATGATAGGCACCGCCCCCATCTTCAAGAGCGTGCCGATGGTGGCGCGCGCGTTGAGGTAGCGGCGCCGCTCCTCGGTGTCACCGAGCGTCAGCAGGATCTGGCCGGACTTCAGCCCCTTGCGGCCGAGCTCTTCCGACCAGGCGCCCGCGAGCGCGATCTGGCCGACGGCGGCGGCCGCCTGGCTCTCTTCCAGCTTCAAGGTCCGCCGGCCGAGGCCCAGAATCGTCCGGCCGAGCGCGATGGCGCCCGACGAGACCACGAGGACCTCCGCGCCGCTTGCGACAAGCGAGGCCACGTCGTCGACCAGCGATGCCAGCCAGTCGCGCTTCAGCCCCGTCGCGCGGTCGACCAGCAGCGCCGAGCCGATCTTGACGGTGATGCGCTTGTATTTGCGCAGCGTGTTCATGAGGAGGCCTGCGCCCCTTCCGCTTCGCGCGCGGCCTCGATTTCGGCCATCAGCGCGCGCAATACGGTCTCGACGCCCTCGCCGGCGACGGCCGACAGAAGTACCGGCGCGCGTCCTGCGGCGCGTTTCAGCGAGGCGGCCTTCTTCTTGCGCTGGTCGGCGTCCAGCGTATCGACCTGGCTGAGCGCCACGATCTCCGGCTTCTCGGCAAGGCCGTGGCCGTAGGCTTCGATCTCACGGCGGACGGTCTTGTAGGCCTTGCCCGGGCTTTCCTCCTGCGCCGAGACGAGATGGAGCAGCACGCGCGTGCGTTCGACATGGCCGAGGAACCGGTCGCCGATGCCCACGCCCTCATGCGCGCCCTCGATCAGGCCCGGGATGTCGGCGAGCACGAATTCGCGGCCGTCGATGCGGGCGACGCCGAGGCCGGGATACAGCGTGGTGAAGGGATAGTCGGCGATCTTGGGCTTGGCTGCCGTCACCGTCGCGAGGAAGGTGGATTTTCCCGCATTGGGCAGGCCGACCAGCCCGGCGTCCGCGATCAGCTTCAGCCTGAGCCGGATCACCTTCTCTTCGCCAGGCAGGCCGGGATTGGCGCGGCGCGGCGCCTGGTTGATCGAGGTCTTGAAGCGCTGGTTGCCGAAGCCGCCATTGCCCCCTGCAGCCAACCTATAGCGCTGGCCGACCTCGGTCAGATCGCAGATCAGCGTCTCGTTATCCTCCTCGTAGACCTGGGTGCCGGCCGGCACCTTCAGCGTGACGTCGGCTCCCTTTGCGCCCGTCATGTTCCGGCCCATGCCGTGGACGCCGGTCTTGGCCTTGAAATGCTGCTGGTAGCGATAGTCGATCAGCGTGTTCAACCCGTCGACCGCCTCGACCCAGACGTCGCCGCCACGGCCGCCGTCGCCGCCGTCCGGCCCGCCGAACTCGATAAACTTCTCGCGCCGGAACGACACCGCGCCGGCGCCGCCGTCGCCGGAGCGGATATAGACCTTGGCCTGGTCGAGGAATTTCATGCGACCGACACCGTCCTGCTGTTATTCAACGTCGCGGCCTCGTCTATCGCAAAGAACCGGCCAGCGCGAGTGCCGGCTTCACGAATGATCCGGCCAAGGGAAACGGAGTTCCGATGAAGCTCGTCACCTACAACACGCAATATGGCGTCGGCCGCGACGGAAGGTTCGACCTCGACCGTATCGCGAGCGAAGTCGACGGCGCCGACATCATCGCGCTGCAGGAGGTAACCAGGAATTTCGCCAGGAACGGTGGCGTCGACATGATCGAGGGGCTGGCAGCGCTGCTGCCGGGCTATTTTCATGCGTTCGGTCCGGCGATGGACCTCGACTTCGGCGCTACCGATGGCGATGGCCGGCCGCTCAACAGGCGCTTCCAGTTCGGCAACATGGTGCTGTCGCGCTATCCGATCGTGGCCTCGCGCAATCTTCTCCTGCCGCGCACGCTGCGGTTTTCGCGCGGCAACCTGCAGCGCAGCGCGCTGGAAGCGCTGGTGATTGCGCCGTCCGGTCCGATCCGCATCTACTCCGTCCATCTCGACCACATCGCGGCGACGGAACGAACGCTGCAGATCGCCCACCTCAAGGAGCGCGCCCTGGCTTACGTCAGCGAGGGCGGGGCGATCAGCGGCTCTGCCGAATACGGCTTTCCCGAGCCGCCGCGTCCCGAAGCTTTCGTGCTGATGGGCGACTTCAACATGGACCGCTTCTCGCCCGAATACATGCTGATGGTCGGCGAGCAGGACCACGCCTCGTCGGGCGCCGATCCGATCGACGTCTACGCGCTGGGCGAGGGCCTGCCTGAAGGAGCCGTGAGCTGGATCGACGACGCCGGGCCCCAGGACAACCGCCTGATCGACTTCGCCTTCGTCGAGAGAAGCCTCGCCGGAAGGGTCGGCAAGATCCGCATCGACCGTGACGCGAAGGGCTCCGATCATCTGCCGGTCTGGTTTGATCTCGAATGAGCGCGCAGCCGGGCGACCGGCGAAGGTCAGCCGTCCGGCCTTGCTGTTCACGACCAGTTCCTCAGGCTCTCCCAGGTCTTGCGGTCGAGGCGATAGCGCTCGATCGGCACCTGGCCGGCGACGATCGAGTTCATCATGCCCTGGCCGGCATACTGGAAGCCGCATTTGTGGATGACGCGGCGCGAGGCCGGGTTGATCACTCTGACCGAGACGTGCAGCACCGGAATGCCGGTCGAGCGGAAGGCTAGGTCGACCAGCGCATGCGCGGCCTCCGTGGCAAAGCCGCGTTTCCAGTAGGGCTCGCCGATCCAGTAGCCGAGTTCCAGCCCGCGATCCTTCACGTTGAGCCCCGCACAGCCGATGAAGCTTCCGGTGCCGGCAAGCGTCAGCGCATAGCTGGCGCCGGGCTGCTTCTGTCCGCTCATGGCGATGAAGGAGCGCGCCTCGGCCTCGCCGTAGGGGTGCGGCATGCGCGCCAGCATCTGCGCGACGTGCAGATTGTCGGCAAGCTGCACGAGCGCGGGGATATCGCTCTCGCGCGGGGCGCGCATGATCAGCCGCCTGGTGGAAAGCACCGGGCGGTCGATGAACAGGCTTTCGTCTTCGCTGTCGTCCTTGTCGGCAATCATGGCAGTCCCTCCAGACCGAAAAGAAAAGGGGAGATGGCGGCCCATCTCCCCTGATCCTTTTCTGGCTCTGCCAGACACCGGTTCCCGAGATGGGGCGCCGGTGTTTTGGTGCGGAACCGGCTACTCCGCGGCTTCCTGCATCGGGTTTACCGATACATAGGTGCGGCCATTGGCTTTCTTGCGGAAGGCGACGGCGCCGGCCTCAAGCGCAAACAGCGTGTGATCCTTGCCCATGCCGACGTTGACGCCGGGATGCCAGGTCGTGCCGCGCTGACGGATGATGATGTTGCCCGGGATGACGGCTTCGCCGCCGAACTTCTTCACGCCAAGGCGCTTGGATTCGGAGTCACGACCGTTGCGCGACGAACCGCCAGCTTTCTTGTGTGCCATGGTTTATCTCCTTAAGTCGCTAGTCTCTTACTCTGATTCCGCCTTGGGTGCAGCCTTTTTCGGCGCAGCCTTCTTGGCGGGCTTTTCTGCCTGCTCGGAAGCTTCCGCCTTCGGCGCAGCCTTCTTTGCCGGCTTCTCGGCCTTCTCGGCGGCGGCAGGCGCGGCTTCGACAGCCTCTTCCTTCACCGTCTCCTTCTTGGCGGCGGCCTTCTTGGAAGGCTTCGCTCCGCCGAGCAGGATCTCATCGATGCGCACCGTCGTCTCGTACTGGCGATGGCCGCGGCGGCGCTTCGAATTCTGGCGGCGACGCTTCTTGAAGGCGATGACGGTCGCCGCGCGGCCCTGGGCCACGACCTCTGCCGTCACAATCGCCCCTTCGACGAAGGGCGCGCCGAGGACGACGTTATCGCCTTCGCCATGCGCGAGCACATAGCCGATTTCCACCAGGTCGCCGACTTCGCCGGCGATCTTCTCGATCTTCAACACATCATTGGCGGCGACGCGATACTGCTTGCCGCCCGTTTTGATGACTGCGAACATTTTTTGCCTTTCGCTGTTCGGTCGGCCTTGGGGAATGCTCGGAAGCGTTCCGGCCGTCTTTTTGTCAGTCTGCGGGTTCAAAAACACGACCGGCGCGGAGAGACCCCACGCCGGATGCGCGGTTTCCCTAACTGAAGGCGGATGCCGAGTCAACCGCGTAGGGCATCAAACAGGGCGCGCGCGCCCCGCGCCGACCGGAGTTCCAGGCGGGAATGCCCCCTTTGGCTCGATTGCCGGCCGGCATCCTACCGGGAGCACAGGCCAATCCCATTTCTCGCGAATTGGCCTTGTGTCGTGGAGAAACCGCCGTTATCTAGTGCCCCGCGCCAAAGGCGTCCAACCATGCTGCGGAGAAGTGGCTGAGTGGTTGAAAGCACCGCACTCGAAATGCGGCATACTCGCAAGGGTATCGGGGGTTCGAATCCCTCCTTCTCCGCCATA
>DATDJN010000112.1:0-6049 GCA_036520515.1 Rhizobiaceae bacterium
CGCGCCATGCGCATGGAAACCGTCTCTGCCTGGTCGTCGGCCGTATGTCCGGTGAGGACGATGTCGGTGCCGGACTCGCGCGCCGCCCGGGCGAGAAGGCGGTAGCGCGCTTCCCGCGCGGCCGCCGGGATTCCCCTCGACGGCTTCTCGTCCGTCCAGCGCAGAATTCGATGCTCGATGCCGTTTGCCGCGGAGCGACGCGCCACGCTGGCGGCCTCGTCGGCGGATGCCGGCCGCAGCCCATGGTCAACCGTCACGGCGACGAGCCGGGTGTTCGGCGCATGGCGCAGAAGATGGTCCCGCAGCAGGAGGAGCAGCGCGGTGGAATCGCTTCCGCCCGATACGGCGGCGATTACGCTGGAGCGCGAGGACAGGTCGAACGGCGAGAAAAGAGAGAGAAGCGCGGACGTCGGCTTCAGCACGCGGCCAGGGCCTGTTCCTGCTTCACGCGCTGCTTAAGCGCGCCGGAGATATCCGGATAGCGCTTGCCGATCTCGGAGAAGGTCGCGCAGGCGACATCCTTCTGGTCGAGGCCGACCAGCGACACCCCCAGCTTCAGGAGCATGTCCGGGGCCTTCTTCGACGAAGGGTATTGCTTGTTGGCCGACAGGAAGGTTTCGGCGGCGTCGCGGTATTTCTTCTGGCCGAGCAGCGCCTCGCCGAGCCAGAAATGCGCGTCGGCCGCCCTGGGGTCGGAGGGAAAGCGCGAGATGTGGTCGCGGAAACCCTCTTCCGCCGTGCCGTAGTCGCCCGACAGGATGAACTCGTAGGAGTTGCGGTAAAGCTCTTCCGGGTCGTCCGTGGCCGGCAGCGCGGCCATCTGCGTCGGCGCGGGCTTCTCGGCCGCGGGGCGGTTGGGTATCGCCTGCCGCGCGACGGGCGGCTCGCCGGCGCTCGGCACCGACTGCGTGGTCTGGTCGGCGACGCTGCCGCCCGTGACATTGCCCTTGTCGTCGAAGGTGATGGTGCCGAACGTCGTCGGCGGCGCGCCGAGGCCATCGGCGCCGCCGGTGCCCGACGGAATCTCCGCCGGGTCGCCCGTTCTGTTGTCGGTCAGCACCTCCGGTTCCATCGGAACGCCAACCGCCTCGTCGTCCTCGGCTGCTGCTGCCCGGCGCTCGGCCGGCGACGCCGGCGGTGCGGCCGGGGCCGAGGCGACGTTGCCGCCGCTCGCGCCCCTGTTGCCGGCGGGAGCGCCGGCATCGGTCTTCTTCTGCTCGAGTTCCTGGAAGCGGAACTCGTTGTCTTCCTGCATCTTCCGCAGCTGCTCCTGCATCTGCAGGATCTGGAAGTTCAGCTCCTCGATGGTTCCGGAGAGCGAGCGGACCTGCTCTTCGAGCGCGGTGATGCGGGGATCGCCGGCCTGCGCCACCGCGACGTGGTCAGCCGACTTCTCCTTGCCGCCGAAGAGCTTCGGCAGACCAAGCTTGGGCAGCGACAGGCCGCTTTCGGCGGCGTCGGACTTTTGGGAGTTCAGGAGCCCGACGCGATCGTCCGCGTGGACGATGGCGCTGGACACAAGCAGGATGGCGAGCGTGCCGCTCAGGATAGATCGAAAATACATGGGCGTCTCAACGATGGAGAGGAACATTTGGTGCGCAACCGCGCGTCTCGGCTTTTAGAGCAAGACGAGACTTCGGCCAAATTTTGTTTCCGCAGCGTCGGAAACGAAAAAGGCGGCCCGAAGGCCGCCTTTCGAGTTCGGTGTGACCTTTCGGCCTCAGCTGCCGGCGCCTGACAGCGTGGTCACTGCGCGGCGGTTCTGCGACCAGCAGGAGATGTCGTCGCAAACCGCGACGGGCCGCTCCTTGCCGTAGGAGATCGTCCTCATGCGGTTGGCGGCGACGCCGCGGGCAGCGAGATAGTCGCGGGTCGCGGCGGCGCGGCGGGCGCCGAGCGCCAGGTTGTATTCGCGCGTGCCGCGCTCGTCGGCATGGCCCTCGATGACGATCGGGTACTGCCGGTATTGGTTCAGCCACTGCGCCTGGCGGGCGAGGATCCCTTGAGCGTCGGCGCGGATCACCGAGCTGTCGGTGTCGAAGAAGATGCGGTCGCCGACATTGACGGTGAAGTCCTGCGCCGAGCCCGGCGTCGCGGCGCCTGCGCCCAGGCCGAGCTCGCCCGCCGTGTTCGGTGTCTTCTTGTTGGCACAGCCCGCGATGGCGAGCGTCAGGAACAACGCTACGATGAGCGGATTGCGGGTGATTGCTGCGATGCCGCGCATGCCGGCCTCTCCTTCGCATTCGAGTGATTTCGTTGAGCAACCAGTAACCACATCGCAGTTAACCGGCGCTCAAGAAACATGGTTAATGTTGTGTGACTGTCGCCCGTCCGCGCCCAGCCGTCCCGCGAGCAAGTGTCCGTGTTCCCTTGGCGGAAATGCGGCATGAAGGCGGCACGTTGGTGACCATGCCGCCGATGGTTAAGATTCGATCTATTCGAGCAGTGGCGACCAGGCCGGATCCGAGGCGAAATTCTGCGTCGGGATCGCCTGCTCGTTGCGGCCGGTCAGATCGATGGAATAGAGGCGAGGTCCGCCGGAGCCGGCCGCCTCCTTGAAGAACATGATGTAGCGGCCGTTCGGCGCCCAGGTGGGGCCTTCCTGCTGGAAACCGGTCGACAGGATGCGCTCGCCCGAGCCGTCGGTCTTCATGACGCCGATCTGGAACTCGCCGCCGGACTGCTTGGTGAAGGCGATCAGGTCGCCCCGCGGCGACCACACCGGCGTCGAATAGCTGCCGCCGCCGAAGGAGATGCGGGTCTGGCCGGAGCCGTCGGCGTTCATCACGTAGATCTGCGGCTGGCCGCCACGATCCGAGGTGAAGACGACCTTGCTGCCGTCCGGCGAATAGGAGGGCGATGTGTCGATCGAATTGGAGTTGGTCAGCCGCGTCGTCGTGCGGCTCCTGAGGTCCATGGCGAAGACGTTGGAATTGCCGTCGTCGCGCAGCAGGCTCATGATCACTTTCTGGCCGTCGGGCGAGAAGCGCGGGGCGAAGGTCATGCCCGGGAAATTGCCGACGAGCTCGCGCTGGCCGGTCTCGATCTGCAGCAGGTAGACGCGCGGCTCGCCACCCTCGTAGGACATGTAGGTGATTTCCTGGCGCGTCGGCGAGAAGCGCGGCGTCAGCGTGATCGCCCGGCCATCCGAGAGATAGCGGACATTGGCGCCGTCCTGGTCCATGATCGCCAGCCGCTTCTTGCGCTGGTTCTTCGGCCCGGACTCGTCGATGAAGACGACGCGCGTGTCGAAATAGCCCTTCTCGCCGGTGAGGCGCTCGTAGATGGCGTCGGCGATGATGTGCGCGACGCGGCGCGAATTCGCCTTGTTGGCGAAGAACTGCTCCCCGATCAGCTGCTGGCCGGCGAACGTGTCCCACAACCTGAACTCGGCGCGCAGGCGGCCGTCGCTCTCCTGGGTGACGCGGCCGGTGACGAGCGCCTGTGCGTTGATGACCTTCCAGTCCTCGAAGCGCGGGGCGGCGTCGGGGTTCGATATCTTCTCGATGAAGGCTCCCTTGTCGATCGGCGCGAACAGGCCGGAACGCCGGAGGTCGGCGGCAATCACGCTGGTGATCTCGGCGCCCAGGGCGTCGCTGGCGAGGAAGTCTGTGATCGCGATCGGCAGCGGCTCGATATTGCCCTTGTTGACGTCGATCTCGACCAGCGCGCGCGCCGGCAACGTGACGGCGGCGCTCAGGCCGGCGGCCAGCATAACGGCGGTGAGCATCGCGCGGGAGAATCTTTTCATGCGGAATCTTTTCATGCGGTCGGAACCTCTTCGGCTAAAGTCCGGCAGACGTCGCTTCAGAACATTTCGCTGGGGTCGAAATTGACGATGACGTCCGCCCAGGCTTCGTATTTCTCGGCGGGGAGATTGTAGGGGGCGCAGCGCGAGACGGCGCGGCGTGCAGCTTCGGCCGCGGCGCGTTCGACACCCGCGCTGCCGCCGCCGCTGATGATCTGCGGACTGCCTTCCAGAGCGCCCGAGCGGTCGAGCTTAAACTGGACCGAGACGCGCAGGTTGCCGGCGTCGGCGGCACCCGCCGGGATGTTCCAGCAGCGCTGCACCTGGCCGCGCAGCGCGTCCATCTCGCTTTGCGACAGCTTGTCGCCGCCCGTCGACTTGTCGCCGCCGAGCGACGCCGTCTCGGTCGAGCGCTTGGCGCCGCCGCCCGAAGCCTTCTCCTTGTTGAGCAGGGCGGCCACCTCGTCGGCGTCGAACTGCTTCTCGTCGGACTTCGGCTTGGCGGCCGCCTGCCTGGTCGGCTTCTCGGCCTGCTTGCGCTCCGGCGTCTTGGCGGTCTGGGCTTGCGGCGGCTTCGGCTTCGCCTCGGGCGCGGGCGCTTCCGTCGGCAACTGGATGGCGTCCTCGGCCGTCTCGTTGGCAGCGATCGCCTCGCTCACCGGGTCGGGCTTGACGTCCTGCTTCGGCTCGGGCTGGGGCATCACCTCGGTCGCCGGCACGGCCGCCGTCTTGGGCTCCGGCTCCACGACGGGATCGGGCTTCGGCTGCTCGACGGGTTTTGGCTCCGGCTTTGGCGCCTCTTTGGGCATCGCGGCGGCCTCGACCTGCTTCTGGGTGACCTCGGGCGTCGCCTTCTTGTCGGTGTCGACCTTGTTCTCTCCAACCTTCTGGGCGTCGGGTATGGTCTCGGTCTTTTTCGTGGGCTGAGGCGTCGGCTTGTCGTTGACGGTCGCCTTCTTGTCGCCCTGCTGTATCTGGGTGATCGATTCGACCGGCACCAGGTCGACCGGCAGCGACTCCATGTCGAGCACCTCGAACGGCCTCGGGGCCGACAGCGAGATCAGCCCGAAGCCGAGCACGGCCGCATGCAGTACCACCGATGTCGTGAGGCCGGTCTTCATGCTTCAGGTATCGTCCTGTTCCTGCAGGGTGACGAGGCCGATCTTGGTATAGCCGGCGGCCTGGATGCGGGCCATCACCTGCATCACGATGCCGTAGTTGGTCGTCTTGTCGCCGCGCACGTAGATGCGCTCCTCATAGCCCGTCGTGGCGATGGCGCTGAGCTTGGCGACCACCTCGTCGAGCGGGATTTCCGTCTCCTGCAGGTAGATCTGGCCCGCCTCGTTGACCGAGATGGTGATCGGCTGCGTCTCCGGATTCATTGCGTTCGCCCTGGTCTCGGGCAGGTCGATCGGCACGCCGACCGTCAGCAGCGGCGCCGCGACCATGAAGATGATCAAAAGCACCAGCATGACGTCGACAAACGGCGTCACGTTTATTTCGGAGATCAGGCTGTGATGGCGTCCACGCCGCCTGTGTCCCCGTCCGCCGCGCCCGCCGGCGGTCCCTACAGACATTCCCATCGTCTAGTCCTCAAGCCTTCGGGGCGACTTTTTCATCGATTTGCCGCGAGAGTATGGCGGAGAATTCGTCGGCGAAGCCTTCCATCCTCACCGCAATCTTGCCGGCGTCCGACGACAGCTTGTTGTAGGCGATGACGGCGGGGATGGCGGCAAGCAGGCCAATGGCCGTGGCGAGCAGCGCCTCGGCGATGCCGGGGGCCACGACGGCGAGGTTGGTCGATTTCGAGCCGGCGATCGCCTGGAACGACGTCATGATGCCGACCACCGTGCCGAAGAGGCCGATGAAGGGGGCCGCCGAGCCGATCGTGGCGAGGAAGCCGAGACGGCCCTCGAGCCGCTCCATCTCGCGCGTCAGCGCGAGGTCCATCGCCTTGTCGATGCGCGTCTGCAGGCCGAGCGGCGACTTGGCGCCTTTCTCGAAGCTCTACTTCCATTCGCGCATGGCGGCGACGAAGATCGAGCCCATGCCCGTCGTCTTGCGCTCCGACAGCGTCTTGTAGAGTTCCTCCAGCGACTGACCCGACCAGAAGACATGCTCGAAGCGATTGAGCGCGCTGCGCATGCGGGCATAGGCGATCAGCTTGTCGACGACGATCGCCCAGGTCCAGATCGAAGCCGCAAGCAGGCCGATCATCACCAGTTTGACGACCCATCCGGCCTGCGCGAACAGGTGCCACACGGACAGTTGAACGCCGGGCTCGGCGAGAGGAAGATTTTC
>DATDJN010000113.1:0-18770 GCA_036520515.1 Rhizobiaceae bacterium
ACGGAGATCGCCTGCCATGGGCAGATCTGGGGCGCGGAAAACACGCAATGCCTGGCTGCGATCTCCCAGGAATCCGGCCGCGCCGGCGGCCGCAATGTCCGGGTCCTCGCAGGAGCCTGAACTCCAGAAACCACGAAATCCTCCCGCCGCGCACCTAGCCCCGCCAACCCTGCTGGCGGGGCTCTTTTTGTGGGTCGCGCGTTTGAGTTCAGGCTTTCCGAACCGATCGCGGGATCAGCTCGCCAGCGCCTGGTCGCTGACGGCAGCGAGCGCGCTTCTCACGTCGAGCGTTGAGAACGGCTTTTCCAGCACCAGCGGGCGTTCGTGCACGGGCATGGCGCCGATCTCGGCGCGGGCGCCAACCATGTCGCCGGTCACCAGCACGAAACGCTTGGCGAGGTCCGGCCGCTGCGAGGTCAATTCGCGGTAGATGGTGAGGCCGCTCGCTTCCGGCATGCGTAGGTCGCTGAAGACGATGTCGGGATCGTAGTCGGCAAGCAGCTTCGGCGCAGAGCCCCAGGCCGTCACCACCAGCGACTTGATGCCCATCAGCTCGAGGATGTCGGAAAGCGAGGCCGCCACGTCCGGCTCGTCGTCGATGATCAGCGCATGGCGCAGCGTCGTCGAGCGCGTCTCCTGCTCGGTCGCGCCGAGGCGCGCGCCCGCGTAGGCGGGCAGCTCGACCACGAAGCGTGCGCCGTTGGGAACCACTTCCTCGAAGCGGATCGAGCCCTTGTGCCGTTCTATGATCGCCTTGGAGATGGAGAGGCCGATGCCGGTGCCGACTCCGACCGGCTTGGTGGTGAAATAGGAATCGAAGATGCGATGCCTGATCGCCGGCGGGATGCCGGGGCCGGTATCCTCGACGGCGAAGCCGACATTGCGCGCGCCCAGGCTGAACGTCCTCACCGTGATCTTGCGCTCGCCGTTCTGGGCGGCCAGCGCGTGCTGGCTGTTGATGAGGAAGTTGGCGGCGACCTGGGTGATGTGGTCGGCATCCGCCAGCACCGGGATCGGCCCCGGCGCGAAATCGGTGCTGATGTTGATGCCGCTCGAGCGCGCGCCGTAGGCGGTGACGTCGAGAGCAGCGCGCACGGCGCTGTTGAGGTCGGTCTCGGCCGGCAAGGTCGGATGCAGGCGCACCATGCCGAGGAAGCTCTTCACGATGCGGCCGCAGCGCTCGGCTGCGGCGCGCACCTTCTCGGCGCGCAGTTTGGTCTGCTGGTCCGGCGCGAATTCGTGCAGCAGGGTCGATTGCGCCACCACCACCGCCAGAGGGTTGTTGAGCTCGTGCGAAACGCCGGCGAGCAGCGAGCCCATCGCCGCCATCTTCTCGTTCTGGTGCAGCTTCTCGCGCTGGCGGTTGATCTCCTCTTCGGCGCGGCGTCTCTCCCTGAGATCGCGGATCGAGCCGAAGAAGAGTTTCCGGTCGGCGACCTTCATCTCGGTCGCCGTCAGCTCGATGGGGAATATCTCGCCGCTGGCGTTCTGGGTGATCGTCTCCATGCGCTGGCCGAGCATCGGCGCGCCGCGGCCGGCCATGTAGTCGGCGCCGGTGGCATAGCCCTTGCGGTAGAAATGCGGGATGATCGTGTCGATCACGTCCTTGCCGAGAACCTCGCCGCGCTTGAAGCCGTAGATGCGCTCGGCCGCCGGGTTGAACTCGATGATCGAGCCGGTTTCGTCGATGACGATGATGGCGTCGAGCGAGGCCTGAAGCATGGTCTGGCGGATGATCTCGCTGATATGCGCGTCCGACAGCGAGCGCTCGATAGCCGCGCCGATTGCCATGGCGACGATCTCGACGGCGGCTTTCTCCTCATCCGTCCAGCGCCGCTCCACCGCGCAGTCGTTGATGGCGAGGGTTCCCCACAGGTGCCCGTTGGCGAAGACGGTGACGGAGATGAACGACTTGATCTTCTGCCTGTCGAAATCCTGGCGCAGGTAGCCGTCGATCTCGCGCGTGCGGCCGGCGAACATCTTGCCCTGGCGGACTTCCTCGGCAAGCCGGGACAGCAGGTCGTCATTGTTGATCACCGATTGCCGGATGACGCTCGGCCCGGCGGCGTCGCCCACCGCCTCCTTGTCCGCCCAGTAGGCGGCGATCGACTGGGCGAAACCTTCGCCCGGCAGGTCGCGCAGGCGGAAGAGGATAGCGCGGTGGCCGCCCAGCGAGCGCGCCAGGAGCTCCAGCACCTCGTCGATGATGCGCTGCCATTCGGTGGTCTCGTGCAGGCATCTGACGATGCGCGCGGCCGCGACCGTGCAGCCCGGCTCCCTGATTGCCGGATCGGTGCTCGGAGGCTGCGTTTCGACCATGCGGAGCTTTCACGCGGCTAGCGCAATTCCAGGAGAAGTTGGGGTCGGTTTTCCACCAGGAATTGCGCGAAAAATCAAATCTATGGCTCAGCGCCCTTCTTCGGGAAGCGAGAAGATATAGCCTTCGCCGCGCACCGTGCGCAGGAATTTCGGGTTAGAGGGGTCTTCCTCGATCTTCTTCCGCAGCCGCATGATGCGGATGTCGACGGCGCGCGAGGACTCCGGGTCCTCGCTGAAGCCGATCGCGTCCGAGATGGTGGCGCGGCTGAGCAGCCGGTTCGAGCGTGTCAGGAATACCTCCAGCACGTCGAACTCGCTCTTGGCGAGATCGAGGATCGAGCCGCCGCGGCCTGTCACCATGCGCCCGTCGAGGTCGGCGCGGAAATCGCCGAAGGTGACCACGCGCCGCTCGTCCTCGGCCTGCCTGCCTGCGCCCGCCGCCGGCGCGTCGGCGGATTTGGGCACCCGCCGCAGCACGCTGCGCACGCGGGCCAGCAGTTCGCGCAGCTCGTACGGCTTGACGATATAGTCGTCGGCGCCGAGCTCCAGCCCGACGATGCGGTCGATCGGCGAGCCCGCGGCCGTCGCGTAGATGATGCCCATGGACGCCTGCTGGCGCAGCCAGCGGCCGAGCGACAGGCCGTCCTCGCCGGGCATGGCGATGTCGAGTATGGCGAGCTGGAAGCCCTCCGTCTTGACAAGCTCGCGCATGGCTTCGGCACTCTCGGCCGTCACCACCTCATAGCCGTTGGCGCCAAGATATTCGGCGACCGCATCCCTGAGGTCGGGCTCGTCCTCCACTATTGCGATCCGTGTAGGCACGGAAATCACGCCTCCGCTATCGGCGGAAAGTAGATTGGGTATAAACATGATGTCCAGCCTTGATTTGGGCAGTCGGTTTGGAAGTCGAGAGGTACGGTTTCAAAGCATGGCAAGGCCGGTCATCGCGCTTATCTGTCTGTCGCAGGATCCTGACGACAGCCTTGCCGACTATCTCGAGCGCCGCGGCTACGAGGTGCGCGAGGCGGACGAGGATTGGATGGTAGAGTCGCTGCTTTCGGGCGGCGGCGTCGATGTCGCGGTGGTTGGCGAGAACTATCCCGCCAGCCTGGGGTTCGACCTGCTGCGCCGCCATGCCGGCGAGGCCGGGCCGAGCTTCGTCATGCTCAGCGGCCGCTCCGATCTCATCGAGAAGGTGCTGGCGCTGGAACTCGGCGCGGCCGACATAGTGGCAAGCCCCGTGGTCTGGCGCGAACTCGCCGCGCGCATCGGCGGCATCGTCGGGCGTCGCGGCAAGACCCAGCGCGAACTGATCGTCCTGGAGAACGCCACGGTCGACCTCAAGGCAGCGCTGGTGATGCACCGGTCGGGCAGCGAGGAGCAGCTTTCGCCCGGACAGGTTGCCCTGCTCAGGCTCTTCCTCGCCAATCCGCGCAAGGTACTGACCCGCGACGACATCATGGCTGCGGCGCCCGCGGAGAGCGCCGAGGCCTTCGACAGGTCGATCGATTCCCGCATCGTGCGCCTCAGGCGCAAGCTCGACACGGAAAGCATCGCGACCATCCGCGGCGCCGGCTATCGCTTCGACCCGCCACGCTCGGCGTGGGACCCGGGGCAGCGCTGAAGCGTGGCTGGCGTCCACTCAGGCTAACGCACGTCCGCGTCCTGGGACGCGGCGTTCATGGCGATGACGGTATCGACCTGGATGCGGTCCTTGATGAGGACCAGCGTGACGCCGGCCAGGCCGAGCAGGCCTTGCGCGTATAGCAGCGCCGACAGCACCGTGGACGCGAATTTCGAGCTTTTGCCGTGCATGGCAGTCGTTCCATTATCGGTTGTATGGGCCACACGGCGCGCCGCATGGCAGGGCCGGCTTTTCATGGAGCCCTTTATAAGGGGGCGCTGTATCGGCGCGATGCCGCGCATCCCCGGGCGCATGTTTCGGGATTGTTTCGCCAGCTGCGGGCAAATGCCAGATTGCGAAGGTGGACGTGGCAACGATGAAAGGCGCCCCATCGAGGGAAAGCGTCGCCGCCCCCTTGCTTCCTCTCCACGGCGCGGCAACTCTAGGCGCGCATTGAGGGGTAGTGAATGCGGGCCTTCCTGACACGACTGTTGTACCTTGCCCGGCGTCGGCGCTACCTGGCCATCTGGTCGACCGGCGTGCTCGTCATCGCGCTGGTGATCGCTGCCGCCTATTCCCCCTTCAGCCCCCTCGATCGGCTGAACGCGCTGGTCTTCGACACCTACCAGAAGCTCAAGCCGCGCGAGGCGACGGAGAGCGCGGTCGCCGTGGTCGACATCGATGACGAGAGCATCCGCCGGCTCGGCCAGTGGCCGTGGCCGCGAACCGTGCTCGCCTCCGTCATCGACCGGCTGGCCGCTGAAGGCGCGGCCGCGATCGGCCTCGACGTCATCCTGTCAGAGCCGGACCGGACCTCGCCCGCGCTGGCCGTCGCCCAGCTGGAGAGCCAGGGCTTTCAGATCACCCAGCCTGGCTCGGCGACCGAACTCGACCACGACCGCATCCTCGCCGCGAGCGTCGCCAGGGCGCCGGTGGTGACGGGCCTCGTGCTGTCGGAAGGACTCGACACACCGGCTCCGCCGCCGAGAGCCGGCTTCGCCTTCGCCGGGGAAAACCCGGCTGCCTATTTGCCATCCTTTCCAGGCGCGGTGCGCAATCTCACCCTTCTCGACGAAGCAGCGCCCGGCCTCGGCGTTTTTTCCTTCCCGCGCCAGGAGGACGGCGTGGTGCGCCAGATTCCGCTTGTCTCCCGCCAGGGTGAGAACCTCTATCCCGGGCTGTCGATCGAGGCGCTGAGGGTGGCGCAGGGTGCTTCCACCCTGGTCATCCGGAGCACGGGCGCCTCGGGCGAGTTCGATACGGGACAGCCCGGCATGACGGCGCTGAAAGTCGGCGAGTTCGAGGTCCCGACCGGGCCGGACGGCCGCATCTGGGTGCATTACACGCGCGAACCGACGTCACCGCTGATTCCCGTCCACCGCCTGCTCGGCGACCCCGATCCCGAGCTCTCCGCCCAGATACAGGGGCGCATCGTGCTCGTCGGCACCTCGGCGGTCGGCCTGCGCGATCTCGTCGCGACGCCGCTTTCGGCGGCCTTCCCGGGGGTGCAGGTGCATGCCGAGATCATCGACCAGATCGTCAACGCGAAATTCCTCACCAGGCCCGATTGGGCGGTCGGCTTCGAGATCGTAATGGCGGTCGGCCTCGGCCTCCTCGTGCTCGCCTTCCTGCCCTGGCTGTCGACCTTCGCCAACGCGGTCGTCGCGGCGGCGGCCCTTGCGATCAGCGTCGGCGTCGGCTGGTTCGCCTTCTCCAGTCACGACCTGCTTCTGTCGCCTATCCTGCCGGCCCAGACGACGCTTCTGGCCTATGGCGTCGCCTCGGGCGTCAGGCTTCTGCTCAGCGAAAGCGAAAGCCGCTACATACGCAGCGCCTTCAGCCACTACCTCTCGCCGGCGATGGTGGAGCAGCTGGTCGAGAATCCGGATGCGCTGGTGCTGGGCGGCGAAAATCGCGAACTCACCATCCTGTTCTGCGACATCCGCTCCTTCACCTCGATATCCGAGACGATGGAGCCGACCGAGCTCACCGTTTTCCTGAACAATTTCCTGACGCCGATGACCAACGTGCTGATGGAGAACGGCGCCACCATCGACAAATACATCGGCGACGCCATCATGGCCTTCTGGAACGCGCCGCTGGACGTGGCGCAGCATCGCCAGCGCGCCTGCGAGAGCGTGCTCGCCATGCTCGACGCACTGGAAAAGCTGAACGCGACGCTGGAGCGCCCGGTCAAGATCGGCGTCGGCCTGAACAGCGGCGTCTGCTGCGTCGGCAATCTTGGCTCTCGCCAGCGTTTCGACTATTCGGCGATCGGCGACAGCGTCAATGTCGGCTCGCGCATCGAAGGGCTGACCAAGCATTACGGGCTCTCCAACCTGGTTGCCGAGAGCACGGCCGGTGAAGTGGAGGGACTGGCCATGCTGGAGGTCGACAAGGTCATGGTCGTCGGACGCGACGAGGCGACGCTGGTGTTCACGCTGCTCGGCGGCCGGGAGCGGGCGCAGGAGGAGGATTTCCTGGAGTTGAAGCGCCTGCACGACCGCTTCCTCGCCTGCTATCGCTCCATGCGTTTTGCCGATGCGGCCGAGGAGCTCGCCTTGCTCAGGAAGAGAGCCCCGGCGCAGCTCGCCAAACTCTACGCCGAATACGAGCAGCGGCTCGACGCCTATCAGGTGGCGCCGCCGCCGGCGGACTGGGACGGCTCCTGGAGGGCCGAGCACAAATGAAGCCGCGCGCACGCCGCGGCGGCGGCCGCCCGACCATCGCCGACGTGGCGAAGCTCGCCGGCGTCGGCGCCATCACCGTCTCGCGCGCTCTGCGCGAACCGGAGCGCGTGTCGGAGAGCCTGCGCCAGCAGATCCAGCAGGCCGTCGACGAACTCGGCTATGTGCCCGACCCCAATGCCCGAGCGCTGGCCTCGGCGCGCGCCGAGGTGTTCGGCGTGCTCGTGCCGTCGCTTACCAACAATGTCTTCGCCGAGGTCGTGCGCGGCATCTATGACAGCCTGTCGGACAGCTCCTTCCGCGTCCAGCTCGGCAACACGCACTATTCCGGCCTCGAGGAGGAGCGGCTGCTGCAGGTGTTCCTCAGCCAGCGTCCGGCGGCCCTTATCGTTTCAGGCATCGACCAGACGGCGACGGCCCGAAAGCTGCTCGAAACCGCCGGCTGCCCGGTCGTACAGATCATGGAGACCGCCCCCGACCCGATCGACATGATGGTCGGCTTCTCGCATTTCGAGGGGGGACGCACGGCCGTGAACCACATGATCGAGGCCGGCTACAGGAAGATCGGCTTCCTCGGCGCCCGCATGGACCCCCGCTCGCAGCGCCGGCTCGCCGGCTATCGCGCCGCGATGGAGGCGGCCGGGCTCTTCGATCCGCGATTGGTCACGACGACGCCGGTGCCGTCCAGCGTCACCCTCGGCCGCGACCTCTTCCGCGACGCGCTGGCGAAGATGCCGTCGCTCGACGGCGTCTTCTGCAACAATGACGACATCGCGCTCGGCGTCCTGTTCGAATGCCATCGCGCCTCTATCGCCGTGCCCCAGGCGATCGGCATTTCCGGCTTCAACGATCTCGACATGATGCAGGTGGCGTTTCCCTCGGTCACCAGCGTCAGGACGCCCCGCTATGAGATCGGCCGCCAGGCGGTGCTGATGGCGCGCGCTGCGATCGCCGGATCGCGGCCGGAAAACCGCGTTGCAGACCTGGGTTTCGAGCTGATGCGCCGAGAGAGTACCAACCGAAGCCGGAACTGATGGCGCATAGGGGTTACCCAACGGAATCTCGCTTTACAGCCTATTCTGGGTAGCGCTACCATATTTGGGTTCGATCGCTGGAGGAGCGAGCGGACGGGAGGTTGACTGCGGCCAGGCGGCCGCCGGCGGCGTGGCCGGCACCACGCTGAGAGGCTGGGAGCCACCGTTTCGGTGGGAGCCAGAACTGCAAACGGGAGGAATACCATGATCAAGTCGCTTCTTGGCGGCGTCATCGCCGCCACAGCCATGACCCTGCTTTCGACGGCGGCCATGGCCGAGCCCGAGATCGTCAGCGGCCCGGCCGCCGATCCGGAATGCTTCGCGGCATGGACGCCGGAGACGAAGTTCTTCAAGTTCCCGAAGAAGGAAGGCCCGTACCGGATAGCGCTGGCCAACGGCTACATCGCCAACACCTGGCGCATCCAGATGATCCAGACGGCAAAGGCCTATGCGGCGCAGCCTGAAGTCGCCGCCAAGCTCAGGGAATTCAAGGTGGTGTCGACCGGCGAGGACGTGCCGGCGCAGATCTCCGCGATCAACAACTTCATCGATTCCGGCTACGACGCGATCGTGGTCAACGCGCAGAACCCGACAGCCTTCGCGCCGGTCATCAAGCGCGCCAAGGATGCCGGCGTCGTACTCGTCGCCTTCGACAACATCCTCGACACCGAGGACGCCATCAACGTCAACGTCGACCAGAAGGGCCTCGGCGTGCTGTGGGCCGACTGGCTGGTCAAGCACCTGCCCGAGGGCGGCAAGATCCTCGAAGTGCGCGGCGTTGCCGGCACATCGGTCGACACCGATCGCCACAACGGCATCCACGAGACGCTCCTCGCTTCCGGCAAGAAGTGGGACGTCGTCGAAGTGCTCGGCAAGTGGGACGACCCGACCGCGCAGAAGGCGACCGCCGACGCGATCGCCGTCCACAAGAAGTTCGACGGCATCACCGCGCAGGGCGGCGACACCGGCGTCGTGCAGGCGATGATCGACGCGAAGCACCCCTTCGTGCCGTTCGGCGGCGAGACGGAGAACGGGTTCCGCAAGTTCTGTGCGAAGTTCTCCGGCGAAGGGCTGAAGTGCACCTCGGCCGGCTCGGGCCCGGCGCAGGTGGCGGTCGCCGTCAAGACGGCGATCGCGGCGCTCGAAGGAGAGGTCATCCCGCAGACGGTGAAGCTGCCGCTCGCCATCGTGTCGGACCCTGACTTCAAGGAAGGCCAGGACTTCTTCCCGGAGGAGTCCGACAACTTCTTCGTCGGCAACTCCTTCCCGACCTGTGGCATCAATTTCAGCGCGCAGGAAATCATGGGCCAGACCAAGGAAAACCAGTAATCTGGCGTGAAGTCGCCGGCGCCGCGGTTTCCGCGGCGCCGGATGCCTGGAAGAACGGGGAGGTTCATGGAAACGGCTCCACAGGAGACGGCGCCGCTCTTTCGCATGGAGGGCATCTCCAAGCGCTATGGCGGCGTGCGCGCGCTCGAGGATGCGGAGCTTTCCGTCCACGCCGGCCGCATCCATGCGATCCTCGGCGAGAACGGCGCCGGCAAGTCGACGCTGATCAAGGTCATGTCGGGCGTCGTCGCTCCTGACCAGGGCCGCATGGTCCTCGACGGGCATGAGGTGAGCTTTGCCTCGCCCGCCGAAGCCAAAAGGGCCGGCATCGTCTGCATCTTCCAGGAGCTGTCGCTGATCCCCGAACTCAGCGTCGCCGACAACGTCGTCATTTCCGATCCGCCAAAGAAATTCGGCATGATCGACCGCAAGGCGCAGCGCAGGATCGCCGAGGAGGCGCTGTCACGCGCCGGCGCTTCCGATATCCATCCGTCCGCGCTGGTCAAGGACTTGCCATTGTCGCGCCGCCAGATGGTCGAGATCGCCAAGGCGCTGGCGCGCAAGCCGCGCATCCTGATCCTCGACGAGGCGACCTCGGCGCTGACCGCAGCCGACGTCTCCAAGGTCTTCGAGGTGCTGAAGCGCCTGCGTTCCGAAGGGCTGGCGCTGCTCTACATCTCGCACCGCATGCACGAGATCGCCGAGCTCGCGGACGACTGTACCGTCTTCCGCAACGGCCGCAAGATCGCGACCTACAAGGCAGGCGCCAAGTCCGACACCGAGGTGATCGAGCTGATGATCGGCCGCGAATACCAGAACGTCTTTCCACCCAAGCCGCCGGCGAAAACCGGCGTCGCCCCGATCCTCGAATGCAGGAGCCTCGGCTGGACCGATCGGCTGACCGATATCAACCTGATGGTGCGGCCGGGCGAGGTGATCGGGCTCGGTGGGCTCGACGGGCAGGGGCAGCGCGAGTTGCTGCTCGCGCTCTTCGGCGTGCTGCGCGGCTGCACCGGAGAAGTGCTCGTCGACGGCCAGCCGGTCAGGCTCGGCAGCCCGGCGCATGCCAGCTCGCAAAGGATCGGCATGGCGCTGATCCCGGAGGATCGCAAGACCGAGGGCCTGATGCTGCCGATGACGGTGCGCGAGAACCTCGCCTTCGCCGCCATGGACATGGTGTCGAAACGCGGCATCATCGACCGCGAAGCCGAGGACAGGCTTCTCGAGGAGATGGTGAAGCTGCTGGCCATCCGCACGGCGGGACTGGAGATCCCCGTCGGCGCGCTGTCGGGAGGCAACCAGCAGAAGGTGGTCATCGCCAAATGGCTGATGCGGCATCCGCGCATCATCCTGCTCAACGACCCGACGCGAGGCATCGACGTCGGCACCAAGCAGGAGATCTACCAGCTTCTTCGCCGCCTCGCGGATCAGGGCGCCGCGATCGTCTTCTATTCGACCGATTATGACGAGCTGATAGGCTGCTGCGACCGCGTGCTGGTGCTCTATGACGGCGCGATCAAGCGCGAGCTGGTCGGCGCGGAGATCACCGAGCATGCGCTGATCGCCAGCGCATTGAACATCGGCGCCGCCGAGGCCGCCAGGATGGCGAGGACGAACGCATGACCGAATGGCGCTACTGGTTCGCCGAGCAGAAGGGCACGCTGCTGGCGCTCGGCATCTTTGTCGCGATGTTCGTCATCTACACGGCGAACCATCCGGCGGGCTTCACGGCCAATGTCGTGCAGACGGCCTCCAACAAGGGCGTGCTGCTCGCCTTCGTGGCGATGGCGCAGACGCTGGTCGTCATCACCGCCGGCATCGACCTGTCGGTCGGCATGATCTTCCTGCTCACCAACTGCCTGGCGTCCTGGATCGTCGTGGGCTCGCCGCTTGAAACGACGCTCGGCGTGATCGCGGTGCTTCTGGTCGGCATCCTCTGCGGTGCGCTCAACGGGGCCATCGTGATCTATGGCCGCCTGCAGCCGATCGTGGCGACGATAGCGACAGGCTCGGTCTATTTCGGCATTGCGCTGTTGCTCAGGCCCTATCCCGGCGGCTCGGTCAACGAGGACCTCGCCGACGCGCTCACCGGACGGCTCTTCGGCGTCATCCCGTCGAGTCTCGTCGCGCTGGTGGCCGTCGTCCTCATCGTCTGGATACCGTTCCGCCGCTCGGTCTACGGTCGCGCGGCCTATGCGGCGGGATCGTCGGAGGTTGCCGCCTACATGTCCGGCGTGCCGATCAAGCGCGGCAAGTTCCTCGCCTACACGCTGGCCGGGCTGCTGGCGTCGATGGGCGGGCTGTTCCTCACCTTCTTCACCTATACGGGCGAGGCAGCCTTCGCGAGCGGCAACGCCTATACGCTGTTCTCCATCGCCGCGGTGGTGCTCGGCGGCGTCTCGCTGTTCGGCGGGCGCGGCAGCGCCATTGGCGCCATCTTCGGAGCCTTCGCCTTCCGCACCATCGGCGACCTACTGTTCGTCTTCGACTTCGATCCGTTGTGGCAGCCGCTCTTCCAGGGCGTCGTGCTGCTTCTCGCCGTCAGCCTCGGCGCCTTCGCGCTCTTCCGCGTCAAGAACCGTCTGGAGTGGTTCGGATGAGCGACACGACGACCGCCGGCGACGCCCCGAGCCGCATGCCGAAATTCCTGCGCAAGGTCGATCCCGCGGTGGCGACGTCGTTTGCCTGCATCATCGCGCTGCTCGTCTTCGGCAGCCTCTATTCGACCAGCTTCCTGTCGCCCGAATACCTTCTGCAGCAGCTCAAGGTCGCATCCTTCCTCGGCGTGATCGCGACCGGCATGATGCTGGTCATCCTGCTCGGGCAGATCGACCTGTCCATACCGTGGACGGTGGCGACCGGCGCGATGATGGCTTCGGCGGCGGCGGCATTCGGCCCCGCCGGCGTCGTGCTCGCCATTCCCTTCGGCATACTTTGCGGCATGGCGATCGGGCTGGTGAACGGCGTCGGCGTCGCCTATCTGCGCATCCCGTCGATGATCATAACGCTCGCCACCAACGCCGTCGCCCAGGGGCTGATGGTCGTCTACACGGGCGGCTTCTCGCCGCAGGATTCCGCGTCCGAAGCGATGCGCTGGCTGGCCACCGGCTCGCTGATACCGGCCGTGCCGAACGCCGTGATCGTGTGGGCGATCATAGGCGCGGCGACCGTGTTCATACTCACCCGCACCACCTTCGGCCGCTCGGTCTACGCCATCGGCAACCGCGAGCGCGCGGCCTATCTCTCCGGCGTCGACACGCGCCGCATCGTCATGATCGCCTTCGCCGTCTCTGGCGGGCTGTCGGCGTTCGGCGGCGTGCTGCTTGCCGGCTATGCCTCCAAGGCGGCCCAGTCCATGGGCGATCCCTACCTGCTGCCGGCTATCGCGGCGGTCGTGCTCGGCGGCACCTCCATCCTCGGCGGCCGTGGCTCCTATCTCGGCACCGTGGCCGGCGTCATCCTGATCACGCTCTTGCAATCGATCCTCTCGGTCATGCAGATGCCCGAGGCAGGGCGCCAGATCATCTATGGCGTCGTCATCGTCGCCATGCTGCTGCTCTACGGCCGCGCGCCGGCGAGCCGGTGACGGCCGCATGGATCAGGACATATCAGGCAAGGATGCCCGGCGCGCAGTCGTCGTCGTGGTCATGGGGGTCTCGGGCTCCGGCAAGACCGTAGTCGGTTCGCGGCTTGCCGAAGCGCTGGGCGGCCGCTTCGCCGAAGGCGACCGTTTCCATCCGCCGGAGAACATCAGCCGCATGTCGGCCGGTCTGCCCTTGCGCGACGAGGACCGCTGGGGCTGGCTCGACGCGATCGCCACGGAGATCAGCGAGGCGGAGCGGCAAGGCGAAACGCTGGTGGTGGCATGTTCCGCGCTGAAGCGGGTCTACCGGGACCGGCTGAGGCTGGCGAGCCGGGGCATGAGGTTTGTCTACCTGGAAATCGGACGCGACGCCGCGGCCGCCAGGGTGGCCGCCCGCAAGGGCCATTTCATGCCGGCAAGCCTTATCGACAGCCAGTTTGCGGCACTCGAACCGCCGACGCCCGACGAGGGTGCGTTGACCCTCGACGCAACCCAGGACCCAGCAAGGCTGGTGGCGTTCGCGGCATCGGAAATCAGCCGGACCCCAGGCGGCTTCCCCGGCGTCGCTGCATCCAAGCCCTGACCTGCACGACGCGCGCGAAACTGGTTAACCGGCTATGCGGCGGTTGCATAAATGCTATGCAAAAGCGTCCATTTATTGTGCAGCCGACGGTCCCTATCTCAGCCCTGCAACGAGAACAGCCCAAAGACGCTGAGAAAGAGAACTGAAATGAACCTGATCCGCAACTTCCGCAATTGGCGCCGCTACCGCGAGACCGTCAACGAGTTGAGCCGCCTGTCTAACCGTGAGCTCAACGATCTGGGCATCACCCGCGCCGAAATCCACGGCATCGCCCGCGGCGCCCGCTAACAAAGAGATTTCGGCGGCTTCCCTCCCGGCCGTCGACTAGGCCGGCGTTCTCCTCCCCTCCCGAACGCTGGCCGCCCATCAGAACCCGCCGGACCTACCGGCGGGTTCTTTGTTTTTCAGCCCCGACCTTGGCGGCTCAGGCCGCGACGATTTCGGCCTGCAATGCCGCCAAGTGCTGCCGCGCAGCCGATTCGGCCGCGCGCTCGATCGCACGGAAGCGGCTGACGATGGCAAGGCCGGCTTGCGTGAGCTCGGCGCCGCCGCCCTTCCTGCCGCCGGTCTGCGCCGACACCACCGGCTTGCCGAAAAGCTTGTTCATCTCCTCGACGAGGTCCCAGGCGCGCTTGTAGGACATGTCCATGTTCCGTGCGGCGGCCGAGATCGAGCCGGAGGCGGCGATCTGCTCCAATAGTTCGATCTTGCCCGGTCCGATCCGACCGTCCGGGTCGAGATTTACCCTCAGGCTGAGCGATGGCATCTGTCCTGCATTCTTCCTGCTGGCTCTCGTCCCGCCCCGATTGCGCCGGCCGGCCATCCTAGCCGACCTCATTGCCCATTGTCTCATGCGATGCGTCGCTCCCGGCAGCGGGCGCCGTGTTGGCCCGGTCGAAGGTGACCGACTTGACGACGGCAAAAACCGGCAGGTCCGGCGCGAGGCCAAGCATCTCGGCCGACTGCCTGGTGATGCGCGCGGAAATGGTCTCGCCGCTGCAATCGATCGACACATCGGCGAAATGGCCGTTCCCGAAGGCGACTCCGGCGATGCGGCCGGGCAGGATGTTGAGGGCGCTGATGCCGCGCGGTCTTTCGGTCGCGACGATGACGTCGCGCGCGCGGATGCGTACGCGAACCGTCGCGCCCGGCGCAGCGTCGAGCCCCGCCACGTGGATCTCCCCCACAGCCGACGCCAGCGTCGACATCCCGAATGCTTCGTCACGGGCGGTGACCCGCATGTCGAGCACCGCGCCGCCTTCTCCGCGCTCCTCTTCGGGCAGGAGGTCCAGGCGCTGCAGGATCTGCGATGTCGGTCCCGCTGCGGCGACGCGGCCTTCGTCGAGCACGACCATGTCGGTAGCCAGCCGCGCCACTTCGGCGACCGAGTGGCTGACATAGACGATCGGGATCCCGGTTTCGTCGCGCAGCCGCTCGATGTAGGGCATGATCTCGGCCTTGCGTCGGTCGTCGAGCGAGGCAAGCGGCTCGTCCATCAGGATGAGTTTCGGGCTGGCGAGCAAGGCGCGGCCGATGGCCACGCGCTGCTTCTCGCCGCCGGACAGCGAGTTCGGCTTGCGGTCGAGCAGGTGGCCGATGCCGAGCAGGTCGATGACGCTGTCCCATGCTGCGTAGCGCTCGGCGGCGGGCGTGAAGAAGCGTCCGAAACGCAAATTCTGCACCACAGTCATGTGGGGGAAGAGCCGCGCGTCCTGGAACACGTAGCCGATGCGGCGCTTGTGCTTGGGGACGAAGACGCCTGCGGCCGTATCCACCAGCACGCGGCCATCCGCGACGATCTTCCCGCTGTCCGGGCGAAGCAGCCCGCCGATCAAATTCACCAGCGACGTCTTGCCGGAACCCGACGGCCCGAACAGCGCCGTCAGCCGTCCGCGCGTCTCGAAGGCTGCGTCGAGCGAGAAAGCACCGAGGCGGTGACGGATGTCGACCGAAAGGCTCATTCGACGTCGAGCCTCCTGCCGACGCGGCGCGCCATTACCTCCGAGGCGACCAGCGCCGCCATGGCGATGATGATCGAGATGATGGTGAGGCGCAGCGCGCCTTCGTCGCCGCCGGGCACCTGGGTGAATGTGTAGATCGCCGAGGGCAGCGTCTGCGTCTCGCCGGGGATGTTCGACACGAAGGTGATGGTGGCGCCGAACTCGCCCATCGCCTTGGCGAAGCAGAGGATCATGCCGGCGATGATGCCGGGCAGTATGAGCGGCAGCGTGATCGTGCCGAAGACCCATGCCGGGTTTGCGCCGAGCGTGCCGGCCGCGGCCTCCAGCCGGCGGTCCACCGCTTCGATCGACAGGCGGATGGCGCGCACCAGGAGCGGGAAGGCCATGACGCCGCAGGCGAGCGCCGCGCCTGTCCAGCGGAAGGAGAAGACGATGCCGAAATGCTGGTCGAGGAAGGCGCCGACCGGGCCGCGCTTGCCGAAGGTGAGGAGCAGCAGGTAGCCCGTCACCACCGGCGGCAGGATCAGCGGCAAATGGACAAGTCCGTTCAGCACGGACTTGCCCCAGAATTTCCCGCGCGCCAGCAGCAGCGCTATCAGGATGCCGGGCGGCAGGCTGAAGAGCATCGCCACCGTGGCGACCTTGATGGATAGCCGGACCGCATTCCATTCGTCGGGAGTGAGGTCCAGCAGCCATTGCATGCGTGAGATCTGATCCTAGTTCGAGGCGGGGGGCGCGAGAACCGTGAAGCCCTGTGCCTCGAAAAGTTCCTTCGCCCTGGCCGATTGCAGGCATTTCAGGAATGCCCGCGTCTTGGCATTCTTCGAGGCGACGGTCTGGGCGACGGGATAGACGATCGGCGGATGGCTGTCCTCGGGGAAGACGCCCACGACCTTCACGCCCTTTTCCGCGTTGGCATCGGTCTGGTACACGATGCCGAGCGGAGCCTCTCCGGTCGACACGAGCTTCAACGCGGCGCGAACGTTCTCCGCCTGCGCCACCTTGCCATCGAGCGAACCCCAGACGCCGAGCGCCTCCAGCGCCGCCTTGCCGTATTTCCCGGCAGGAACGGCTTTCACGTCACCCATCGCGAGCCTGCCGTCGCCGAGTAGGCCGACGAGATCGAAGCCCTTTTGGATGTTGGCTTCCGCCTTGGAGTCCGCCGGCGCGACGAGCACGATCCGATTGCCGAGCAGTTTCGTCTCGGTATCGGCCTTGATCAGGCTCTTGTCGGAAAGATATTTCATCCAGTCGAGGTCGGCCGACATGAAGACGTCAGCCGGCGCGCCTTGCTCGATCTGCTTGGCCAGCGCCGAGCTCGCCGCGTAGGAAACAGTTGCGGCTCCGCCGACATCCGCTGCGCAGGCCGCATTCACGGCATCGAGCGCGTTCTTCAGGCTGGCGGCGGCGAAGACCATGACCTTCTCCTGCGCGACGGCGCCGGGTGCGGCCGCCAGCAGCATGGCCGCGACGCAGCCGACGGCGATTGCAGGTCCTTTTCCGATCCATCTCTTGCGCATCGAGCTCTCCCTTGGCCACACGCGTCCGGATGCCGACAAACCGGCGTTTGGTTATATTTGATTGAATATAACCAAACGTGACGCGTCAACAGCAGAAATGGGCCTGTGCCGGCAATTGCAGGAAGCTATCGGTGATGGGCGATACTTGCAAAACAGCGCAAGGCCACGGCCAGGTCAGTCCTGGTCCGAGACGATCGAGGCGAATGCGCCTGTTTCGGCGAAATGCGCGGCGCGCACCTTGCCGAACTTGCTTGCGTCGACGACCAGATACGAGTCCACCGCGCGCTCGATCGCCGCCTGCTTAACCGGCACCTCGTGGAAATGCGAACAGGTGACGCCGCGCGTCTCGTGCACGCCGCCGGCCGAGATGAACGCCTTGTTGATGCTGAGACGCCGTAACTGCTCCAGCGCCGGCTCGCCGGAAAAGGAAGCCGCGGCTGGATGGAACAGCCCGCCAAGCAGGATCAGCCGCGTGTTCTGGCGACGGCTCAGGATCTCGGCGACGTTGAGCGAATAGCAGATCGCCGTCAGCCGCATCTCCGCAGGGAGCAGGGCGGCGAGGCGCGGCGTGGTCGTGCCGCAGTCGATGAAGATCGTGTCGTCTTCTTCGATCAGCCTCGCCGCCTTGGCGCAGGCGGCGAGCTTGGCGGCGGCGTGCTGGTCGTGTTCCTTCTCGAGCACGTAGTCGCCGGCGACGTCGTTGTGGGCGCCGATCACATGGCCGCCGAGGCACGCGAAGCGTCCGCCCGACTCCGTCACGTCGCGGCGGATCGTCATCTCCGAGACGCCGAGGTCGGCGGCGATGGCGGCGAGCTTCAGATGGCTCTGCCCGGCAAGCATGGCGCCGATGCGTTCGAGCCGGTCTTCCCTCAGTCCAGTCCTGCTCAAAAGGCCACTCCGGTGCTATGATCCGCCCTGGGCTGGCAGGCGCTTTGCGCTAGATGCGCCCTTGACAGACGCAACGTCAATATGAAACGAATAGAACATAATGTTACGCATTTAACATTATGAAGCGCGACCGACATGGTCAAGCGCCCCAGCGGAGGACCCACCATGCACACGACAGCAGTGGCCCTGGCCGAGCCGGAGATACTGCGCAATTCCCAGCGCAACCCCGGCATGGCGCTCGCTCCCGAGGCCTTCGAATCGGTCCAGGTCAACCTTTCCGCGGTCGAGCGGCGTGCGGCCACGCTGCCGGCGCGCCGCAGCGTGAAGAAGGAATACCAGGCCGCCTGGCTGGTGAAGGCGCTGACCTGCATCGACCTCACCACGCTCGCCGGCGACGATACGCCGGCGCGCGTGCAGCGCCTCTGTGCCAAGGCGAAGCGGCCGCTGAGCGAGGCGCTGCTGAAGGGGCTCGGCCTGGAAGACGATCCGCCGACTGTCGGCGCCGTCTGCGTCTATCCGACCATGGTTCCCGCCGCCGTCAAGGCGCTGCGCGGCTCTGGCATCCCGGTGGCCTCCGTCGCCACGGGCTTTCCGACAGGCCTGACGCCGCTGCCGCAGCGCCTTGCCGAAATCAAATACGCGGTCGGCGAGGGGGCCGGCGAAATCGACATCGTCATCAACCGTGCGCTGGTCTTCGACCAGGAGTGGCAGGCGCTCTACGACGAGGTCGCCGCCATGCGCGAGGCCTGCGGCGAGGCCCATCTCAAGGCGATCCTCGCGACCGGCGACCTGAAGACGCTGCGCAATGTCTACAAGGCCTCCATGGTCTCGATGCAGGCCGGGGCGGATTTCATCAAGACCTCGACCGGCAAGGAGGACGTCAACGCGACGCTGCCCGTCAGCCTCGTGATGATCCGCGCGCTGCGCGACTATCTCGACCAGACCGGCTACCGCATCGGCTTCAAGCCGGCCGGCGGGCTGAAGACCGCCAAGGATGCGATGAACTGGCTGATCCTGATGAAGGAGGAGCTCGGCCGGCCTTGGCTGGAGCCGGAACTCTTCCGCCTCGGCGCGAGCTCGCTGCTCGCCGACATCGAGCGCCAGCTCGAGCATTTCGTAACCGGCCGCTACTCGGCCGCCTATCGTCATCCGATGGCCTGAGGGGCGACAGATGGTCCACATCAAGGACGTATTGAAGAGCATGGATTACGGCCCGGCTCCGGAAGGCAACGAGCATGTCCT
>DATDJN010000114.1:0-2727 GCA_036520515.1 Rhizobiaceae bacterium
TGGTCCGGCCCGGCCTCGACGACATCGCCGACATTGGTGCGGAAGGTGATCACCTGCCCGTCGCCCTCCCCGGAAACGTCCATCTCGACGGCCACGAAAGGCGCATCGGCCACCCTTATCCCCACCTTCTCGACCGGCGTCACCAGATAGGTCTTGCCGTCGGCGTCCTTGCGCAGCACGGTGGAGAAGAGTTGGACGAGGGGCATGCGGCCGATCGGCGTGCCGAGATAGAACCAGGTGCCGTCGGGCCTGATCTCCATGTCGAGGTCGCCGCAGAAGTCCGGATTCCACTTCTCGACCGGCGGCAGGCCCTTGCCGGCGCGGGTCGCGCGGGAGATGAGAGCGGACAACCCCGCAGTGTCCGCAGCCGCTGCGAGACGGGTTTCGCTGGAATTGTTCTGATCGGCCATGGTCACGAAATAGTCACTGTTGTTCCGCTTGTCAGCCGTGGGCGGTGATTTAAGTTCAGCTTAGGTGCACTGCAATGTGCATGGGTCGCCGCGCCGACCGCCCGGCATGCCGAACGGTCCAGAACACGGATCGCAGGACCGGATCAAGGAGTTCCGCATGAGCATCATGATCAAGCAGACCCCGCTCAGCGAGCAGGAAATGGTCGCCGAGGCCGAGAAGGCGCTGGCCGACATCTCGCGCATCAGGCAGGGCGTCGGCAAGGTCATCTTCGGCCAGGAGAGCGTCGTCGAACGCACGCTGGTCGCCCTGCTCGCCGGCGGACACGCGCTCCTGGTCGGCGTTCCTGGCCTCGCCAAGACCAAGCTGGTCGAGACGCTGGGCATCGTGCTTGGCCTCGACGCCCGCCGCATCCAGTTCACGCCAGACCTCATGCCCTCCGACATCCTCGGCTCCGAGGTGATGGAGCAGGACGATCATGGCAAGCGCTCCTTCCGCTTCATCTCCGGCCCGATCTTCGCGCAGCTCCTCATGGCCGACGAGATCAACCGCGCCAGCCCGCGCACGCAGTCGGCGCTCCTGCAGTCGATGCAGGAGTATCACGTCACCGTCGCCGGCGACCGCCACGACCTGCCGACGCCCTTCCATGTGCTCGCCACCCAGAACCCGCTCGAGCAGGAAGGCACCTACCCGCTCCCCGAGGCGCAGCTCGACCGCTTCCTGATGCAGATCGACATCCTCTATCCGGAGATCGACGCCGAGCGGCGCATCCTGATCGAGACCACCGGCGTCGAGGAATCCAGGGCCGAGAACGTGCTCAACCCGACGAGGCTCAAGGAGATCCAGACGCTTATCCGACGCATGCCGGTCCCCGAAAGCGTCGTCGAGGCGATCCTCAGGCTGGTGCGTTCCGCGCGTCCCGGCCAGGGCGAGGCCGAGACCGACAAGACCATCGCCTGGGGTCCCGGCCCGCGCGCATCCCAGGCGCTCACGCTCTGCGCCCGCGCCCGCGCCCTTTATGACGGCCGCCTCGCGCCCTCGATCGACGACATCCACGCGCTCGCCGAGCCCGTTCTGCAGCACCGCATGGCGCTCACCTTCGCCGCCCGTGCCGAAGGCATGACCGTGCGCGACGTGATCGCCAGGCTGGTCAAAGCGCAGGGGTGACGGTGGTCGTCCTCTCGCCGGGAAAGGTGTGATGGCGCGTATCGGCGAAGTCTCCGCTCCCGTCTCGACACGCGACGCGCTCGCCCGCGGGCGCGTGCGCGCCTCGCTCGTGCCCGACCTGCTGGTCGAGGCGCGCCGCATCGTCAACACCGTCATCGGCGGCTGGCACGGCCGCCGCAAGCGCGGCATCGGCGAGAATTTCTGGCAGTTCCGGCCCTATGTCGAAGGCGACGCCATGTCGCGCATAGACTGGCGCCGCTCCGCCCGCGACGACCACACCTATGTCCGCGACCGCGAATGGGAGGCCGCCCACACTGTCTGGCTGTGGTCCGATCCCTCGCCCTCGATGCTCTTCAAGTCGACCGGCGCGACGGTGTCGAAGGAATCGCGCGCGCTGGTGCTCATCCTTGCGCTGGCCGAGCTGCTGTCGCGCAGCGGCGAGCGCATCGCCTGGCCGGGCCTGACCGACCCGTTCACCGCGCGCAACGGCGCCGAGCGGCTGGCCTCCCAGCTCTCCCATGCGGTGGACCTGCCCGCCCGGCCCGACCTCTCGAACATCCGCCGCTTCTCCGATATCATCCTCGCCAGCGATTTCCTCGATCCGGCGGACGAGATCATGGCCTGGCTCGACGTTCTCGCACGCCACGGCGTGCGCGCCCATCTGATCGAAGTGGCCGATCCCGCCGAGGAGGTCTTCCCCTATGCAGGGCGCACCGAGTTCGCCGATCCCGAGACCGGCGAGCGGCTGACGGCCGGCCGCGCCGAAACGGTGCGCGACGATTACCGCCTCGCCTATTCCGCCCGCCGCGAGGAGATGGTCCGCTGGTGCAAGCGGCTCGGCTGGAGCTACACGGTCAACCACACCGACCGCCTCGCCTCCGAGGCGCTGGTGCGCCTCCACATGGCGTTGGCTGGTGACGGCGGCTACGCAACGGGTGTGCGCCCATGAGCTGGCTTCCGCTCAGCTTCGGTTTCCCGGCCATTCTTTGGGGCCTGCTGGCCCTGCCTGTGATCTGGTGGCTGCTGAGGCTCACTCCGCCGAAGCCGCAGACGGAAGTCTTCCCGCCGCTGAGGATCCTGGCGCGCGTGCTGCGCAAGGAGGAGACGCCGCACCAGAGCCCCTGGTGGCTCACCCTGCTGCGCCTGCTGATG
>DATDJN010000115.1:0-2180 GCA_036520515.1 Rhizobiaceae bacterium
CCGCCGATTTCCCCGAGCATCTGCCAGGAAACCTCCTGCGCCCCGGCGACGCGCTTGCCGTTGGCGACCTCGCGCCACACTTTCAGCGCACGGATCAGGATGCCGTGCACCGTCTCGGAGAGCCCCGCCCTGCGGAACACCGCCGACAGCGCGACGTCGCTGCCCGCCGCAAGCAGCGAGCGCACCCGCTCCTCCGATTGCCCGGCCAGCGCGACCAGCACCGAGCCGAAGAAGTCCACCTTGCCATGCGCCAGCGCGCGGATGAGGAAGCTCGCCGTCAGGTCGCCACGTATCCTGAGATGCGCGATCAGCGCCGCGTAGTCCTCGGCACGCGTCCCGTCGATCAGCGTAAGCGAGGACTTGACGCAGGCGTCCTTCATCAGGCGCTCGGCGCGTGAGGCGCCGATCAGCGCCATCACCAGAGGCGCACCCTTCAACGCTTCGCCGAGCTTGATCAGCAGCATGTGGCGGCAGTCGGCCGGCAGCCGCCGGTCCGCGATCAACGCCTCGCGCAGCAAGGCATCGTGGCCGTGGCGCTCCGCCATGCGGCGGAAGGAAAGCACGGCGATCTCGGCGCCGTCATTGGCGATCAGCGTACGGCAGGCGTCCGCCTCGCCCGCCTCCGCGATCGCCGCCGCCAGTTCCATCGAAACAGACGGCCGGTCCGCGATCAGCTTCTGTATCGCATGGCCGCCCGACGATATCCGCTCCATCAGGTCGGCATCGGAAAGCAGCGGCGAGCGCGCCAGCACCACCGAGGCCACTTCCGGCTGGTCGGATGCGAGCGCGTTGATCACCTGCGGCGGAGCGTTGCGCGACAACGCCAGCGCTTCGGCCATCGTCTTGCGCACCTTGGCCGAGGGGTCGTCGAGGAGCAGCGTCAGCGCGGCTTCAGCCGCGCAGCGGTCCTCGAAGGGCAGGTCGTGGGCGACATAGGCACGCGCCAGCGCGGCGGCTGCGGCCGCCCGCTCGTTCGCCTTTGCCGTGTTCACCCATTTCAGGAAATGCGAAACGACCATCAAAGCCTTGCGCCCGACCGAACCCCAGCCAACCCCTTTTGGCCTTCGATGCGGACCCTAGTCAGAAATGGTTTACGTTTGGTTCACCATATCTGTTAACTGGCTCGAATTGCTGGTGGCTTGCCGCACCGGGCTTCGCCGCCTATTCCGGTAACGCTGAGGAGGACCGCGGATGGCCGGGCTTTATCTAGAGGAGTTCCAGGTCGGCCACGTCTTCCGCCACGGGCTGACCAAGACCGTCACCGAGAGCGACAACATGTTCTTCTCCGTGATGACGCTGAACCCGCAGCCGCTGCATATCGACTTCGACTTCGCTTCGAAGACCGAATGGGGCAAGCCGCTGGTCAACTCGCTCTTCACGCTCGGCCTGATGATCGGCATTTCCGTCCACGACATCACGTTGGGGACGACCATCGCCAATCTCGGCATGACCGAGACGATCTTCCCTGCCCCCCTCTTCCACGGCGACACCGTCCGCGTCGAAACCGAGGTTCTCTCCGTGCGCGAGTCGAAGTCGAAGCCCGACCGCGGCATCGTCGAGTTCGAGCATCGCGCCTTCAACCAGAACGGCGTGCTGGTGGCGAGATGCATCCGACAGGCGATGATCAGGAAGACGGCCTCCTGATGCGCTCGCTGCTCTTCGTGCCCGGAGACTCCGAACGGAAGCTGGAGAAGGGATTTTCGGCGGGCGCCGACGTGGTGATCGTCGATCTCGAGGATTCCGTCGCGCCCGACAACAAGCCGCTCGCTCGCCGCCTCGCGCCTAGTGCCATTCGCTCGCGACGCGCCGGCGGCCCGCTCGTCTATGTCAGGGTCAACGACCTCTCGACCGGCCTTGCCGACGACGACCTCGCGGCGATCGTCCCCGCCCGGCCGGACGGCATCGTCCTGCCGAAGTCGCAGGGCGCCGCCGATGTCCAGCACCTCGCGACCAGGCTGCGCGTCGCCGAGATCGAGGCGGGCCTGCCCGACGGCGGCATCAGGATCATACCCATCGTCACCGAAACCGGCCTCGGCACGCTGTCGACCGCCACCTACCCCAATTGCAGCCCGCGCCTCGCCGGCCTCACCTGGGGCGCCGAGGACCTGTCGGCCGCAATAGGCGCGCACACGCCACGCGACGAGCACGGCCGCTACACCGATGTATTCCGCTACGCCCGC
>DATDJN010000116.1:0-2242 GCA_036520515.1 Rhizobiaceae bacterium
TCCTCGAACAATATGTACTGATGGCTCATCACCATCATCGGCACGGTACGGCCGAACAGCTTGCCCACTTCCGCCGCGCGGTAGCCGGCCGCGTTGACCACGTATTCGCAGCGTATCTCGCCCTGCGGCGTCGAGACGACCCATTCGCCGTTCTCGCGCCGCGCGCCGGTCACCGGGCAGAAGCGCACGATCCTGGCGCCCATGTCGCGCGCGCCCTTGGCGAGCGCCTGGGTAAGCTGGGCCGGGTCGATGTCGCCGTCGCTGGGGTCGTAGAGCGCGCCCTTCAGCTCATGCGTCTCGATGAAGGGATAGCGCCGCTTGATCTCGTCCAGCCCGACCACGTCGATGTCCATGCCCTGGTAGCGGCCCATGCCCTTGGCGCGCTGGAATTCCTGCATGCGCTCCGTCGTATGGGCGAGGCGAAGCGAGCCGGTGACGTGGTAGTTCATCGGATAGTCGACCGCCTTCGCCAGCCCTCGATAGAGCTCGGTCGAATAGCGCTGCATGTTCATCAGCGACCAGGATGACGAGAAGGTCGGGACGTTGCCGGCCGCATGCCATGTCGAGCCGGAGGTCAGCTCGTTCTTTTCCAGAAGCACGCAATCCGTCCAGCCGGCCTTGGCGAGATGGTAGAGCGAGGAAACGCCGACCGCGCCGCCGCCGATGATGACCACACGCGCGGTCGATGGAATATCCGCCACTTGCCACTCCTCCCGATTGTCCCGCTCAGTAGACCGGCGGCGACACGACCCAGATCACCACCGCGGGCTCCTTGCCCGGATTCCTCCAGCGGAACGGCTTCGCCGCGAAGCGGAAGCTGTCGCCTTCCCCAAGCCGGTGCCAGACGCCGTCGATCTCGATGTCGAAACGCCCCGACATGACGTAGCCCGCTTCCTCCGTCTTGCGCAGCGCCGTTTCGGCGAGTTCGGCGCCAGGTGCGAAGACGGACCGTAGCATCTCGAAGCTACCGCCGAGATCCGGCGACAGAAGCTCCTCCACCAGCCCGGATTCGCTTGTGCCAAGCGACCTGCGGCGAGCCGCACGCACGACGACGCCGCGCTCCTCGTCGTTCTCAGCCTCGTAGCCGAAGAACAGGCTGAGCGGCACGCCGAACAGCTCGGCGAAAGCCCGTAGATCGGCAAGCGAGGGCACGGAAAGGCCGCGCTCCACCTGGCTCAACCAGCCGATCGACCGCTTCAGCTGCAAGCCGATCTCGGCGAGCGTCATGCCGCGCGCCTTGCGCAGCGCGCGGATGTCGTGCGCCAGCAATTGCGCGGCGGACAGCGGCTCTTCGGGGAGCAAGGCACTCTCTGGCGACATGGCCGTCTCATGAGAACTTGGTGAAAAAACGAGCGCGAATTTCACGAAAGCCCAAGGTAATGAAAAAATCAAGTATCCTTTCACGGCACTGGGGAAGTTTTACTTGCCGGCCCGTCAGTGACAATGCGATCCCTTCAACTGCACTGATCGTTGGCGATCAGACGCCGACGCCTGGGCGGGACGACATGCTGGCACGGGACAAGAACAAGCCGCTGCTCGACGAGGTTGCGACCGTCGACGGGGCGATAACCTCACGACGCTTTGTACGCGCGTTCCTGCCTGATCCTGTGCCAGAGGCGATGATCCGCGAAATCCTGGGGGTTGCCTCTTCGGCTCCTTCCGGCGCCAACATGCAGCCGTGGCGGGTCTATGTGACTTCGGGGGAAGCCAAGGATCGCATCTCGCGAGCCATTCTGGACTCCGGTCTCCGTCCGGAGGAGGTGACGGGAGAGTACAAATACTACCCCGACAAATTCTTCGAGCCCTACAATTCGCGTCGTCGCGCGGTCGGCTTCGCGCTCTATGACCATCTGGGCATCGGCAAGCGCGACGTCGACCAGATGCGCGCGCAGCACGACCGCAACTACGTCTTCTTCGACGCGCCGGTCGGCATCATCTTCACCATCGATCGCAGGCTGAACCAGGGGTCGTGGGTGGACTACGGGATGTTCCTGCAGAACATCATGGTTGCGGCGCGGACGAGGGGGCTGCACACCTGCCCGCAGGCCGCATTTGCCCGGTACCACCAGCAAATCAGGCCGGTTCTTTCCATACCGGACGAGGAGATCGTCATCTGCGGCATGGCGCTCGGCTACGAGGACACGTCCAGGCCCGAGAACAATCTTCGCACCGATCGCGAGCCGCTCGACGCGTGGGCGACGTTCCTGCGCTGAGCGGAATCCCCGCTATCGTCCTGACAGGC
>DATDJN010000117.1:0-6007 GCA_036520515.1 Rhizobiaceae bacterium
GGCATCCCCCGGCGAATCACCCAAAAGAAAAGCCCGCCGGGGGAGGAGGTCCGGCGGGCTGTTAGACGTGACGCTCAGGGAGGAGGAAGAGCGTCAACACTGCTGACTTAATTCCTGCCAAAAGATTCCGCAATAACTTTCTCTGCACGTTTCTTGCGCAGAATGTCGCAGGCATCGGGTGGAGATGCCCTCGCAGACGTGCCGGCAAGTCGCTTCATCGAACGGGGTAGCCGCAACGCGCGCAATCAGGCCCGCGTCGCGCGTGCCTGCATCACGATGATGGTCGGAGTTGATTTGGTGGAGCCAATCGGAATCGAACCGACGACCTCTTGAATGCCATTCAAGCGCTCTCCCAACTGAGCTATGGCCCCACACCCGGCTAAGCCGGCGCCGTTTCCGGCGAAGAGATCAGGTGGCGGCTTCTAGCGCCGCCCGCCTGCAAGATCAAGCCTCTCGGCAAGCTTATTTGGGTCCCTGTCTGGGAATGCCCGCCGGAGCCTCGTCGAAGCCCGCGCCCGGTGTACCGGCGCGGGCGTTTTGTCAGACTTCGTCCTCGTCCTCGCCGACGCCGATGATGTCGGCGACATCGTCGTCTTCCTCTTCCTCGTCCTCGAGGAAGGTGTCTTCGTCGTCATCGCCGAGATCGACATCGTCGTCGTCGCCGTCGAGCTCCGGAAGATCCTCGCCGGCCTTCGCCTCGTCGTCGGCGTCCTCCAGAGAGATGGTCTCGGGAGCATCGTCGTCCGCATCTCGTTCCTTATCCTCGACTTCGGCCTCTTCCTCGAGGACCTTGTCGTTGCTGGAATCGAAAAAGGACCGGGGATAGCTCTTGCCCGTGTAGGGAGATACGATCGGGTCCTTGTTGAGGTCGTAGAATTTGCGGCCCGTCTCCGGGTCTATACGTTTGGTGCCAAGTTCGGATTTCGCCACTGCCAATCCTCGTCCGTGATTTTGGGTCCCCATAGCCACAGATCGCACGCCCTGTAAAGCCAAAAGGAAACGCGTCGCGCCGCCTTCAGCCATGATGCGGGAAGGGCGCTCCGCCGCGGCTCCGGAGGGATGCCGAGGGGGATGACCCCCGCCCGAAGCCATGATAGGAGACCGCGAAATTTCTGCCCGCTGAGCCGCGGGCGGCCTTCCCGAGGAACCATCATGACGCATAATGCAGAATCGCGTCCGGCAGTTGCCAGGCGCTCCGAGGCTTTGAAGGGCGTTGCGCGCGTGCCCGGCGACAAGTCGATCTCGCACCGCTCCTTCATGTTCGGCGGCCTCGCCGCGGGCGAGACCCGCATCACCGGCCTGCTCGAGGGCGAGGACGTGATGCGCACCGGCGAGGCCATGAAGGCGATGGGCGCCAGGATCGAGAAGAACGGCGCCGAGTGGATCATCAACGGCGTCGGCAACGGCGCGCTGCTGCAGCCCGAAGCGCCGCTCGACTTCGGCAATGCCGGCACCGGCTCGCGCCTCACCATGGGGCTGGTCGGCACCTACGACATGGAGACCACCTTCGTCGGCGACGCCTCGCTCTCGGGCCGGCCGATGGGCCGCGTGCTGGAGCCGCTGCGCCAGATGGGCGTGCAGGTGCTGAAGGCCGCGCCGGGCGACCGCATGCCGATCACGCTGCGCGGGCCGAAACACGCAGCGCCCATCACCTACCGCGTGCCGATGGCGTCGGCGCAGGTGAAGTCCGCGGTCCTGCTCGCCGGCCTCAACACGCCGGGCGTCACCACCGTCATCGAGCCGGTCATGACGCGCGACCACACCGAGAAGATGCTGCAGGGCTTTGGCGCTAACCTCACCGTCGAGACCGACGAGCAGGGCGTGCGCCACATCTTCATCGAGGGCCAGGGCAAGCTGACCGGCCAGACCATCGCCGTGCCGGGCGATCCGTCCTCGGCCGGCTTCCCGCTGGTCGCGGCACTCGTCGTTCCCGGTTCCGACATCGTGATCGAGAACGTGTTGATGAACCCGACGCGCACCGGCCTGCTCACCACCCTTCTGGAAATGGGCGCCAACATCGACGTGCTGAACCCGCGCAATGAAGGCGGCGAGGACGTCGCCGATCTTCGCGTCCGTTCCTCCGAACTCAAGGGCATCGCCGTGCCCGCCGCGCGCGCGCCGTCGATGATCGACGAATATCCGGTGCTCGCCGCCGCCGCCGCCTTCGCCGAAGGCGAGACGCTGATGCAGGGGCTGGAAGAGCTCCGCGTCAAGGAGAGCGACCGCCTCGCCGCCGTCGCCCGCGGGCTGGAGGCCAATGGCGTCGACTGCACCGAGGGCGAATCCACGCTCGCCGTGCGCGGCCGGCCCGGCGGCAAGGGTCTCGGCGGCGGCACTGTGAAGACGCATCTCGACCACCGCATCGCCATGAGTTTTCTCATTCTCGGCCTCGCCACCGAGAAGCCGGTGACGATCGACGACGCGACCATGATCGCCACCAGCTTCCCGGAATTCATGGGGCTGATGAAGGGGCTCGGCGCGGAGATCGCGTGATGGAGGCCTGATGTACCAGCCGCCGCATTTTCGCGAGGACGATCTTTCCGTACAGCATGCGTTGATCCGGGCGCATCCGCTGGGCCTGCTGATCACATCGGGCGATGCGGGGCCGAACGCCAACCTCCTGCCGTTCCACCTCGACGCCGCGCTGTCCGCGAAAGGCACGCTGCAGGTCCACATGGCGAAGGCCAACGGCCAGTGGCGCGAGATCGAGGCCGGCGCGCCCGTGCTCGTCGTCTTCCAGGGCGCGGACGCCTATGTCACGCCGTCCTGGTATGCGACCAAGCAGGAAACCGGCAAGGTCGTGCCGACCTGGAATTATGCGGTCGTGCAGGTGCGCGGGGTCGCGCGCGTCATCCACGACGCCGACTGGCTGCGCGGCCAGATCGGCGCACTGACCGGCGAGCACGAGGCGGTCCGCGACCATGCCTGGACGGTCTCCGACGCGCCGGACGCGTTCATCGCTTCGCAAATCAAGGGCATCGTCGGCGTCGAGATCGAGATCGCCGGGATCGACGGCAAGTGGAAGGTCAGCCAGAACCGCCCGGAAGCCGATCGGACGCGCGTCGCCGCCGCGCTCGGCGATACGTCCGAGCCGCACGCCAATGCGGAGATGGGCGAGTTGGTGCAGCGGTATGGCGCCGAACGGGGATCATGAGCACCGCGATGAACAACGGCACTTCCCTCACCATAGCCATCGACGGTCCGGCCGCGTCCGGCAAGGGCACGCTGGCGCGCCGGCTGGCGGATTATTACCACCTGCCGCATCTCGACACCGGGCTGACCTACCGCGCCGTCGGCCGCGCGCTGCTCGCCCACGGGCTGCCGCTGGACAATGTCTCGGCCGCCGAGACCGCGGCCCGCCAGGTCAAGCTGGAAAACCTCGACCGCGAGGCGCTGTCTGCGCATGAGGTCGCCGAGGCGGCGTCGAAGGTCGCGGTCTTCCCGACGGTGCGCAAGATCCTGGTCGACAAGCAGCGCGCCTTCGCGGCCCAGACGGGCGGCGCCGTGCTCGACGGGCGCGACATTGGCACCGTGGTCTGCCCCCGGGCCGAGGTGAAGCTCTTCGTCACCGCGAGCGCGGAGGTACGCGCCGGCCGGAGGCTGCGCGACATCCTTTCGCGCGGCGGCCACGCCGATCTCGACGAAATTCTCGCCGACATCGTCCGGCGCGACGAGCGCGACATGGGCCGCTCCGACTCGCCGCTCCGGCCCGCCGCCGACGCGCACTTGCTCGATACCTCGGAAATGTCTATAGAGGCCGCGTTCCAGGCGGCGCGGGCGGTCATAGACCGGACCCTTGCCAAGCGGAATGAGGAATGAGGACCGAGACGGGGCTTCCGGTTGCCGGAAGCGGTGAGAACACCCATATCAGTCCGCGAAATACCTGAACCAGCCTGCCAGCATTCTTTTGCGCCGATATCGCCGCGACAGCGGCAGGGCCTTTGAGCCCGGAACGCCGGCAGGCCAACGCAACGCTAACCACGGCGCCCGCCCCGCTCCAGGAGCAGGGGCTTCCAGGAGAACATATGTCTGCAGCAAATCCCACACGTGACGATTTTTCGGCGCTTCTCGAAGAGTCCTTCTCGGACGGTCATTCGGGTGAAGGCCAGGTCGTCAGGGGCATCGTCACGGCCATCGAAAAAGACATGGCCATCATCGACGTCGGTCTCAAGGTCGAAGGCCGCGTCCCGCTGAAGGAATTCGGCGCCAAGGGCAAGGAATCGACCCTCAAGGTCGGCGACACCGTCGAGGTCTATGTCGAGCGCATCGAGAACGCGCTTGGCGAGGCGATGCTGTCGCGCGACAAGGCCCGCCGCGAAGAGAGCTGGGTCAAGCTCGAGGAGAAGTTCTCCAAGGGAGAACGCGTCGAAGGCGTCATCTTCAACCAGGTCAAGGGCGGCTTCACCGTCGACCTCGACGGCGCCGTTGCCTTCCTGCCGCGTTCGCAGGTCGACATCCGTCCGATCCGCGACGTCACCCCGCTCATGCACAACCCGCAGCCCTTCGAGATCCTCAAGATGGATCGCCGCCGCGGCAACATCGTCGTGTCGCGCCGCACCGTGCTTGAAGAGTCGCGCGCCGAGCAGCGCTCGGAGATCGTCCAGAACCTCGAAGAGGGCCAGGTGGTCGAGGGCGTCGTCAAGAACATCACCGACTACGGTGCGTTCGTCGACCTCGGCGGCATCGACGGCCTGCTGCACGTCACCGACATGGCATGGCGCCGCGTCAACCATCCGACCGAGATCCTCAACATCGGCCAGACGGTCAAGGTGCAGATCATCCGCATCAACCAGGAAACCCACCGTATCTCGCTCGGCATGAAGCAGCTCGAGTCGGATCCGTGGGGCGAGATCGGCACCAAGTTCCCGATCGGCAAGAAGATCACCGGCACGGTCACCAACATCACCGACTACGGCGCGTTCGTCGAGCTGGAGCCGGGCATCGAGGGCCTCATCCACGTTTCGGAGATGTCCTGGACCAAGAAGAACGTGCACCCCGGCAAGATCCTGTCGACCACCCAGCAGGTCGACGTGGTCGTGCTCGAGGTCGACCCGGCCAAGCGCCGCATCTCGCTCGGCCTCAAGCAGACGCTCGAGAATCCGTGGGAAGCCTTCAAGCGCAACCATCCGGTCGGCTCGGAGGTCGAGGGCGAGGTCAAGAACAAGACCGAGTTCGGCCTGTTCATCGGCCTCGAAGGCGATGTCGACGGCATGGTGCACCTCTCCGACCTCGACTGGAACCGTCCGGGCGAGCAGGTCATCGAGGAGTACAACCGCGGCGACATGGTGAAGGCGCAGGTGCTCGACGTCGACGTCGACAAGGAGCGCATTTCGCTTGGCATCAAGCAGATGGCGCGCGACGCCGTCGGCGATGCTGCCTCCTCCGGCGAACTGCGCAAGAACGCGGTCGTCACCTGCGAGGTCATCGGCATCAAGGATGGCGGCCTCGAGGTGCGGCTGGTCGACCACGGCGTCGAGACCTTCATCAAGCGGTCCGATCTTTCCCGCGACCGCGACGAGCAGCGCCCCGAGCGCTTCACCGTCGGCCAGAAGGTCGACGCCCGCGTCATCGCCTTCGACAAGAAGACGCGCAAGCTCACGGTGTCGATCAAGGCGCTCGAGATCGCCGAGGAGAAGGAAGCGGTCGCCCAGTACGGCTCGACCGACTCCGGCGCCTCGCTCGGCGACATCCTCGGCGCCGCGCTGAAGAAGCAGGGCGGCAACTAAGCCGCTCAAGGCCGCGCCGTTCTCCACGGCGCGACCCGAGAGACCAAAAGACCCGCCGGAGCGATCCGGCGGGTTCAGACTGCTGACAAACCCCTGGCATTTGCCGGGGGTTTTTTGATTCACTGGGTCATGCTGAAGAAACCTGGCCCCGAACAGACCGCGCTTGAGATGGTGACGTTGGATCAGCTGGTTCCAGCCGATCATCTTTTGCGCAAGATCGATCGTGTGATCGACTTCTCGTTCATCCACGACCTGACGGCGCCGCTGTATTGCGCCGACAA
>DATDJN010000118.1:0-6905 GCA_036520515.1 Rhizobiaceae bacterium
CCGCATGGGACCGCGCGCTCGGGGACGCCAAGCAGGTCTTCGCGACGCTGGCCGAGGAAGGCATCGTCCTGAAGATGGTCAACATGGGCGGCGGATTCCCGACCCGCTACCTGAAGGACGTGCCGGCCGCGCAGGCCTACGGCCAGGCGATCTTCGAGGCGCTGTCGAAGCATTTCGGCAACCGCATCCCGGAGACCATCATCGAGCCGGGCCGCGGCATGGTCGGCAATGCCGGCGTCATCAAGTCGGAAGTCGTGCTCATCTCGAAGAAGGCAGACAACGACAATGTGCGCTGGGTCTATCTCGACATCGGCAAGTTCGGCGGCCTCGCCGAGACGATGGACGAGGCGATCCGCTATCCGATCGTGACCGCGCGCGACGAGGGCGAGAAGTCGCCCTGCGTGCTCGCCGGCCCGACCTGCGACTCGGCCGACGTGCTCTACGAAAAGGCCCCCTACCCTCTGCCTCTTTCGCTGACCATCGGCGACGAGGTTCTGATCGAGGGGACGGGCGCCTACACGACGACCTACTCGGCTGTAGCCTTCAACGGCTTCGAGCCGCTCCGATCCTACGTGATCTGACGGGACTGTCCCGCCAGATCACGCGGAAGCCGGTGTTCTTCGTCGGCCTCCGCACCCTGTGGACAACGTCTGCCGCACCCAAAGGGTAGGACAAATGGAAGCCGTCGAAATCTCCGGGCAACATGCCCTCTCCTTCAAGATCGCCGCCGAGATCGACCAGCCGGACCGCGCACGCGAGTCCCTGCTGGATCGCGCGATGGGTCCGAACTGGAAGAGAAAATCGTCGCAGAAGCTGCGCCGCGGCCGCCGGCCGTCCGAGGGATTGGCCTTCGTCGCGCGCTGCGAGGACGGAACGCTCGCCGGAACGGTGCGCCTGTGGGACGTCGCGACCGGCGACGGCCGGCCGGCGCTTCTGCTCGGCCCGCTCGCGGTCGAGCCGTCGATGAAGCGCGCCGGCATCGGCAAGGCGTTGATGTCCCACGCCGTTTCCGAGGCGAAGCGGCTCGGCCACCAGGCGATCCTGCTGGTCGGCGACGAAGCATATTACGGGCGGTTCGGCTTCTCGGCGAAAAAGACAGGCCAACTATCGATGCCCGGTCCCTACGAGCGCCACCGCTTCCTGGCTCTGGAGCTGGTGCCCGGTTCGCTCGACGGCGCAACCGGCACCCTCAAGGCGACCGGCCGCAAGGCGAAGGCCGCCCACGTCGCCGCGGCGGCCTGACAAGCCTTCAACTTCGAAAGCTGGAGGGTGCTCAGCCGATCAGTTGGCTGAGCGCCATGGCGACCGACATGTCGCCCTCGACTTTGATCTTGCCGGTCATGAAGGCCATCGTCGGCGAGAGGTCGCCGGAGATCAGGTCCTCAAGGTTGGAAAGCGAGAGCTTGATGGTGCAGTCCGTATCCTGGTCTACCGTCGAGATCGTCGCCCCGTCGATCACGATCACCCCGTCGGCGCCGGTGTCGAACTTCACCGAGCGCTCGAAGCCGGCGCTCTCGACCTTAGGCTTGATCTGATCCGCGATCTCTCGGACACCCATCGAAATCTCCTGTGTTTCCACGCCGTTACCGGCCGCGCGGCGACCGTAGGCTTCGCGCAGAAGATAGCCGGAAAGCGCGCGACCTCAAGCCTCGGCCTGCGTTACCATGGGTGAGGCTGCGCGATGCGTCAATGCGACGGCTTCGGCGGCGGGTCCTTGAAGCCCTTCGCCATTTCCCGCGCCGTCGCGCCCGCCTGCATCCTGCGGCGGATGGTGTTGTCGCGTATCTCGTCCTTGGACAGGAAATCGACCTGCTCGACCAGCACCTCGTGGATCAGCTCCTCGCCGATCTTGTCGTTGATCTTCTTGCGGACGCCGGCGCGGAAGGCGTCGAGGTCGAGCGTCTCATGACTGACGAAGTCGAGGTCCGGATTGCCGTAGACGTAGGAATAGACCTGGTCGACGATCAGCGCCTCGGCCGGCACTGAAAGCCTCGCCACCTTCTCCGGCTCGACGGTATAGACGAGGCGCGTCAGGAAATAGCCGTTGATCTGCCCCTGCTGCAGGACGGGCACCGAGACGATATCCGTCTTGATGTAGTCCAGCCCGCCGAACATGGGCGGCGCGGGTGGAGCGTTGAGCTTCGCCGACGCGCTCTGGAACGAATAGAACACCGCACCAATCGTCACGGCGCAGATCCAGATGGCGGCGACGATGAACTTGATCACCGCCCGTACCCGAATTCGCCGGCCGAATAGGTGCCGTCGTTCTCGGCGCCCTGGATGACGTTCTGCATCAGCGTGGCGACCTCGTTGACGGCGCTGAGATGCGCGCGGATCGCGGCCTCGTTGTCGGACAGCTGGGCGCGCAGCCGGATCAGGCCGTCGCGGTGCTCGGGTGGCACGCTGCCTTCGCGGGTTCCCTTCAACGCGCGTGTCAACTCGTAGAGATATCGGCTCTTGCGCGCGTTGGACGCCTTGATGTCGAAGCGGATATCGGTGCGGATCAAAGCGGTCTCCTCCTCTACCGCTTCCGAAATCCGGCCGATCAGCGCGCCCAGGTTGACGGCCGGCACGGGTTGCTCCATGGGCCGAAGAGCAAGGTTCTGGCCGGAAGCGAGGGTGTCTGGAGCATAAAAGGACATCTGGTCTATCCGTTGATGGGCTGGATCTTGTCTTCGGCGGCAACGGCTTCGCGCAGAAGCCCGGACAGCGACCGCTGCATGCCGTCAAGCACGGCGGGAGCGACTGGGGGCTGCCCTCCGGTTTCGGGCGCGTCCGTTGCGGCCAAGGCCGGCTCCGGCTGGCTGACCGTCACAGCCTGGGCGACGGGCTTGGCCTCCGCTGCGTAGCGCCCTCCGAGCATGCGCTCGGCGATGCCGATGCCGCCGCGTTCGGCCACCACGCCTGCGACCTTCTCGGCGAGCATCGACTTCCACATGTCCCCGGCCATGCCCTTGCCGTAGACGGCGGCGCCGTCCTTCGGCAGCATGTTCTGGATGAAGGTCTGCAGCACCATCGCCTCGAAGCGCTTGAAGCTTTCGGGCACGGCGGCCTTGCCGGATTCGGCTGGAGTTCCGGTCCCCTTCTCGCCCACGCTGAAGGCAGCGGCCGTCGCGCCCGGGCGACGCGCGAGATCGGCCCGCGCGGCCGCAATGTCGGGCAATGCGGGGGCACGCATGACGTCCAGTCCTATCTGGCCAGGAGCGGAGATGGGCACGAGGCGGTCCTTGTTTCGTCAGCTGCGGATCATGGACGCGCAAGCTTGTGGCAGCCTTACTTTCCGGGCTTGAGCCGCTGGCCGATGATCTCCAGCCGCTCCTTGTCGCCGCGCTCGCGCTCGTCGGCCGCGCGCGCCTCCCGGTAGTTCCGATCCACCATGTTGGCGCGCGCCGTGGCGGTTCCGACCTTTGCCGCCTCCTCGGCAGCAAGCCTCATGTTTGCCTCCTCGCGCGACAGCGCAGCGCCGATGCTGCGGTGATAGACCTCCGGGAAGAGGGCGGAGAGAGAATCCTCGGCGTCGAAGCGCTCGACGATCTCGGCTGCCTCCTTCCCCGCCGCGACGGCCCCGGCGACGAAACCCGCGTGGCGCAGTTCATGCATCGCCTTCAGCTGCTCCTGCAGGGTGAGAAGTTTCTTCAGGCGCTTCACCCGGTCGGTCACGTCGCTATCTCCCGATGGTGATGTCGATGAAACCGTCGGTGAAAAGGCTGAGCATGGTGCCGACGGCGAAATAGAAGATGACCAGCCCCGCCGTGATGACGAAGGGCAGCGAGATGAAATAGACCGGGATTTGCGGCACCAGCTTGTTGATGAAACCGACCGTCAGGTTGACCAGCAGCGAATAGGCGACGAACGGGCTGCCCAGCCTCAGCACCACGAGAAAGCTCTCCGACAGCGTGTCGCTGACGTCGACCAGCGCCGATTGCGGGTTGAACAGCACGTCCAGCGGCGCGACCTGGTAGGAGGCGACCAGCGCCCGGATGATCTCGTGGTGAAAGTCGAAGATGAAGAGCAGAAGCAGTGCCGAGAACGAGATGATGGCGCCGAGTGCCGCCTGCGGCTCGCCGTCCTCGATCCCCGGTCCACTGGTGCCGCCGTAGCCGATCAGCATGGCTATTGCCGCGCCGATGAATTGCAGCGCCAGGATGTAGAGCCGCGCCAGGAGGCCTATCAGCACGCCGATCAGGAGCTCCGAGGCGATACGCGGCACGAGGACGGCCGGCCGGCGGTCGGCGTAGGGGTAGATCTGGTCCCACAGCAGCACGAGCAGGCCGGCGGTGGCGGCCAGCGCGACGAAAAGCCGCACCTGCATCGGCACGCGCACGGAGGAAAGGCCCGGCATGACGAGGAAGCAGGCGCCGATGCGGCAGAAGGCGAGGAACGCGGCGATGATCGCGCCTTCCGCGGTCGCGGTCATGAGATCGTGCCGAGGATGCGCAGCTCGACGCCCTTGGCGATCTCGACATGGGAAAGCACCGGCAGCGTCGGAAACAGGCGTTCGACGATCATGCGCACATAGGGCCGCGCGTCGGGCGCGGTGACCAGCACGAACCGCTCGCCGGCATCGAGCTGGGCGCGGATCGCCTTCGAGGCGTCCTGTCCGAATTCCTCGAGCTGGCGCGGGTCGATGTCGAACTCGCGCACCTCGCCCTTGGCGTCGCGCTTCAGCGCCTGATGGAAGGCGAGGTCCCAGCGGTTGCCGAGCCTGAGCACCTTGAGCACGCCGCTCTCCGAGAGGTCGCCGCAGATCTGCTGCGCCATGCGGATGCGCACATGCTCGACGATCTGCTCGGTGCGGCGCACATGCGGCGCGATCTCGGCTATCGCCTCGATGATCAGGTGCAGGTTGCGGATCGAGACGCGCTCGGCGAGCAGGAGCTTCAGGACCGCCTGCAGGCCCGGATAGGTGATGTGCGAGGTGCAGATCTCGTCGGCGAGTTTCTTGTATTCCGGATCCTGCCGGTCGAGCAGCGCCTTCATGTCCTTGTAGGAGAGAAGCTGTGGCAGGTTGTTGCGGATCACCTCCGAAAGGTGGGTGAGCAGCACCGACATGTTGTCGGCGAAGGTGAACTGCTCCCGCTTCAGGTCCTCGGAGAACATTTCCGGCACCGACCATGCGCGCATGCCGAAGGCAGGCTCGCGCACCTCTTCACCCGGAATGTCCGGAGCGGATCGATTGCCGAGCAGGACCATGACTTCGCCGACGCGCATCGCGTGCTCGGCGACCACCGTTCCGTGGACCTTGATCTGGTAGCTCTTCGACGGAATGCCGAAATCGTCGGAGAGCTTCACCTCGGGCACGACGAAGCCGTACTGCTGGGCGAATTTCTTGCGCATCTTCGACATGCGGAAGGCGAGTTCCTGATGCGCGACAATGAGCTTGGTCGAGAGCTGCTTGCCGATCAGGAGCTCGATCTCGGCGGTGGCGAGCGAGGCCTTGACCGAATTCTTCTCCTCGTCGACCTTGTTGGCCGCCGCCTCGTTCTTGGCCGCTTCGGCAGCGGCCGTCCTGCGGCGCTCCTGTAGCGGGATGAAGTAGGCGAGCGACGACATCGCGACGGCCAACGTCACGAAGGGAAACATCGGCAGTCCGGGCATCAGCGACAGCGCGACCAGCAGCACCGCTGCGACGTAGAGCGCGCGCGGATAGGCGCCGAGCTGGCCGAACACCGCCTTGTCGGCCGAACCGCGCGTACCGCCCTTGGAGACGAGCAGGCCGGCGGCGAGCGAGACGATGAGGGCCGGTATCTGCGTGACGAGGCCATCGCCGACCGACAGTTTTATGAACACGTCGGAGGCATGGGCGAGGTCCATGCCGTGGCGGAAGTAGCCGATGATGATGCCGCCGACGATGTTGATGAAGGTGATGATCAGGCCGGCGATGGCGTCGCCGCGGACGAATTTCGAGGCGCCGTCCATCGAACCGAAGAAAGACGATTCCTCCTCCAGCTCGCGGCGGCGAAGCTGCGCCGTCTTGTCGTCGATGACGCCGGCCGACAGGTCGGCGTCGATCGACATCTGCTTGCCGGGGATGGCGTCGAGGGTGAAGCGCGCGCCGACCTCGGCGATGCGCGTCGCGCCCTTGGTGATGACGATGAAGTTCACGATGACCAGGATCAGGAACACGATCAGGCCGATCACGAAATCGCCTGACATCACCAGGTTCGAGAAGCCGGAGATGACGTAGCCCGCGGCGTGCGTGCCTTCGTTGCCATGCGACAGGATCATGCGCGTCGTCGCGATGTTGAGCGACAGGCGCAGCATCGTGGCGATCAGGAGGATGGTCGGAAACGACGAGAAGTCGAGCGGCCGCTGGATCCACAGCGCGACCATCAGGATGAGCACCGAGATCGCGATCGAGAAGGCGAGCCCGACGTCGATCAGGAAGGCGGGGATGGGAAGGAACAGCACCGCCAGGATGACGATGATGCCGAGCGCGAAGAAGACGTCGCGGCCATTCTTGGCCGCCGGTTCCGCGCCGACTGTCTCCGTTATCGCCATGTCTCAGCCCAATCGCAAACGACCCGCGCAGGCGCAGGTGCGATCAGGCTAGACGGCCAAGCTTGTGCGAGGGCTGCGGAGAGCCACCATGCGAAATCTCCGGTTTTTGAAAGCACACGTTTCACCGTCGACACGCCTCGTTTCCGCTCTGGCCCCTTGTTGCTTTTTGCCCATGCTTCGCCATCCGACCCGGCTGCGCCGGTCGGGCGTGATCGTAAGGTGGGGAAGACGGGCGGCCGTCCAGTCGCCAATCAAATTTTATAAGCGACCTCGCGGCCGCCCGTCGGGCATGCTTCCCTCAACCGTCCCTGCCGGCCGTCCTCGGGCATTTGCGCCGGAAGCAGCATACGGCATGCGGTTCGAGGGCCGGACCTGGGGGTTCATCACCCAGCCGCGCACCGCTG
>DATDJN010000119.1:0-20406 GCA_036520515.1 Rhizobiaceae bacterium
GTGTCGGTGGCGAGCGGAAGCGGGTTCTGCTGTTGCGCGAGAACCGCGGTCGCGCATGAAACTGCCACGCACATTGCCGCGATAAGTGTCGTGAGGTTCCGCATTTCATACCTCCTCAAATACGTGGTTCGAAAGAAGCACTCAGGCCGGCAGCCTGCCGACACTTTGGCGAGGATTTGCAGGTGCGGAAAGTACGTTACTGTAGCATTCGCTAAACTACCGGCAGCTGATGCGAACCAACCGTCCAGCCTTCGCATCACCGCAAGCCCTGCCGCCCGTCATTGCTGGTCGTGCAGACGGAGGCCCCTGGAGAAAGCTGATTGGTCGTCGCTCAGTCGTTAGACCGCTGCACGCTTTGTGCCCTCCCAAGCCGGCAGGCCGCCGCGATCAAGCAGGCAAATGCGAGGCTGATGATTCGGGAGGTCGCGGTCGATGCCGAAGAATCAGCGGTTCAACGGGATCGCTAGCGCGCCGCTTCGCGGCGGTAGCCAAAACCAGCCAGACTCTGTCTTCTGTCGGGGAATGGTACGCCCACGGGGAATCGAACCCCGGTTTGCGCCGTGAGAGGGCGCCGTCCTAACCGCTAGACGATGGGCGCGGAGAGACCGCGATATAGGCTGGCCTTTCACAAAAAGCAACTGCGCTTGTGACGCTATTTCGCGAGCCCGCCGACAAGCTGTCGCAGGCATGTGGAGCACTCAGCGCTTCGGCTCGATCAGGTCCCAGAGATTGCCGTAGAGGTCGCGAAACACCGCGACCGTGCCATAGGTCTCGCGGCGCGGCTCTTCCTGGAACGAAACGCCCTTCGCCAGCATCGCTTGGTGGTCACCGGCGAAATCGTCGGTCTCGAGGAACAGGAAGACACGCCCCCCGGTCTGGTCGCCGATGCGAGCCAGTTGGCGCGCTCCGTCGGCCTTGGCGAGCAGCAACCGCGCCCCGCCATGTCCCGGCTCCAGCGTCACCCAGCGTTTGCCGCCGCCGATATCGGCATCCTCGGCAAGCGCAAAGCCAAGCTTGTCCGTGTACCAGCGAATCGCCTCGTCATAGTCGCCGACGACGAGCGCCACGGTGGCGAGGCGTGTTGCGCTCATTCCTCGACCACCGCGAAGCGCCCGACGGTGCGGCGCGAGGCGATGTCGTAGATGTAGATGGCGCGGACGCCGCCGGGCATTTCGAGCGACAGCGACAGGCGGTTGCCGGACAGCGACTGCGAGACGATCTTCGCGCCTGAAGGCAGCGGGATTTGCCCCTCGACGACGCCCGCCGGCGACGGCGCCTCCATTCCGGCTTCTCCGGCCGGCGGCGTTGTCGCGGTGGTCGACTTGTAGACAAGCGCCCCCACCACGGCCATAAGGGCGATGAACAGCAGGCCGAGGTTGATGGCGACGAAGCGCACAAGCTTCCTGCGCACGTTCTCGACCGCCGGATCCAGCGGTTTTTCCTGTTCGTCGTTCAATGTCGGTCGCGCCATGATGATCAAGTTCCGGATGCCCGATGCGCGACCCTGATAGCGAAGACGCCCCGGAAAGAACAGGGCCAGGATCGTCCCACCCGGCTCCGCTCGGGCTCCACACCGGAACGGATGCCGTCGGTGCGCGGCTCGACCAGTGGCTCACCCGTCAGCTCGGCGCCGATTTTTCGCGCAGCCGCGTCCAGGCACTGATCCGCAAGGGCGCAGTCAGTGTCGGCGGCAGGCCCGTGGAAGACCCCGGCAGGAGGCTCAAGGCCGGCGAGGCGATCGAGGTCGGCATGCCCGAACCGGAGCCCGCGGAGCCGCAGGGCGAGGACATCCCGCTCGAGATCCTTTACGAAGACGACGAGTTGATCGTCGTCAACAAGCCGGCCGGGCTGGTCGTGCATCCAGGCGCCGGCAACTGGACCGGAACGCTGGTCAACGCGCTGATCCATCATTGCGGCGACAGCCTGTCGGGCATCGGCGGCGTCAAGCGGCCGGGCATCGTGCATCGGCTGGACAAGGAGACCAGCGGCGTCATGGTCGTCGCCAAGACCGACCGCGCCCACAAGGCGCTGTCGGAGGCCTTTGCAGACCATGGGCTTGGAAGCGGGTTGGAACGCGCCTACGCGGCGCTGGTGTGGGGTTCGCCAGAACGGAATTCCGGAATGATCGACGCGCCGCTTGGCCGTGCCGCGGACCGCGTGCGCCGCGCGGTCGTGCCGAAGGGTCGCGCCGACGCCCGGCATGCGGTGACGCATTATAAGGTGTCGGAACGCTTCGGCGGTCAAAAGGAAAGCGCACTGGCCTCGCTCGTCGAATGCCGGCTGGAGACCGGCCGCACGCACCAGATCCGGGTCCACATGGCCCACATCGGCCACCCGGTGATCGGCGACCAGGATTACGGCCTCGCCTTCCGCACCAAGGCCAACAGGCTGCCGGACCCGCTGAAGGGCATGGCCAGGGATTTTCCGCGCCAGGCGCTGCACGCCAGCCTGCTCGCCTTCGACCATCCCGTCAGCGGCCGCCACATGCGTTTCGAGACGCCGTTTCCGGCGGACATGGCCGCGCTGGTCGAGGCCTTCCGCGACTGGAGCAAAGGCGGCTAGCTTCCGGGGCTGATCGGCCGCGCCTACCTCGCCGCTGGTGGTCCGGCCGGATGCCGCGGGGCCCGGAGCATGCCTTGAAATTGGCGCCCCCCGTCCCCATCTGCGTCTCCGGTGCGCCGCCGGAATCAGGGTAGGCGCATCCCTCCGACCAAAGGGGACAAGTTGCCGGAATCAGGGTCGACAGGCGAACGATTTTCCACACTGCCCCATCCCAGCGCTATTTCCCGCCTTACTCCATCTCGGTTCCGGTGCCAGAATCAATGCGGAATAACCAGCGCGCCAGAGAGCGGCCCCGGTCGCCTGCCTTCCAAGGCGACGAGTTTCAGAATCGCTGAACCGAGCCTCAATTTATCGCGCTGGCATTGTTCACCGGAACATTACAATCTGTTTAGGATTGAACAAATACCTGTATTTTCCGGTTTTGTTCCTATATAAGGAGGTTGGCGCGGAAGCGCGTTACGCGGCCGTGCCTCATGCCCGCCTTGATCAGGGGGCAGTCCAAGAGAGAGGAGGGCGCTTTATGGCCCAGTCATTACCCAGTATCGTTTCCGGAGAAGGCGGGCTGTCCCGCTACCTCGAGGAAATCCGTCGTTTCCCGATGCTTCAGCCGCAGGAAGAGTACATGCTCGCCAAGCGGTACCAGGAGCATGAGGACACCAGCGCCGCACACAAGCTGGTGACCAGCCACCTCAGGCTCGTCGCCAAGATCGCCATGGGCTATCGCGGCTACGGCCTGCCGATCGGCGAGGTGATCTCCGAGGGCAATGTCGGCCTGATGCAGGCCGTCAAGAAGTTCGAGCCGGAGCGCGGCTTCCGGCTGGCCACCTATGCCATGTGGTGGATCAAGGCCTCGATCCAGGAATACATCCTGCGCTCGTGGAGCCTGGTCAAGATGGGCACGACCGCCAACCAGAAGCGGCTGTTCTTCAACCTGCGCAAGGTGAAGGGCAAGATCCAGGCGCTGGATGACGGCGACCTCAAGCCCGACCAGATCACCGAGATCGCCACGCGTCTCAACGTCTCGGAAGAGGAAGTCGTGTCGATGAACCGGCGCCTGTCCGGCGACGCTTCGCTCAACGCGCCGATCCGCGCTTCGGAGGGCGAGTCGGGCGAATGGCAGGACTGGCTGGTCGACGACCATGAGTCCGCCGAGGAAATCCTCGTCGAGCAGGACGAGCTCGAGAACCGGCGCAGCATGCTGGCCGGCGCCATGTCGGTGCTCAACGACCGCGAGCGGCGCATCTTCGAGGCGCGCCGTCTGGCCGAGGAGCCGATGACGCTGGAAGAGCTGTCGAGCGAGTTCGACATCAGCCGCGAGCGCGTGCGCCAGATCGAGGTGCGCGCCTTCGAGAAGGTGCAGGACGCCGTCAAGGCGGCGGCCAAGCGCCAGGCCCAGGCGCTCAGGACGATCGAAGCGCAACCGGCCGCCTGACCGGTTTCCGGCGATTGCGTGCCAGCCCCGGCTGGCCGCTATCGCTGGCGGGATAAGGCGGTGCCGTGAATGCGGCCCGCCTCACCGTCACCACGGAACGTGTACGATCTCCATCCGTGGCAGACCCACCGGGGTGACGCCGAGATCCTTGGCGAGGACGCCAAAGCCTTCCGTTTCGATGAGGTCTTTGTAAGGCTTTTCCGGGAAGACCAGCCCTCCCCTGTGCAAGGCCGCGTCGACGAGAAGCATCGTCCCGCCGACTCCGTCCAGCCCCACCTTCTCCAGATGCCGGAGATCGCTCAGCGCCAGCCGCCCCTCGGCATTGGCCGGTGGTTGATGCAGTCCTCCAATGACCGACCTGTAGTAGCGATGGTCGCGACGCCAATTGGTTGTGACGAAGCTGTTGAGATCAAACGTGTCCCCGCCTGGCACCCGGACGCAATTGGGAACGACGATGCGCTCGCCGGCTGCGATCAGCCTGCGAAGAGCATCCGTTGGGAACTTCCAGACGTCGATGTCGATCCACAGCGCCCAGTCGTCGCTGGCATCCAATCCGTCCGTGATCAGGCAGTTGCGGACTTCCGACAGGCCCGCGCGACGCGCGCGCTGCAGTCTCGGCTTGTCTCGTTTCGCCCGGTCGAATTTGCTGAGAACCTGCTTCTGCAGGAGCACGATGTCGCGGTAGACGGACCGCAACGGCTCGACCGCCTCCTGCAGGAGCTCCCAGCTTCCGTCGGTGCTGTTTCCCTCGCAGAACACGAGCTTGATGCGGTCCTTCGGGTAGTCAAGGCTCTGGACGGCTGACAGGAAGGACGGGATGTGTTGCCTCGCATCGCGGAGCGGCACCAGAACGGCGACGTTTTCGCCACTCGGCCGAGGCCGCGTCAGCACGGAGGGATCGATGCCGCGCCGTGCATCCTCGAGCGTGAGCTGCTCGCCGCGCGTCAGAAGGTACCATGCCTTGTAGATGTGACGCCTGGTGGCGTTCCACCAGCTTTCCTTTCCATGCGGTGTCCACCAGGTGCCCGCCCAATGGTGGATGGACAAGGTCTCGCCCTCACCTTTCTCCGCCCCTGGCTTTCCGTCGCGGTCCAGTGGCGAGAAGAGGCTGAAGGGATGGATCACGAGGGAGGCCTGATCCGGGTAGCTCAACTGCGCCGAGGTCAGCACTGCGGGGCCAGTCGCATCGATCGCGGACTTCGCTCGGAAAACGTCAGGAAGGTAGGAGATCAGGTGCAACCAGAACGGATGGCCCGGCGGGCTTGCCATGGTGCCGTTGAAAAGCAGATAGGGCAGCCAACGGTAGGAGGCTTCTCCGGCGAAATGCGACGGCGGCTCCAAGCTGAGCACGACGCGATCCTCATCCATTATCGGCGCAAATGGCGCCACGCATTCGCAGTCGAGGTCTGCGTAAACACCACCAAAGTGGTGCAGCAGCAGATAGCGCCCCGCATCGGCGCGCTCCACGCCGTTACTGTAGCTGCAGAAGATTGGAAGGAACGCCGGATAATGTTCTGCCACGAACTCAAGGAGCCTGCGGTCGTTCCAGAACATCCTGGTCCAGCCCGGATTGTGGCGTTTCCAGCTCTCGACCCATGCCTCGAACTGGGCCGGTATCCTGTCATCTTTCCAAGTCTGGTGCAGAATAGGTGGTATCATTACTGCGTCACCCCCTGTTACGCAGAAATCGGTCGGCCCTGCCTGTCATAGAACCGCGCCAAGGCCTAGCCCTGATCGGACAGCATCCTGGATCGCCTGAGGTCCAAAACGCGTCCGTGCGGCCGTCCATGCTGCCGCACGCTGCCTCTCCATCTGCGCGCCATCGGTTGACAGGGACACCACGAGCTGCGCGAGCCCGTCGTCGGTGTCGGCAAGGGCAATCTCCAGGCCGTCGTGGAACCCCTGCCCTTCCGCTGCGACCGGCGTAGCGATCACAGGCAGCCCCCAGGCCATCGCCTCAAGGATCTTTATCCTGGTTCCGCCGCCCTCCGAGAGCGGCATGACGCTGATGTGGCTGCTTGCAAGGAGCTCCGACAGATCGTCGGGATCGGCCACCAGTTCCACGCCCGGCACACCGGCAAGGTGCTGCGCCTCTAGCTGCGGACGGCGACCCGCAAGAACCAGCCTGGCCGCCGGAAAGTTCTGCCTGACCAAAGGCAGGATGTTCTCGGCCAGCCGCTTCGCAGCGGCAAGGTTCGGCCCATAGCCAAGGTGGCCGACGAAGAGCAGGACTGGCCAGCCATCGCCCTTGCCGGCCAGGGGCGGCAGGGCGCGAGGCGCCGCATCGAAGCGGGGCACCCCGTTCGGCACGATATCGATCGGCTTGTCGGTCCCGAAAATATCCAGGATTCGCGCGCGGTCCGGCTCGGAGCAGACCCAGACGCGGTCGACGGCTTTCAAGGCCAGCCGCTCGGCCGCCCTGATGCGTTCTTCATCGCTCCGGCTGCCGGGCAGAAGCCTCGCGAGCAGCCCGGCCGGGCGACGCTTTGCCGCCAGGTCCGATTCGACATTATGCATATCGAGGATGAGCCGCGGCACCAGCGGTCTCAGATGTCCTATCAGCGCGAAAAGCGGCATGCCTTCGACGAGGACAGTGTCGGGATCGAACTCGCGCAGGAGCTTGCCGAGGCGGCCGAGCGCTGCCTCCGGTATCCGCGTCTCGATGCTCGTCCGGTGGCTCCTGATCGATCGCCCGCGCGGCTCGTCCTGCCGCAAGAGCGCCGCTGTGCGGATCCGATGGTCGGGCGGCGGGCTTTGGCCGGAGGGATGCACTGACACGAGAAGCACCTCGGCCACCCCTGCACACGCCCTGGCGTTCTGGTAATTCCTGAGGTCCGCTCCCGAAACGGGTGGAAAGGCTGGGTCGGCGGTCAGCACCAGAACCCGCCGCGGCGTCGCCGCCGCCGAGAGCGGAAGGGCTACCGGTTTGCGATAGCCGATGGATTGGGCGGCGCGGCCGGCGGCGATACTCATGCGGTAGCGGGACGATCTGAGCCCAAGCAGGAAGCCAGGCTGCATCCGCCCGGCCCGCATCATGCCTGCGGCTTCGCGGTAGCGGTTCCTCCGTATCAGATGGCGCGCGATCCTCTGCGCGATGAATGCTTTTCGTTGCTGCAGCGTGTCTTTGTCTATGCCGAAAGCGGCCAATCCGTTGAGTTCGAGCGCTATGTCCAGGAATACCTTGCGCGGCTTGGACAGGAAGCGCTGCGCCATGCGCGTTTCGTCGAGATTGTAGACGAGCACCGGTCGCTCGATTGCCGCGACGAGGACACGCGTCAGCACGGCGGTCCAGTACAAGGTGTCCTCGTCCAGCCCTATTCTCTCGGGAAAGCGGATGCCTGCGGTGGCGCTGGCAGCGACCAGTGCGCTGCCGACGGTGATCGAGCGCACTTCGTTGGCGAGGTATCTTCGGACATTCTCCTGGCGGTCGCCGCCATAGGGGCCCGGAAGCTTGAGCTTGTCGGCGCGGCTCGCACGGTGGACGGATGCTCCGACTGCTAGCCCGGCCTCGGGATTGGCGCGCAGGGCGTCGCGGAGAAGGGTCACGCCGCCCGGCATGACCTCGTCATCGGCATCGAGGAAGAAGATATGGTCGCCTTGGGCCTGGGCGAGCCCGACGTTGCGCGCAGCTCCGGCGCTGCCGGCGCTGACGCTGGTCACCTTGAGCGGCAGTTCGTGGGCGCGCGCCACATCCCGGGCTCGGGCGACCGTTTCGTCCTCCGAACCGTCGTCGATCAGCAATATCTCGCCGATCAGAACCTTGTCCGCGACCAGGCTCGACAATGTGACGCCAATAGTCGCCGCGGCATTTCTCGCCGGTATTACAACGGAAATCATCGAGCAGATGTTAAGGTCGGAAGGAGAATGCGGGGCTAAGCGTCGGTCCTATATAGCCTGCCTTTGGCGACTTAAAGCCCAATTCGCCCGCACCGAATGTCGCGGAAGCACCGGCGCCGCGGTTCCGGCCGGCCCAAGCTCCGGATCGTCGGCGCCTAGCCGGGCTGCCTGACCGCCAGCTTCTCGGCCAGCGACTCCATGCGCTGGGCGAGCCCGCCAAGCGCGCTGGTGAGCGCCGCGTCGCTCTTGTCGGCCTTGCTCAGCGCGTCGTCGCGCGTCTTCCTGAGCGTGACCACCTCGCTCTCGATGCCCATGACGCGCTTCTGCAACTCGGACAGTTCGTCCATCACCATGATGCCGGCCATCACCGTCAGCCGCTGGTCGCCGATTTCGCCGAACGAATCCTTCAGATGCGAGACATAGCGGTCGAAGCGCTGCGCAAGGCTCATCAGGTGCTCTTCCTGGCCTTCGTCGCACGCCATGCGGTAGGCCTTGCCGTCGATCGTGACCGTAACCTGTGCCATCGCTCTACCTGTCCAGGACCGCGCGGATGGTCTCCATCGCCGTCACCAGACGGCGCGAGACCTCCTTGTTGGCTTCCTCGAGCCGTTCGCCGCGCGCCTCGGAGTTGTCGAGCTCCTGCGCCAGCCGCGCGCGATCGGCATTCATGCGCTGCACTTCGGCCTCGGCTTCGGAATAGTCCTGCTCGTGCTCGAGCCGCACACCTACCGCATGCTCCAGCGTGTCCATCGCCCTTCCCAGGCGGGCGATGACTTCTTTCAACGTGCCTTCTCCGGTCATGGCTCCCGTGTCCGACCCGCCCGTCACCGAATCGTCCGCATTCAGAACAATTTATTTGGGAAACATTAGGCCCCGTGTGAAATGGCCGTCAACAAAGCTCTCGACGCTGTCCCCCGCAAAGGCCACGCCAGAAATTATGGCAAATGATTGCCGGCGGGGCAGCTTCCTCCGCCGCCGACGTGTTGTTCACCGTTCGCTGTCCAGGCTGGCCATTCCGTGGGTGTTGTAGCGGTCGCCGGCCGCCGCTCCCTTCGGCACCGCCTTCTCGATGTCGGCGAGGTCGGAGGCATCCAGCTTTACGTCGAGCGCGGCCAGCGCCTCGGCTAGACGATCACGGCGGCGCGCGCCGATCAACGGCACGATGTCGGTGCCCTGCGCGACGACCCAGGCGATGGCGATCTGCGCGACGCTGACGCCCTTGGCTTCCGCCACCTTGCGCAGCGCCTCGACAAGCGCAAGGTTCTGCTCGAGATTCTCGCCCTGGAAGCGCGGGCTCATGCGGCGAAAGTCGGTCTGGGCAAGCGGCGCCTTGCTCCAGTGGCCGCTGATCAGGCCGCGCGACAGCACGCCATAGGCGGTGATGCCGATGCCGAGTTCGCGGCACGTCGGCAGGATCGCTTCTTCGAGGCCGCGCGTAACAAGCGAATATTCGATCTGCAGGTCGACGATCGGGTGCACCGCCGCCGCGCGCCTGATCGTCTCCGCGCCCACTTCCGACAGGCCTATGTGCTTGACATGGCCTTCCTTGACCAGTTCGGCGATCGCACCGATCGTGTCCTCGATCGGCACGTTCGGGTCGAGCCGGGCCGGACGATAGATGTCGATATGGTCGGTTCCCAGCCGCTTCAGCGAATAGGCGGCGAAGTTCTTCACGGCTACCGGCCGCGCGTCATAGCCGATCCAGCTCCCCGACGGTCCGCGCATTCCGCCGAACTTCACGCTGATCAGCGCCTTGTCGCGCTTGCCACCCTTCAGCGCCTCCGCGATCAGCATCTCGTTGTGTCCCATGCCGTAGAAATCGCCGGTGTCGAGCAGCGTGATGCCGGCTTCCATCGCCGCATGGATGGTCGCTATGCTCTCATCGCGGTCGGCCGGGCCATACAGGTCCGACATGCCCATGCAGCCGAGCCCGAAGACCGAGGTTTCCGGTCCGCTCTTGCCGAGCTTGCGCTTTTCCATCGTGTTTCTCCTTCGTTGAAACTGACCTGCCCTATATGCGCCTCATGGTTTTGTGCGATAACCCACATCGATCCAAACAAGTCGTGCGGAAATTTGCACAATGCCTCCACCCGACCTCGACGACCTCGACGCCTTTGCTGCCATCGTGCGGGCTGGCGGATTCCGCATCGCCGCCGCCCGGCGCGGCGTGTCGGCTTCGACGCTGAGCGAGGCGCTGCGCCGCCTCGAGGCGAGGCTGGGGGTACGCCTGATCAACCGCACCACGCGCGCCATGACGCTGACCGATGCCGGCTCGAAGCTTTACGAGCGGCTGGCGCCGGCGCTCAGCGAGGTCAGCGCCGCGCTCGACGCTGTGAACTCCTTCCGCGACAGCCCGGTGGGAACGCTGCGCCTCAACGTGCCGGTCATCGTGGCGCGGGCCGTCCTGCCTCCGCTGGTCGCGAGATTCCTGCGCGACCATCCCGGCATCACGATGGAAATCTCTGCCGACGACACCTTCATCGACGTGCTGGCGGCGGGTTTCGACGCCGGCGTGCGCTATGACGAGCGGCTGGAGCGCGACATGATCGCCGTTCCGCTCGGACCGAGAAAGCAACGCTTCGTGCTCGCCGGCGCGCCACCCTATTTCGCCGCCCGGGGCCGGCCGAGACATCCGTCCGAAGTGCTCGACCATGCCGTGATCCGCCACCGCTTCGCCAGCGGCGTTGCGCCGACGCTCGAATTCGAGAAGGACGGCGAGGTCGTCCGCGTCGTGCCCGAGGGGCCTCTGGTCAGCAACGCCATCGAGCTGGAGGTCGCCGCCGCGATCGAGGGCCTCGGTCTCATCTCGACTTTCGAGGACTTCCTGGCGCCATGGCTGGCGGACGGAAAGCTCGAAAGCGTGCTCGACGACTGGCTGCCGCCCTTCTCGGGGCCGTTCCTCTACTATCACAGCCGGCGCCACATGCCCGGACCCCTGCGCGCCTTCGTCGACTTCCTGAAGCGACAGCCAAAATAGCGATCCCGGCCCGGACCATTCTGGCGGGGCCTTCATTTTGTTGACACCAAAGCCGTGCCTGATATGTGTCGCCCGACTTTTCCGGCTCCCGCCCTACAATCCGAAAACGGAGGAACCATGGCCTCGCGCGACAAGCATGACCGTATGGCGAATGCCATTCGCTTCCTTTCCATGGACGCTGTCGAGAAGGCGAACTCGGGTCACCCGGGTCTTCCGATGGGCATGGCGGACGTCGCCACGGTGCTCTTCACCCGCTATCTGAAGTACGATCCGAAGAATCCGAAATGGCCCGACCGCGACCGTTTCGTGCTGTCGGCCGGTCACGGCTCGATGCTGCTCTACTCGGTCCTCTACCTCACCGGCTACGAGGACATGACGATCGACCAGATCGAGCGCTTCCGCCAGCTCGGCTCCAAGACCGCCGGCCATCCCGAATACGGTTTCGCCTCCGGCATCGAGACGACCACCGGCCCGCTCGGCCAGGGCATCGCCAATGCTGTCGGCATGGCGCTCGCCGAGCGCGTCGTCAACGCCCAGTTCGGTGACGACCTCGTCGACCACCATACCTATGTGATCGCCGGCGACGGCTGCCTTATGGAAGGCATCAGCCAGGAGACCATCGCGCTGGCCGGTCACCTCAAGCTCAACAAGCTGATCGTCTTCTGGGACAACAACAACATCTCGATCGACGGTCCGGTCACCCTCTCTGATTCGACCGACCAGGTCGCCCGCTTCCAGGCGTCCGGATGGAACGCCTTCCACATCGACGGCCATGATCCGGACGCCATCGCGGCGGCCATCGAGACCGCGCAGAAGTCGGACAAGCCCACGCTGATCGCCGCCAGGACGACCATCGGCTTCGGCGCGCCGACCAAGTCCGGCACCAAGGCCGTGCACGGCTCGCCGCTCGGCAAGGAAGAGATCGCCGGCGCGCGCAAGGCGCTGAACTGGGATTCGCCGCCCTTCGTCATTCCCGACGATATCCTGTCGGCCTGGCGCGAGGCGGGCGCCCGCGGCGCCGCCACGCGTGGCGATTGGGAAAAGCGCCTCGCCGCGTCGGGCGACCGCCGCGCCGAGTTCGAGCGCCGCATGTCGGGCAAGCTGCCGGCGAATTTCGACGACGCGATCGCCGCCTACAAGCAGAAGCTCGCAGCCGACAAGCCGAAGGTCGCGACCCGCAAGTCGTCCGAGATGGCTCTCGAGGTGATCAACGGGGTGTTGCCGGAGACGGTCGGCGGCTCGGCCGACCTCACCCCGTCCAACAACACCAAGACCAGCCAGTTGCTCGAATTGTCGGCAGGCAACTACGGCAACCGCTACATCCACTACGGCATCCGTGAACACGCCATGGCGGCCGCGATAAACGGCATCGCGCTGCATGGCGGGCTGATCCCCTACGGTGGCACCTTCTTCTGCTTCACCGACTATGCGCGCCCGTCGTTGCGTCTCTCCTCGCTGATGGGCATCCGCTCGCTCTTCGTCATGACCCACGATTCCATCGGTCTGGGCGAGGACGGCCCGACGCATCAGCCGGTCGAGCATCTGGCCGCCATGCGCGCCATTCCCAACCACTTCGTGTTCCGTCCCGCCGATTCCACCGAGACGGCGGAATGCTGGCAGGCCGCGCTCCATTCGCAGAAGACCCCGTCGACGCTGGTGCTTACCCGCCAGAACCTGCGCGCCGTGCGCACCGAATACGTGGCGGAAAACCTGTCGGCGAAGGGCGCTTACAAACTAACGGCTGCCGACGGCGAGGCCAAGGTGACGATCTTCGCCAGCGGTTCCGAGGTCGAGATCGCGCTCGACGCCCGCGACCTGCTGCAGAAGGACGGCACGCCCACGCGCGTCGTCTCGGTGCCCTGCTTCGAGCTCTTCGAGGAGCAGGACAAGGCCTATCGCGAGAAGGTGCTCGGCGCCGCGCCGGTGAAGATCGCGGTCGAGGCGGCGCTGCGCTTCGGCTGGGATCGTTTCGTCGGCTCGGACGGCGCCTTCGTCGGCATGACCGGCTTCGGCGCCAGCGCGCCTGCCGAAGACCTCTACAAATATTTCGGCATCACCGCCGAGGCCGTGGCGAAACTCGCTGCCGAGCGTGTGAAGAACGGCGTGCCGAAGGGCGAGGACGCCCGCGCCATACCCGACAGCGAGCCTGCGCGCCCTCACCCCTGAGGCGCGCCGCGGCCGCGACGATAGGCATCCCCCGCAACTGGCCCAACAGTTCGGGGGCTAATCGATTTAAGTTTTCGGCGGGCGATCTGGATTATTTCGCCTTTCGCCGCTATTGAAGCGGCGACATCTTTCCCAAGCGCTGCAGGAGATTTGACATGGCTGTCAGAGTTGCAATCAACGGTTTTGGCCGCATCGGCCGCAACATCGTGCGCGCGATCTACGAGTCGGGTCGCAAGGACATCGAGGTCGTCGCGATCAACGATCTCGGTCCCGTCGAGACCAATGCACACCTCCTGCGCTTCGACAGTGTGCACGGTAAGTTCCCGCACGAGGTGACGGTCGACGGCGACATCATCAAGATCGGCAAGGGCGAGCAGTTCAAGGCTACTGCCATCAAGGACCCGTCGCAGCTTCCCTGGAAGGAACTTGGCGTCGACATCGCACTCGAATGCACCGGCATCTTCACCGCGCGCGACAAGGCCGCAGCCCATCTGACCGCCGGCGCCAAGCGCGTGCTCGTCTCGGCCCCAGCTGATGGCGCCGACCTGACCGTCGTCTACGGCGTCAACCACGACAAGCTGTCCTCTGAGCACATCGTCGTCTCCAACGCATCCTGCACCACCAACTGCCTCGCCCCGCTCGCCGCGGTTCTGCACGAGGCCGTCGGCATCGAGAAGGGCATGATGACGACGATCCATTCCTACACCGGCGACCAGCCGACGCTCGACACGATGCACAAGGATCTCTACCGCGCCCGCGCCGCGGCGCTGTCGCAGATCCCGACCTCGACGGGTGCGGCCAAGGCCATCGGCCTCGTCATCCCGGAACTGAAGGGCAAGCTCGACGGCATCTCGATCCGCGTGCCGACCCCCAATGTCTCGGTCGTCGACTTCAAGTTCATCGCCAAGAAGAACACCACCGTCGAAGAGATCAACAACGCCGTCATCGCGGCGTCGAAGGGCAAGCTCAAGGGCGTGCTCGCCGTCACGGCTCATCCCAACGTGTCGATCGACTTCAACCACGATCCAAGCTCGTCGACGCTGGCGCTCGACCAGACCAAGGTCATGGACGGCAACTTCGTCTCGGTGCTGTCGTGGTACGACAACGAGTGGGGTTTCTCGAACCGGATGGCCGACACGTCGGTCGCCTTCGCCAAGACTATCGCCTGACGATCGCCTGCACTCCATCCCGTCGAACGCCCGGCTCAGCCGGGCGTTTTTCTTTTGACAGGTCGTGTCAGGCGCCGAAACGCTCGATCACCTCGGCCAGCGGCACATGGCCGACGCAGGCGCCTGATCCTGCCGGCCGTTCGCCATTCTCCAGCGCGACCGCATAGCGAATGGCCGGGTCGGCTTCGATGCGGGCGCGCAGCCGGGCCAGCTTGGGCCAACGCCCGACATCGGCAACCTCGTGGAACTCCAGCCAGCGCGACACACCGATCAGCACGCCGTCGGCAAGCGTCGGCCTGTCGCCGACCAGGAATGGCGTATCGCCGAGCATGGCCTCCAGCTTGTCGTGCCGTTCGATGACTGCCTCGCGGCCGTGCCGGCGCAGCGCCTCCTGGAACCCGGGTTCCGGCGACGCCATTTCCAGCGCCACCCACAACGGGCTGAACGCGCCGGTGAAGCCGGTGTTCAGGAATGCCATCAGCTGGTGCATGCGGTCGGCCTGCGCCGAGCGTGGATCGAAGCTGATGCGCCGCTCCTCGTCGCGCGCTTCGAGCCAGGCCGCGATCGCCATGGTTTCGGTGAGCACGCGGCCATCGTCGGTGATCATCGCCGGTGTCTCGTGCCGCGCGTTCAGCCTGGCGTAGGACGGCTCGCGCATCTCGCCCAGCATGTCGACGCGGCAAAGCCGGTAGGGCTTGCCCTGCCATTCCAGCGAGGCGACAAGCCCCATCGAGCTTCCCACAGGGAAGCCGTACAGAAGGGTCGGTTCCAAGGTCTATCTCCGTGATTGTTTTTCAAATCACGCTGCGCAGCGAGAGCTGGAACGTAGGGACTCTGCTCCCCATGTAAATTACGCATGTTTTTGTAACCACGAGCGGAGCTTCACCCGTGAAGGACATCGTCTCTTCCTGCCCGATCGAAGAAGCGATGCGGGTGCTGAGTGGCCGCTGGCCGACGTTGCTGCTCTATTATCTGAAGGACGGCACGAAGCGCTTCAGCGATCTCCGCCGCGACAACCCGACCGTCTCGCACCGCATGCTGGCGCTGGAGCTTCGCAAGCTGGAAGACGCGGGCATCGTGCGCCGGACCGCCTTCGAAGGTTATCCGCTCCGGGTCGAATACGATCTGACGCAATTCGGTCTGCAGCTGGTGCCCCTTATCGACGCTCTGGGAGACTGGTGGGAGGGACGCGACAGAGGCGAAAGCCGCACCGGGCAGCGCCGGCTTGCGACGGCCTAGCCGGCCGGCCACCTCTCCGTCGACCGGGAGATGTCTTCCGGCCCGTTCCGGGTCCTATGGAACCGCCCTGAAGCGCGGTCGCCCGCACTCCTGAACGAATCTCGCTCCCGGGCGGCGAAAACATGCGTCCCTGCTTGCCCGTGCCTTGTCTTCGCCTCACTGTGCGTTAAGCCACGAAGAGAGGTCGGAAGGGCAACGCCCGAATGGAGCAGTCGATCTATCTCGCGACGCTGGTCGGCACCGCGTTGGTGCTCGCCGCTGCGTTTTCGAGCCTGATCGCCTTCCGTTTCGGCGCGCCGCTGCTGCTTCTCTTCCTCGGGCTTGGCCTAGCCGCTGGCACCGACGGCCTCGGCATCGACTTCGACAACGCGCGCGTCGCCTATTTCATCGGCTCGCTGGCGCTTGCCGTCATCCTGTTCGAATCCGGCTTCGGAACGCCGGTCGCGGCGCTCCGCCAGGCAGCCATGCCGGCGCTCTCGCTTGCGACGGGAGGCGTGCTTTTGACAGCCGGCCTGTTCGGGGTCGGAGCCTACTACCTGACGGACTTCAATTGGCTCGAATCCTTCCTGCTGGGCGCCGCCGTTGCCTCGACCGACGCGGCGGCTGTCTTCTTCCTGCTGCGCGCAGGCAACCTGCACCTGCGCGACCGCGTGAGGTCGACCCTGGAAATCGAGTCCGGCACCAACGATCCGATTGCCATCTTCCTGACCATCATGCTCGTCGGGGTCATCTCGGCCGGCACCGACCCGGAGGCGGAGGTCCTGTTCCTCGACCTCTTCACCGGCTTCGTCCTCCATATGGGGATCGGCGCCATCATCGGGGTGCTCGGCGGCATGGCGATCGTTCGCCTCGTCAACCGCTTCCACCTCGACCCCGGCCTGCTGCCGATCTTCGTGCTCACCTTGTCGCTGCTCGATTTCGCGGCCGGCGGCGCCTTCGGCGGCTCCGGCTTCCTCGCCGCCTATCTCGCCGGGCTTGTTGCCGGCAATTCGCGCATTCGCGCCGAAGCCGGGCTGAGGCGATTCCAGGAGGGCGTCGCGTGGCTGGCGCAGATCATCATGTTCCTGGTGCTCGGCCTCTTCGCAACGCCCTCGCAATTTCTGCCGATCCTGCCCGTCTCTATCCTGCTTGGCCTGGTCCTGATCTTCGTTGCCAGGCCGATCGCGGTATGGCTCTGCCTCCTGCCCTTTCGTTTGCCGCGCCAGGAGACAGCCTTCATCTCCTGGGTCGGCCTGCGCGGCGCCGTCTCGATCCTGCTCGCCATCACGCCGCTGCTCGGCGGGTTGGAAGAAGGCCGGGCGATCTTCAACACCGCCTTCATCATCGTGCTGGTGTCGCTGGTCGTGCAGGGATGGACGGTCGGCCCGCTGGCCCGCCGGCTCGGCCTCATCGTGCCGCACCGCATCGGCCCGCTGGAGAAGGTCGAGCTCGAACTGCCGGGCTCCGCGCATCATGAGCTGCTTGCCTACACCGTCGTCGCCGGCAGTCCGGTGGCGCGTGGCGAGCGCATCCCGCGCTGGGCGCGGCCCTCGCTCGTCGTGCGAGACGGGCGCTCGATGAAATACCAGGACACCGGGCGGCTGGTCGCCGGCGACCATGTCTATATCTTCGTCTCGGATCGCTACCCGCGCCTGCTCGACCGGCTTTTCGCCAGCCGCTCCGAAGTCAGCCCCGATGACGTCGATTTCTTCGGTGAGTTCGCCGTCGACCCCAGGGGCTCGGCAGGCGAACTGGCAAGGAATTACGGCGCCGCGATCAACGAGGCCGAAAGGAAGCTCACCATCGGCCAGCTGTTGCGGCAACGTCTCGGCGGTCACGCGGAATATGCCGACCGCATGCCGCTCGGGACGATCGAGCTTATCGTCCGCGACGTCGATGAGGATGGCAAGATCACCTCTGTCGGCCTGTCGCTCGAGCCTGCCCCCGCGGTGACGAGCGTCCCGCCATTCCTCAGCCCCGCAGGGATGGTCGATCGCATTCGTAGCCTCTTCAGGCGGCGGCCGCCCGCGGCCCCCAACGCACCCTCGCCTGCCTCCGAGACCGCCGAAAAGGCCGACGTCTGAGCCGATTTTCACCCAACTTTTCTTGCATCCCGGTCGCACGGCGATAATGTCCGGCTGCTTTTCGTCCAGGGACTTTCCAACGGAGTACGACCATGGCCCACTTCCGCACCCTCGATGACCTCGGCGACGTCAAGGGCAAGCGCGTCCTCGTCAGGGTCGACCTCAACGTGCCGGTGTCTGACGGCAAGGTGACCGACGCCACCCGCATCGAGCGCGTCGCGCCGACCATCCTCGAACTCTCCGACAAGGGCGCCAAGGTGGTGATGCTGGCCCATTTCGGCCGCCCGAAGGCAGGTCCCGACCCCGAGCTGTCGCTGGAGCCCATCGCCCGCGCCGCTTCCGACATCATCGGCCGCAAGGTCACCTTCATACCCGACTGCGTGGGCAAGATGGTCGAGGGTGCGATCTTCGCCATGATGCCGGGCGACATCGCGCTGCTCGAAAACACACGCTTCTACAAGGGCGAGGAGAAGAACGACCCGGCCTTCACCGAAAAGCTCGCGGCGAACGGCGACATCTTCGTCAACGACGCGTTTTCGGCCGCGCACCGCGCACATTGTTCGACCGAGGGCCTCGCAAATCTCCTGCCCTCCTATGCCGGCCGCACCATGGAGGCCGAGCTGGAGGCGCTGGAGAAGGGACTCGGCAATCCCGAGCGGCCGGTCGTAGCCATCGTCGGCGGCGCCAAGATCTCGACCAAGCTCGACCTGCTGCTCAACCTGGTGAAGAAGGTCGACGCGCTGGTGATCGGCGGCGGCATGGCGAACACCTTCCTCGCGGCGCGCGGCGAGAATGTCGGCAAGTCGCTCTGCGAACACGACCTCGCGCAGACCGCCCGCCAGATCATGATCGAGGCGGCGACCGTTGGCTGCGCCATCATCCTGCCTTCCGACGCAGTGGTGGCCAGGGAATTCAAGAGCGGCGCCGCCAACGAGGTGGTGCCGGTCGACACCGTGCCTTCCGACTGCATGATCCTCGACGCCGGACCGAAGACGATCGAGACGATCAACGACTGGATCGACCGCGCCGAGACGCTGGTCTGGAACGGCCCGCTCGGCGCCTTCGAGATAGCGCCGTTCGACAAGGCGACGGTGACCGTGGCAAAGCACGCGGCCAGGCGCACCAAGGCGGGCGAGCTGCTGTCGGTCGCCGGCGGCGGCGACACGGTGGCGGCGCTCAACCATGCCGGCGTCGCCGACGACTTCACCTATGTCTCGACCGCCGGCGGCGCCTTCCTCGAATGGATGGAAGGCAAGGAACTGCCAGGCGTCGAGGTGCTGAAACATAAGTAGATCCCGCCCGTTGCAGGGAGCGTCGCCCATTGAATCGATTGAGATCGGCGGGGATTGCTGCGGCCCGGTGGCGTTGGCATGCAGCCTGCCGTATTGAGTTCTGGAATCATTCGACTGGGAGAAAAAGATGAACAAGGAAATGGCCGCACAAGCCGCAACCAAGGACGGCTTCATTGCAGCGCTCGATCAGTCGGGCGGGTCCACGCCGAAGGCGCTGAAGCTCTACGGCATCGACGAAAGCGCCTGGTCGAGCGAAGCGCAGATGTTCGACCTCGTTCACCAGATGCGCACCCGCATCATCAAGTCTCCCGCCTTCACCGGCGACAAGGTGATGGGCGCCATCCTGTTCGAGCAGACCATGGACCGCGACATCGACGGCATGCCGACTGCCCAGTATCTCTGGGAAAAGCGCCACGTCGTGCCCTTCCTGAAGATCGACAAGGGGTTGGCGGACACCACTGACGGCGTCAAGCTGATGAAGCCTATGCCGGACCTCGACGCGCTCCTGAAGCGCGCCGTGGCGAAGGGCATCTTCGGCACCAAGATGCGTTCGGTGATCGACGCGGCAAATCCGAAAGGCATCGCGGCTGTCGTCGCCCAGCAGTTCGAAGTCGGCAGGCAGATCCTGGCGTACGGGCTCGTGCCGATCATCGAGCCGGAGGTCACGATTTCGATCCCCGACAAGGCAGAGGCCGAGGACATCCTTCTTGCCGAAATCAAGAAGCACCTCGACGAGGTGCCGGAAGGCAAGCAGGTCATGCTCAAGCTGACGCTGCCGACGAAGCCCAACCTCTACAAGCCACTGATCGACGATCCGCGCGTCATGCGCGTGGTCGCGCTCTCCGGCGGCTATTCGCGCAACGAGGCGAACGCCAAGCTGAAGCAGAATGTCGGCATGATCGCCAGCTTCTCCCGCGCCTTGACCGAGGGGCTATCGGCCGGCCAGAGCGATGCCGAATTCAACGCGGCGCTGGCTTCGGCGATCGACAGCATTTTCGACGCGTCCAGCGTCAAGGCAGCCGTGTAGGCGCAGCTCGCGCGCCTCCTGGCCAGATGAACTGCCCCGCTTCGGCGGGGCTTTTCATTTCAGCCGTTCACCGCCCGTGGCTGAGCAGCACGGTGAGCGAGATCGCGACCATCGCCGCCACGGCGAGTTTCCAGAAATCGCGCCTCTCTTTCAGCCCCGGCAGGCCGAGCGGCTTGATCAACTGGACGATCATCATTCCGACGATGGCGAGCGCGAGCAATTTCGACATGCTGCTTTTGAGCAGGCGCCGGGAGCGCTGTCAAAGCCGTCGTAGACGCTGCGTGACGCCGGGCTCCAGCGCCGCGGACGCCGCCATCGCCGGGCAACCGCCAAGACCGGCCGGATGTCGAGGTCGTCGACCCCGCCGCCCGGCCAAGCTGACCCTTGCTGCTGCGGCTATTGCGGCTGCGGCACGATGCGGATGTAGGGGCGCGGCGACTTCCAGCCGTCCGGATACTGCTTCCTGGCATCGTCGTCGGAAACCGACCCCAGGATGATCACGTCGTCGCCCTGCTTCCAGTCGACCGGCGTCGCCACCTTGTGCTTGGCGGTGAGTTGGAGCGAGTCGATGGTTCGCAGGATCTCGTCGAAATTGCGCCCCGTGCTCATCGGATAGATGAGGGAGAGCTTGATCTTCTTGTC
>DATDJN010000120.1:0-6304 GCA_036520515.1 Rhizobiaceae bacterium
CCGGCCGGCCAGGAACTGCGCCTGCGGCAGGAGTATTTCTTCTCGACGGCCTCGCTGCAGGACATCTTACAGCGGCATTTGAGCCAGTTCGGTGAATTGCAATCGCTGCCGGAAAAGGCGGCGATTCATCTGAACGACACCCATCCTGCGATCGCGGTGGCCGAGCTGATGCGGCTGTTCATGGATGTGCACGGCATCGATTTCGACAAGGCCTGGGATGCGACCAGGCGCACATTCGCCTACACCAACCACACGCTGCTGCCCGAGGCGCTGGAAAGCTGGCCGGTGCCGCTCTTCGAGCGGCTGTTGCCGCGTCACATGCAGATCATCTACGCGATCAACGCGCAGGTCCTGCTGGAAGCGCGCTCCGCCGGCCGTTTCGACGACGAGCAGATCAGCCGCATCTCGCTGATCCAGGAGGGCAGCGAGCGGCGCGTGCGCATGGGCAACCTCGCCTTCGTCGGGTCCCACTCGGTCAACGGGGTGTCGGCGCTCCACACCGAGCTGATGAAGGAGACGGTGTTCGCTGACCTGCACAAGCTCTATCCCGGCCGCATCAACAACAAGACGAATGGCATCACGCCGCGCCGGTGGCTGTTCCAGTGCAATCCCGGCCTCACGCGGATCGCCCGCGAGGCGATTGGCGACAAGTTCCTCGACGACGTCGAGCAATTGAAGGCGCTCGACAAATTCGCGGACGACGCATCCTTCCGCGAGCAGTTCGCGGCCGTGAAACGCGCCAACAAGGAGCGGCTCGCCAACTACATCTCGGGCCGCCTGGGCGTGAAGCTCGATCCGTCCGCCCTGTTCGATATCCAGATCAAGCGCATCCACGAATACAAGCGCCAGCTTCTCAACATCCTCGAGGCGGTGGCGCTCTACGACCAGATACGCTCGCGTCCCGAGCGGGACTGGATGCCGCGCGTGAAGTTCTTCGGCGGCAAGGCGGCGCCGAGCTATCACAACGCCAAGCTCATCATCAAACTCGCCAACGACGTTGCGAAAGTGATCAACCGCGATCCCGCCGTACACGGCCTGCTGAAAGTGGTGTTCGTGCCGAACTACAATGTCAGCGTTGCCGAGCTCATGATGCCCGCGGCAGACCTTTCGGAGCAGATATCCACGGCCGGCATGGAAGCGTCTGGCACCGGCAACATGAAGTTCGCGCTGAACGGCGCGCTGACGATCGGGACCCTCGACGGGGCCAACGTCGAGATCAAGGAGAATGTCGGCGATGACAACATCTTCATCTTCGGCCTGACCACGGAACAGGTGGCCAAAAATCGCGCCGGCGGCTACGACCCGCGCATCGTCATCGAATCTTCACCAGAGCTTTCGCAGGCGCTCGCATCCATCTCGGGAGGTGTGTTTTCGCCGGACGATCCCCAGCGCTATCGCGAGCTGATCGACGGCCTGTACCAGAGCGACTGGTTCATGGTTGCCGCCGATTTCGATTCCTATGCGTCGACACAGCGTGAGGTCGACAATGTCTGGCGCAACAGCCCGGATTGGTACGCGCGCGCGATCCGCAACGTCGCGCGAATGGGCTGGTTTTCCTCCGACCGCACGATCCGCCAGTACGCGAAGGAAATCTGGAACGTTGCCTGACAAAGTGAATTGTATGACGATTGTATGAAGCCAGCCGCGACAGAGCTGCCAGGGAGGATCGTCGGGAGATGAAGAAGCCGCGCGTTGACGCGACGAAGGCCCGACCCTTTGAGGCAGCATCAGCCGATGTGGAGGCCATCGTGGCCGGCGTGCATGGCGATCCTTTCGCGGTGCTGGGCGTGCATGAGGCGGTGAACGGCTTCGTGGCTCGGTGCTTCGTGCCTCATGCGCAAACGGCAACGGCCTTCACGCTCGACGGCAGGCAAGCAGGCGCGCTGCAGCGGCGCAACGATGCCGGTTTCTTCGAAGGCAAGGTTGACGTCACGCGGCGTCAGCCGCTCCGCTACCGCCTGGGCAACGCCACCGGCGAATGGTGGGTCACCGACCCGTATTCCTTCGGCCCGGTGCTCGGCCCGATGGACGACTACTACATTGCCGAAGGCTCCCATCTGAGGCTTTTCGACAAGCTCGGCGCGCACTTCATCGACCACGAGGGCGCCCGCGGGTTCAACTTCGCCGTCTGGGCGCCGAACGCCAAACGCGTTTCGGTGGTTGGCGAGTTCAACGATTGGGACGGTCGCCGCCATGCGATGCGCAACCGCCAGGACACGGGCATCTGGGAGATATTCATTCCCGATCTCGATCCCGGCAAGGCCTACAAATACGAGATTGTCGGCGCGCAGGGGCAACTGGTTCCGCTGAAGGCGGACCCATATGCGACGCGCTCGGAGTTGCGGCCGGCCACCGCGTCGGTCACCGCATCGCCGCTAGCGCACGAATGGGGCGACGAGGCGCATCGCGCCTTCTGGCGTTCGGCAAACCTGCGCCGCGAACCGATCTCGATCTACGAGGTCCACGCCGGCTCCTGGCAGCGGCACGAGGACGGCTCGTTCCTGTCTTGGGACGAACTCGCCGATAGGCTTATCCCTTACGCGGTAGAGACCGGTTTTACCCATATCGAGTTCATGCCGATTTCGGAGCACCCGTACGATCCCTCCTGGGGTTACCAGACGACGGGATTGTTCGCGCCGACGGCCCGCTTCGGCGAGCCGGAAGGCTTCGCGCGCTTCGTCGACGGGGCGCATCGCGCCGGCCTTGGCGTGATCCTCGACTGGGTGCCGGCGCATTTCCCGGTCGACGCCCACGGGCTTGCGCTGTTCGACGGTACGGCGCTCTACGAGCACGCCGATCCGCGCAAGGGTTTTCATCCGGACTGGAACACCGCGATCTACAATTTCGGCCGCCGCGAGGTGGTCTCCTTTCTCGTCAACAACGCACTTTACTGGGCAGAGAAATTCCACATCGACGGGCTGCGCGTCGATGCGGTCGCCTCGATGCTCTACCTCGACTACTCCCGCAAATCTGGCGAGTGGATCCCCAACGAGAAGGGCGGCCGCGAGAATCTGGAGGCAGTCCGGTTCCTGCAGCAGATGAACAAGGAGCTTTACGGCCATCATCCAGGCGTCATGACGATCGCCGAGGAATCGACCTCCTGGCCGAAGGTGTCCCAGCCGGTCCACGAGGGCGGGCTTGGCTTCGGCTTCAAGTGGAACATGGGCTTCATGCACGACACCTTGCAATATCTGTCGCGCGAGCCGATCCACCGCAGGTTCCATCATAACGACCTGACCTTCGGCCTGCTTTATGCCTTCAGCGAGAATTTCGTGCTGCCGCTATCGCATGACGAGGTGGTGCATGGGAAAGGCACGCTGCTCACCAAGATGGCGGGCGATGACTGGCAGAAGTTTGCCAACCTGCGCGCCTACTACGCCTTCATGTGGGGGTATCCGGGCAAGAAGCTTTTGTTCATGGGGCAGGAGTTCGCCCAGCGCAACGAGTGGAGCGAGTCCAGGGCGCTCGACTGGGCCGAACTGCAGCACCCGCCGCACCGGGGCGTGCAGAGCTTGATCCGCGACCTCAACCACCTCTATCGCTCGCGGCCCGCGCTGCATGCGCGCGATTGCGAGCCCGAAGGTTTTCGCTGGCTGCTCGCCGATGAAGCCGACACCTCCGTCTACGCCTGGGTGCGGAATGCGCCGGGAGCGAATCCCGTTGCGGTGGTGTCGAATTTCACGCCGGTACCCCGGCAAGGCTATCGCCTGCCGTTGCCAGTCGCGGGAAAATGGCGAGAGGTCATCAACACGGACGCCAAGGAGTATGGCGGTTCGGGCATGGGGAATGCCGGCCTGGTTCAGGCAGCGACGGGTGAAGGAGGAGCGACAACGGCGATTGTTACTTTGCCGCCGCTGTCGACGATCATGCTCGAGTTGGCATCGGAGTGAGCCTGGGAGGGCGGTAATGGCAGACATCAATCACACGCAGCCGCTGGCCCGCGACGCGATGGCCTATGTGCTTGCGGGCGGGCGCGGGAGCCGCCTGAAGGAACTGACCGACCGGCGCGCCAAGCCCGCTGTCTATTTCGGCGGCAAGACGCGCATCATCGACTTCGCGCTTTCCAACGCGCTCAACTCGGGCATCCGCCGCATCGGCGTGGCGACGCAATACAAGGCGCATTCGCTGATCCGCCATCTGCAGCGCGGCTGGAATTTTCTTCGTCCCGAGCGAAACGAGAGCTTCGATATTTTGCCGGCCAGCCAGCGCGTCTCGGAAACGCAGTGGTACGAAGGCACGGCGGACGCGGTCTACCAGAACATCGATATCATCGAGGCCTACGGACCGGAGTTCATGGTCGTGCTAGCCGGCGACCACATCTACAAGATGGACTACGAGCAGATGCTGCGCCAGCACGTCGACCAGGGCGCCGATGTGACGGTGGGCTGCCTGGAAGTGCCGCGCATGGAGGCGACCGGCTTCGGCGTCATGCATGTCGACGAGCAAGACAGGATCATTTCCTTCATCGAGAAGCCGGCCGATCCGCCGGGCATTCCAGACAAACCCGATTTCGCGCTCGCCTCGATGGGCATCTACGTCTTCAGGACGAAGTTCCTGATGGACCAGCTTCGGCGCGACGCCAAGGAGCCGGAATCGACGCGCGACTTCGGAAAGGACATCATCCCCTACATCGTCCAGAGCGGTAAGGCGGTGGCCCACCGCTTTGGCAAATCGTGCGTCCGCTCCAGCGCCGAGGGCGAGCCCTATTGGCGCGACGTAGGCACCATCGACGCCTATTGGGAAGCGAACATCGATCTCACCGACATCGAGCCTGAGCTCGACCTCTACGATCGGGACTGGCCGATCTGGACCTATGCCGAATTGAAGCCTCCGGCAAAATTCGTGCACGACGTCGACGGACGACGCGGCATGGCGGTGTCGTCCCTGATCGCCGGAGACTGCATCGTTTCGGGCGCCAGCCTGAAGCGAAGCCTGATCTTCACTGGCGCGCGCATCAATTCATTCTCGACGCTCGACCAGGTGGTGATGCTGCCGGACTGCCATGTGGGACGAAAGGCGCGGCTGAAGCGTGTGGTCATCGACCATGGCGTGCATATTCCGGAAGGGCTGGTGGTCGGTGAGGATCCCATCCTGGATGCAAAGCGCTTCCGCGTTTCGGAGAAGGGGATTGTCCTCATCACGCAAGAGATGATCGACCGGCTTGGCGGCTGACGGGATGCGGATGCGGGAAAGGCTCACCTGATGCAGGTTCTCGCGGTCACGCCCGAGATATTTCCATTGATCAAGACCGGCGGGCTGGCTGACGTGACCGGCGCCCTGCCGATCGCGCTTGCCAGGCAGGGCGTGGCGACGAAGACGCTTATCCCCGGCTATCCGCAGGTGCTCAAAGCAGTCGAAAAAGGTGAGCGGCTGCTCCAGTACCCTGCCATGCACGGAGGCAAGGCCTCGGTCTTTGCGACGACCTATGCGGGCCTCGACCTCATGGTGCTCGATGCGCCGCATCTCTTCGACCGGCCGGGCGGGCCCTACGGCGACTCCACCGGCGCGGACTGGCCCGACAACTGGCGACGCTTCTCGGCGCTCAGCTTCGCCGGGGGCGATATCGCTGCGGGCGCGATCGCCGGCTACCGTCCCGACCTGGCGCATGCCCACGACTGGCAAGCCGCGCTGACCCTGGCCTACATGCGTTACGGGCCTGCGGCCGGCATCCCTTCGGTGATGACCGTTCACAACCTCGCCTTCCAGGGGCGGTTCGGCGCCGGCATCTTCGGCGAGCTTGGCCTGCCGGCCGCCGCGATGAGCCTCGATGGCGTCGAATATTATGGCGGCGTCGGTTTCCTGAAGGCAGGGCTGCAGGCAGCCTGGGCGATCACCACGGTCAGCCCGACCTATGCGCTGGAGATACGCACGCCCGATTTCGGCATGGGACTCGACGGGCTGGTCTCGCTGCGCTCGGCCGATCTCCACGGCATCGTAAACGGCATCGATGTGGGAATCTGGAATCCGCAGACGGACCCGCACCTGAATACGACCTATTCGCCGAAGACCCTGAAAAGCAGGGCTGCCAACAGGACGGCGGTCGAGGAGCGCTTCGGTTTGGTGCATGACGACAGCCCGATCTTCTGTGTGGTTAGCAGGCTGACCTGGCAGAAAGGTATCGACATACTCGTTGGCGTGCTCGACGAGGTGCTGGCATCGGGCGCTCGGCTGGTGGTGCTGGGCTCGGGCGATGCGGCGCTGGAGGGGGCACTGCTTGCGGGCGCCGCGCGCCATCGCGGCAGGATGGGCGTGGTCATGGGCTATGACGAGGGGCTCTCGCATCTGATGCAGGGAGGCTGCGACG
>DATDJN010000121.1:0-25596 GCA_036520515.1 Rhizobiaceae bacterium
ATCAGCGTCCTGCTCGCGTATCCGCTCATAATCCAACTCCTGAAATAATTGGCGACATCGCCCGCGCAATAGACATGGCGCGCAAACGCATTTTGAAACGTTCCTACTCCATGTCCGGGATATCGCCAGCCCGAAACAGGATCGTCGGCTCTCCATATTCCCCGATAGCGGGGTTTGCCTCGCGGCTCCAGGCGATGACTCCGTCGTGGTTCTCTGCCAGCTTGCGCGCGATGCGAACGGCGCGGTCTTCGCTCTGCTCCTGAGCTGGGCCATAGACCGGCACAAGGCTGCCGTTATCGCCGCGATCGAAAGCAGCTACCACGATCAGCCGCGGCTGCCGTCGCTTGTCTAGGAACTTATCAAGAAGGTCGTCAGACATGGTGGCCACTTTAGCATGGTTCGCGGTGGGACAGCTCGGCCAAAAAACCTTGCATTCCAATGGCTGGGAAACCGTCCCACTTTTCTGCAAGCGGCTGATTTTCGGTCCTTGTCTCTTCCCGGCCAGGGGCACCAATCCTTCATTTCCGGCATCCTGCCGTCGGCTGGCCAGGCCGCATGTCAATCTTCCGCCGTCCCGCCTGCGATCGCCGCCCGGCGCGCCACGTTCATCTGGCCGCGCGCCCTGGCCTCGCCTTCTATGCACTGGGCTATGGCCTTGGTTCCCGGCATGTAGCCGTATGAGACGCATCGTCCCCTGAAATAGTCGGTGATGTCCTGTGCGGACGCCGTTGCGAACCAGGCTTCCGAGCCGCGAGGCGGGCCGCTGTTTTCCTGGGCGGTGCTGGTACAGCCCGCGACGATCGCAAGAGGCAAGAGTTTCAGGAACCGCATGGCCTGTCCCGGTGGAGCGGTCAATCTACGGGCGTGGCCGGTTGGCCGGAAGGGTGCAGGGCGTAAGTTACAGGTACGGGGCTCGCCCTGCCCGGCGATTGCCGCGCGCCGCCATATTCTGTAACAGCGTTGCCGCAGGTGCCGGTTGCCGGCCGGGAGGGTGAGAAAAATCGCGGAGGAGCGGAGACGACCGTCCATGCTCGAACGGCGCGATGACTACGCGTCCCTCTACCGCGATTTCCGCTGGATCATTCCCGAGCGCTTCAACATCGGCGTGGCGGTCGCCGACCGCTGGGCGGCCAGGGATCCCGACCGCACGGCGCTGTTCGACTACCGCGCCGACGGACGGCCCGATCGGCTGAGCTATCTGGAACTCGCCAGGCAGTCGAACGCCTTCGCCAATGCGCTGCGTGCACGCGGCATTGGCCGCGGCGACCGCGTCGCGCTGCTCCTGCCGCAGAGCTTCGAGACCGTGATTGCGCATCTCGCCATCTACAAGCTCGGCGCCATCGCCGTGCCGCTGGCGCTGCTTTTCGGCGTCGAGGCGCTGGAATACCGGCTGCAGACGGCAGGCGTGAGGCTCGTCGTCACCAATCCGGCGGGCGCCGCGAAGCTCTCGCGCATAAGCGGACGCCTGCCGGGGCTCGACGGCATCGTGGTCGCCGGCGGCGACGGCCCCGACGATTTCGGACGCATGGTCGCCGCCAACCCCCAGGACTTCCGTGCCGAGGACACCGGCCCGGACGACCCGGCGCTGATGATCTTCACCTCCGGCACGACCGGCCCGCCCAAGGGCGCGCTGCTGCCGCACCGGGTGCTGCTCGGACATCTGCCCGGCGTGCAGATGGCCTACGAGTTCCTGCCGCAGGCCGGCGACCTGATGTGGACGCCGGCCGACTGGGCCTGGGCGGGCGGCCTGCTCAACGCGCTGTTGCCGTCGCTCTATCTCGGCGTGCCGGCGGTGGCGGCCCGCTTCGAGAAGTTCGACCCGGAGCAGGCTCTCACCCTGGTCGAGAAGATGCGCGTGAGGAACGCCTTCATCCCGCCGACGGCGCTGCGCATGCTGAAGGCCGTGCCTGACATACGCCAGCATTTCCGGCTGGAGCTGCGCTCGGTCTGCTCGGCCGGCGAATCGCTCGGACGCGAGACCTATGAATGGGCAAGGACCGCGCTCGGCGTCACGCCCAACGAGTTCTACGGCCAGACCGAATGCAACCTCGTGCTCGGGTCCTGCGCCGGCATCGGGGTCAGCCGCGCCGGCACGATCGGCAAGGTGGTGCCGGGCCACGAGGTCGCGATCATCGACGGCGAGGGCCGCCGCGTGACGCCCGGCGAGGCCGGGCAGATCGCCGTGTCGCGGCCCGACCCGGTAATGTTCCTCGAATATTGGCAGAATCCCGAGGCGACGGCGAAAAAGTTCATCGGCGACTGGATGACCACCGGCGACCAGGGCGTCGAGGACGGCGACGGCTACGTCCAGTTCTTCGGCCGCGACGACGACGTCATCACCTCTGCCGGCTTCCGCATCGGGCCGGGCGAGATCGAGGACTGCCTGACCGGCCATCCGGCCGTGGCGCTGGCGGCGGCGGTCGGCAAGCCGGATGTGTTGAGGACCGAGATCGTCAAGGCCTATGTGGTGCTGAAGGATGGCGTGACGGGCAGCCCCGATCTCGCCGCCGGGATCAGCCAGTGGGTGCGCGAGCGGCTGTCGGCGCATGAATATCCGCGCGAGGTGGAGTTCGTCGATTCCATGCCGCTCACCACGACGGGCAAGGTCATCCGCCGCATCTTCCGCGACCGCGCCAGGCGCGAGGCCGCCGCGGTCACCGGAACCGTCAGCGGCGCTTGAGCAGCTTGCGCACGCGGTCGCGCACCAGCCGGGCGAAGTTGCGCGTCTCCCGGTAGAGGTGAAGCTGCGAAGCCGCCTGCCGCGTGATGCGGTCGGAAGCCGGCGTCATGCCGATAACCAGCGTGCCGATCGGCTTCGTCTCGCTCCACAGCCGCGACATCATGGGATGATCGGGCACCGCGCAGGAATCGGTGAGCTCGATGTTGGGATCCTCGAGATGCTGCTTGGTCACCTCGATCATCAGCAGCGCGCCGGGCGAGAACGCCGCGAAATTCTCGTCATAGGCCGTCTTCCAGGTATAGGCGACGCCGGCCTCGACGAAGACGATCAGGCTGGCGATCAGCTTGCCGCCCAGCGTCAGCGAATGGATGCGGCAGTGATCCTGCTCGGCCAGCCCGTGCACCGCCTCGCGGGCGAAGGCGGCGCGGTAGCGGTCGATCGCCATGGCCGTGCCCTCGCGGCCCTTCCAGCCGGCGGCCTCCAGCGCCAGGAACGCCTCGATGGCGTGGCGGATATCCTCCGGGCCGCGCGCCACGCTGTGCGCCAGCTCGCCCTGGTCGGCCAGGCGGCGCTTCAGCCGGCGGTACTCGCCGTAATGATGCTTGCTGAGAGCGTTCTTCAGATAAATGTCGCCGTCCAGCCGGCTGTCGAGAAACGACCGTTCGAAGCGGCCCATCGTCTCCAGCGGCAGGCCGCGCAGGTCCGCTACGCTCTTCAGCATCGAGGCGACGGCGCCGTCGAGGCGCATCTCGGGGAGCACCAGCACCTTGGGCAGGTCGAGGTGCGAGCGCGACAGCATGTCGAAGAAGTCCTCGATCACGCCGCCAGGGTCGTCGCGGTCGATCAGCGGCGTGCCCAGCGGCCCGAACGGGCTCGCCCAGGTGCGCATGATGGGGACGCCGACCGGCATCGGCGGCCGCTCCACCGAGAAGGGCACGAGCAGCCGCAGCCGGTTCTTGTATTCGTCGCCGTCGCGGATGACGGCAAGGCGCACCTCCCGGTCTTCCAGGCGCGGCATGGCCGGCGCCAGGAAATGCGGGTTGAAGAAGATGTTGGGCTCGATCGTGCGCGCCGACAGGTAGTCGAGCTCGTCGACAAGGTCGAAGCCGGCCGAGGCCGGATAGATGGCCAGCCGCCGCAGCGGCCGCTTGCCTTCGAGAAGCTCGATATGCGCCGGGTCGAGTTGTTTTCCCGCAAGGCCCGCCAGGCCCGCGATCATGGCCCCCGAGGGGCCGCCATTCATCTCCTCGAGAAGCGGTATCGCGGCCATCAGCCCCTGGCCCCCGTTTGCGCGGGCATGAAGATCGCCATGACGATGCCCAGCCTCCGCCAGACGGTGAAGGAAAGAGCCGCCGCCTCGAACACCATGGCGGCCGCGGTGGCGATCGCTGCGCCCCACAGGCCGAAGAGCGGGATCAGCGCGAAGCTGAGCCCCACGTTCAACGTCAGCGTCAGCGCATAGACGAGGGCGCAGATGTTCTGGTTGCCGGTCATGGTGAGCAGGCTTTCGGCCGGGCCGACCGCCGAGCGGGCGACGACGCCGATGACGAGCAGGAAGAGCAGCGGGTAGCCGGCGACGAATTCGGGTCCGAAGAGCATCAGCATCGGCTCGCCGAGCGCCAGCACCACGATCGCCATGACCAGCGAGGGCCAGAAGGTCCACGACACGGTGTCGCGCGCGAAGGCGGCCAGCTTGTCCGGGTCGCCATGCGTATAGGCAGCGTAACGCTGCGCGACGCCGGCCTTGACCGCGAAATAGACGAAATGCACCAGCGCCAGCGCTTTCACCGTGGCGAAGTAGACGGCGACGTCGTCCGGCTGCATGAAGACGCCGACCATCAGCACGTCGGCATTGGTAAGCAGGAAGAAGAAGCTCTCGACCAGGAAGATCGGCAGCGATACGGCGAACCATTGGCGGAAATTGACCGTCCGCGGCCCTGGCGGCAGCTTGCGGTCGATGCGGCTGGTGACGCCGAGGAGCTGCCAGATGGTGGTGATGTAGGTGGCGACGATCGCGACGACCACCGCGGTGTTGGCGTCCGGCGCGTAGCCCGCGACGAGCGCGGCGCCCATCAGCACGAGGATCAGGACCGGCCGCACCAGATAGGTCGGCGCCAGCGCGAAGACCGGCCACGCGTTTGCCCGCGACAGGCCCTGCAGCAGGTCCGACAGCGCGATCATGGGCAGGCAGACGAAGCCGAGAACGAAGGGCACGGCGTAGTAGCTCTCGATGTGCGGCGAGAGCAGGATCACCGCGATCATGCCGAGTGTGGCGATCGCCGTGGAGGCGAGGAGCACGAAGAGCCGGCTGGTGATCAGGATGCCGCGCAGCTCGGCCGTCATGCCCTTTTCGCGGTATTCGGGGATGAAGCGGATGACGGAGGTGTGGAAGCCGAGGCACGACACGTTGCCGGCGATCACCATGGTGACCCAGACCAGCACGAAGATGCCGTACTCGAAGCTGCCCATCCAGCGGGCGAGGAAAACCTGGCTGATGAAGGCGATGACGGCGCTGACGATGCGGATGGCGAAGGCGATGACCGACATGCGGCCGGCCTCGCCGCGCGCGTCGGCACTGGACAGCACGGCGTCGATACGGCCGAGCAGCGGACGCGCGCGCAGCGCCAGCCGCTCCGGCAAGAGCCTGTCGGCGGTCGTTGCCGCGGAAAAGCGCACGCACCCCACTCCATATTCCCGTCAGGGCGGCAACCTACGCAAAGACTCTTTAAGAAACGGTTGGGCGGAGGCCCCTGCTTTTCCCCCCGTTGCGGTCAGGGAGCCGGCCTGCCGTCCGCCCGCGCAAGGGCAGCTTGAAATAAATGCCGGATCGGCTGGAATAGAACGGTGCCCGCTCAGGTATATGGCGCATGAAGGCGAAAATGGATGTCGCTCCATATCTGGAGGACCTTTGGCGCTACGGCCGCGTGCTCACGCGCAACGACGCCGATGCCGACGACCTTGTGCAGGAGGCGCTGGTCAGGGCGCTGTCGCTTTCCCGAAGCTATGACCGTTCGCGCCCGCTTCTGCCCTGGCTGATCGCCGTCGTACGGAACACGTTCCTCTCCGGCGTCGCCAGGAAAAACGCCGAAACCCGGCGCCTGGATGCCTACGCGATGTCGTTCGATCCCGTTCTGCTGCCCTCGCAGGAGCACAGCGCCGAGCTCTCCAATGTGCGGGAGGCCCTTCTCGCCTTGCCCACCGAGCAGGCCGAAGTGCTCCATCTGGTCGGCGTGCTGGGCTTCACCTATTCGGATGTTGCCGATGTGCTCGGCGTGCCGAAGGGAACCGTCATGTCGCGGCTGAGCCGGGCGCGCGCCGCGCTCAGGGATCAGATGGAAGGCATCAGGGAAGGCAGGGCAGGGCACCTGCGCCTGGTTGGAGGTCGCCGTGAGTAAGGACACCAGCGTTACCCGCGAGGAGATAAATGGCTTCATCGATGGCGAACTGACGGCCTCGAGGCGGGCCGACGTCCAGGCCAGGCTTGCGCTCGATCCGGGACTGGCGGCGGAGGTATTCGCCGAGTCGCGGCGCATGGAGGCACTGCGTTCGGCCCAACCCCACAGGCTCTTTCCGCCGCGCGCAAGCATGGAGGGAGCCAGGCAGCTCGAGCGTGCATTCTGGTGGAGGAAAGTGACTGCCTCGCTCAGATTTCAGTTCGCGGCGGCGCTGCTGATCGCGCTGGGCTGGGCCGCCAATTCGCTGACCGTGCCGGTTCGGGAAGGCAGCGGTACCGTCGACGAGAACTTCATCCTGTCCGCCCGCGAGGCCTTGCGGGTGGCCCAGTTGAACACGGGACCGCGTGACGGCGGCGAGCCCGAGGCAGACAAGATCGAGAGGCTGGTCGGCGCCTTGAACATCTCCATGCCGCAGCTCCCCGCCGCCTGGCAGGTGATCGACGTCCAGGTCCAGCCCTGGAACGACAGGCAGCGCCTCGTCGTCACCGCCGACACTCCAAGCCTCGGCAGGATCACCCTGGTTGCAGCGCCCATGCATGGGGAAGATGCCATCCCCCCGACCGCGGCGGCGGACGGGCGGATCCCGACCGTCTACTGGCAGTCCGGCGGCACGGCCTACGCTCTGATCGGCCCGGCGCCGACCGAGCAGCTCGAAAGGGAGGCGAAAGGGATCGAGGTCGCCACCCGGAAGAACGTCAGGACGAAAGTCAGAAGCTGAGACGCAGCGGGGGTGGAATTTGCCAGCGGAGGGGAAAGTCATGTCTGCGGAGCTGATCCGGGAGCACTTCACCCAGTATCTTGGCGCTGATGTCGGCGTATCCTTTCGCGATGCCGACAATCCCCGCGAGGTGACGCTCTACCGGCCCGACCGGCTCCCCGACCTTTTCGTGACCTGGGCGTTCGAAGCGCTCGAGAAAGCCGCGCCGCGTGTCGCGTGGAACATCGACCGATTGCTCGTCTCTTTCGACGATGTCCACGGCGTCACCCGGCGCGGCGTCGCCATCCCCCGCAAGGATGGTTCGGCCGGATGGTCCGACAGGCCTCCGGAACCGGCGCCAGGAGATCGGCAGCATGAGCGAGCCTGAGGCGGCCGGCGAGGCAAGGCGATATCATGTGGCGACTTGCCCCGTGTGTCGGGAACTGGCGCTGAAGACATTTGTCGCCGAGCAGGTGGTGCAGTTCGAATGCGGAGGTTGCGGAAGTTTCGGCATCACGGCTGCGGCCAGGCCGATCCTGTCCGGGAAGTCGCAGGAGGTGTGCAGGGGGTGGCTCGAGCGGGCGCGGCAGCAGGTGGCCGCTTCCGGCGGGTTTGCCCTCGTCGACATAGAAAACCAGCCGATCGCCTGATCCTCCGCGCGCAGGTCAGGTCGTCGGCAGATCCGTCTGCGGCCGCAGTGGCATTGTGCGAGCGGCTGCGGTCGCGCTTTTCGAGATGCGCCACCCTGGGCGCGTCTCACGGCCCGGCACCCGGCGGGGTGGTGCCGGGCCGTTCCATTCGTCTCCCCTGACCGGAGCTTCGGCCATGGTCGCCTCAGGCGGGGGCGACTGCCGCCGTCTGCGCCTTGGGGAACGGCCGGAAGGTCATCGCGATCAGGAAGGCGCCGAGGCCCATGCCCCACGACGCGACATAGAGCCAGCTGTAGGTGGCGAAGTTGTCGTAGAGCAGGCCGCCCAGAACCGGGCCCGTCGCCATGCCGAGGCTGCCGGCCATCGCCGTGCCGCCGATCACCGTCCCCATCATCTTCAGCGGGAAGTTCTCGCGCGCGATCACCGCGTAGAGCGGCATGACGCCCGCATAGATGAAGCCGACGAGCACCGCGACCGTATAGAAGCCTGTCAGCTGGTTGACGAACACATAGGACAGCACGCCGAAGGCCTGCATCAGCAGCCCGATGACCAGGATGTTCTTGGCGCCGAAGCGGTCGCCCATGACGCCGAAGGCGATGCGGCCGCCCATGCCGGCCAGCCCCTCGACGCTGTAGATGGTCACCGCCGCGATCATCGGGATGCCGCAGGTGAGGGCATAGCTGACCGTGTGGAAGATCGGCCCGGAGTGCGCCGCGCAGCAGAAGAAGTTGGTGAGCAAGAGGATGACGAACTGCGGCGTCCTGACCGCCTGCCGCACCGACATTTCCGGCTCGCCCTGCGCCGGCGGCGCGGCATGGGCCGACTGCAGCGCCGGGGGTTTTCGCACCAGCAGGGCCGCCGGGATCATGATCGCCGCCGCGATCGCCGCCAGGATGAGCATCGTGGTGCGCCAGTCGTAGTCTGTGACCAGCCACGCGGCGAGCGGCGACATGGTCATCGGCGCCATGCCCATGCCGGCGGAGACCAGCGACACGGCGAGGCTGCGCCGCGTCTCGAACCATCCGGTCACGCATGCCATCATCGGCGCGAAGATCGCCGCTGTGGCGGCGCCCACGACCAGCCCGAAGACGAGCTGGAACTCGATCAGCGAACCGGCCTGGCTCGCCACCGCCATGCTCGCCGCCAGCAGCGCCGAGCCTGCGAGGACGACCACGCGCGGGCCGAAACGATCCGACAGCCCGCCCCAGATCATGCTGGCGAAGGCCAGCGCCAGGAAGCCGATGGTCATGGCGGTCGAAACGCCCGTCGTCGACCAGCCCGTATCCTCCGAAATCGGCCTCAGCAGCACCGGCAGCGAAAACATCGTGCCGATGGCGACGCAGCCGAGCACGCCGCCCGCCGCGACGATCACCCAGCGATAAGGACTTTCAACCCTGGAAGCGGCTTGCGACATGACGATCTCCCGAGCGGATCATAGGCGCCGGCGCGGCTCCCCGGCAATTTGGAAGACGATCGGGCCATCCGAAAGCCGACAGCCAAGCCACACGCTGGTGCCATTCTGCTGACAGAAGGCACGCGGATTGCTGGCGCGGGCGCGCAGCGAAGCGCTTGCGTCGGGCACCGGAACCGGGGTTAACTGCGCAGCGGACATTGCGCGGCGGGAGGAAAGTCCGTGCAAGCCGACCGAGGGGTGGAAATGCAGATCGGCAAGGGCAGTCGGGCGGTTTCGGGCATCTGCGATGCGCGAGCCGACCGGATCGAGGTGCGAGGGCGCGACCTGGCGTCCGAGCTGATGGGCCGGATCGGCTTCACCGACTATTTCTACCTGCTGCTCACGGGCAAGGAGGCAAGCGCGAAGCAGCGCTTCTTCCTCGACCTGCTCCTGGTGGCCATCGCCGAGCACGGGCTGGTGCCGACGGTGCAGGCTGCCCGCATGACGCTCGCCGCCGACCCCGGTTCGCTGCAGGGCGCCGTCGCCGCAGGCATCCTGGGCGCAGGGCCGGTCATCCTCGGGACTTCGGAGCTTTGCGGCAGGCTGCTGCAAGAGGCCGATGCCAGGGTCGCGGCAGGCGGCCAGCCCGAAGCGGTGGCGCTCGAACTCGTCCGCGCCATCCGCGCCGCCGGCGGCAAGGTGCCGGGCTTCGGCCATCCGATCCACAAGCCGGTCGATCCGCGCGCCGTGCGCATCCTGGCGCTCGCCGCCGAGCATGGCGTTGCCGGAAGGCATGTCGCCATGTCGCGGCACGTCGAGCGTGCGGTGGCCGAGGTCTGGGGCAGGCCGCTGGTGATGAACGTCTCCATGCCGATCGCCGCCGTGCTGCTCGACCTCGACTTCCCTGCGGCCATGATCAAGGCGATCCCGCTTCTGGCGCGCACCGCCAGCCTGCTCGCCCATCTCGCCGAGGAGCAGCACAACCCGATCGGCTTCCTCATGGCCGGCAAGGCGGAGGAGGCCATCGCCTACGAGCGCGGTGGGGACGGCGATGCTTGAGCCGGAGGTCGAGAAGCGGGATCCCGCCGAGCAGTTCCGGCTGGACGACGCCAGCTTCCGCCGCCAGGCCGCCTATTTGCTCGACCGCTCGCCCTTCTACCGGGACAAGCTCGCCAAGGCCGGGTACGCGACCGCCGAGGCGATCGGCGGGCTCGACGCCATCGCCGCGCTGCCGTTCACCGAGAAGCAGGAAATCCGCGCCAGCTGCACGGCCGGGAACCCGATCGGCGCCCATCTCGCCGTGCCGCGCGACCAGCTCGTCCGCATCTATTCGACCAGCGGCACGACAGGCACGCCAAGCTATATCCCGCTCACCGCAAGCGACCTCGACAACTGGGTGACCGCCTCGGCACGCAGCTATTCGGCCTCCGGCATCCGCGCCGGCCAAACCATCGTCTCCACCTACAATGCCGGGCCCTTCGTGGCGGGCGCCGCACTCGGCGTCTTCGACCGGCTGGGGCTCTGCCATGTGCCGGTCGGGACCGGCAACACCGAGCGCCTCATCACCGCGATCGGGCTGCTCAAGCCCGAAGCCGCGGTGATGACGCCGTCCTATGCGACCTACCTGATCGAGTGGGCGGGCGAGCGCGGCTTCGATCTCAGGAACTCCAGCGTGAAGCGCGTCCTTGTGGCCGGCGAGCCCGGCGGCGGCGAGCCGGCGCTCAGGGCGCGTCTCGAGGAGGGCTGGGGCGCAAAAGTCACCGAGGCGATGGGCATCGGCGACATCGGCATCTCGCTCTGGGGCGAATGCGAGGAGCAGGCCGGCATGCATCTCGGCGGGCGCGGCTTCGTGCATGCCGAGCTGGTCGACCCTGATACCGGCGAGGCGATCCCGATGCGCGACGGCGCGCAGGGCGAGCTCGTGCTGACCCATCTCAGGCACCAGGCCGCGCCGCTCCTGCGCTTCCGCACGCGCGACCATGTCGAGGTCTGGACCTCGCCCTGCGCCTGCGGACGCACGTCGCCGCGCCTGCGATGCATCGGCCGCACCGACGACATGCTGATCCTCAGGGGCGTCAACGTCTTCCCCTCGGCCATCCGCGAGATCGTCGGCGCCTTCGCGCCCGATGTCAGCGGCGCCATCCTGGTGAAGCCGGCGACCGATGGCGTCAAGCAGGAGCCGCCATTGCCCGTCGCGGTCGAGCTCGCGAAGGGCGTGGCGCCCGACGTCGCGCTGGCCGGCCGGATCGCGGAGCGCCTGCGCGCCGCCCTGGTCTTCCAGGCAAGCGTCGAACTCGTCGCATTCGGGACGCTGGCGCGCAGCGAATACAAGTCGAAACTCGTCAAGCGCTGACCGGAGCGGCGCAAGGGAGGAAAGTCATGCGGAAACTTCAGTCCCAGGGCGTGCATCACATAACGCTGGTCGGCGCGGACAGGCAGACGTCGATCGATTTCTGGGAAGGCGTGCTCGGCATGCCCTTCATCTTCGAGCAGCCCAACCTCGACAAGGCCAGCGAAAGCCACCTCTATTTCGACCCGGGCGACGGACGCCTGATCACCGTCTTCACCGACGAGGGCCGCAAGCCCGAGCCGGCCCGCACGCCGACCGACATCGGCTGCGTCCACCACATCGCCTTCTCCGTCTCGCGCGTCACCTTCCTCCAGGCAGTGGAGCGGCTCGACGAGCGCGGCATCAAGCACAGCGGCGTCAAGGACCGCGGCTTCATGGACTCGATCTATTTCAACGATCCGCTCGGCCTTTTGATCGAGCTCGCCAGCTACCGCTTCGAGCCGCCGCACGGCTTCACCCATGGCGAGGTGCTCATGGAGGCGCACAATGTCCGCGTGGCGCGCGGCGACTATGCCATCGCCGAGGTGCATCTCGCAGACGCCATCCAGACCCTCGTCGAACGGTCGCGCCCGACGCTGTCGGCCGACCGCTCGCCGAAGAACCCATATTGAAACCACGGAAAACAGGGAGGAACACATGGCAAAGACAGCGGCAAGGTCCGCCACGAAACCCGCAGCCAAGGTTGTGGCGAAGAAGACGCCGGCCAAGGCCGCCAAACCCGCGAAGACTGCCAAGCCAGTCAAGGCAGCGAAGCCTGCCAAGACCGCAACGCCGGCAAAGCCGGCCCGGAAGAAGGCGTTGCAGCTCAACGTGCTGAAGCCCAGCGTGAACAATCTGTCGGTGCGCGTCTTCGTGCGCGCCGCCGGGCTGGATTTCGTCGAAACCGACGTATGGGGCTCGACGCGCTCGCCCAATTTCCTGGCCAGGAACCCGGCGCACCTGACGCCGATGCTGGAGGACAAGGGGCTGCCGAACGGAGCGCTGTGGGAGAGCTGCGCGATCATGCAGTATCTCTCCAACAAGCACGGGCTGGAGAAGTTCTATCCGAAGTCGCCGGCCCGCCGCGCCATGGTCGACAGCGCCATGTTCTACCTGATCGGCACGCTCTATCCCTATGTGGCGCGCGCCACCTATCCGGCGCTCGGCTTCCCGCAATATGCCGGCGAGGTCGGCGCCAGCGATCTCGAGGCGACCCACAAGTCGGCGGCGCAGAAGGCGGCGGAGGCCGCGATCGCCGAACCGCTCGAGGTCTTCCACAAATTCTTCATGAATGGAAAGCCCTTCATCGGCGGCAGCAACCCGTCGATCGCCGACATCAGGCTGGCGGCGACGCTCGAGTTCCTCGAGGCCATCGACTATGCGATGCCTGGCTGGGCCAAGTCCTACATGGCGGGCATGGAGAAGAAGCTCGGCAAGGCCTATTCGGAGCCTGCCGCCGACGTGCGCGGCTATATCGGCTACGTGAAGTCGCAGAAGAAATAGAAGGGGTCACCGCCTCCGCCGGCCGCGCTGTCGCAGGCGCGGTCGGCGAATGCATCATGGCCTCCTGTATCTCTGCCGGCGCTTCCGAAGCTAGTCTGGGGCCGAACGCCGCCGGCTAAACACCGCCGGCTAAACACCCCTGCCGCGGACCGCGGTTCGCCGGATATACGCAACCCGTAAATGTCCCAGGAGCTTGGCCGCACTGACTGCGGCCTCGCGGAAACGCCCGATGTCTGCATACCGTCCGAAGCTTCGTTCGGACGCCAGCATTCGTGGCTGCGAGATGGCCTGCCGGTCGAGTTCGCGGAGATAGATTTTCAGGCCGGATGGGTCCAGTTCATGCATGGACTTGTCTCCCTTGCGATATCGGCGGAAAATACCGGCAGGCCGTGAGGCGAGCGTCGTGAGCAACGTCAAGCCACCGCAAAATCAGCATTTGCGATCCGTGGAAGGCACGGCGGGGCTGCGCATCGAACTGCTCGGCCCGATATCGATTAGCGACGGCGGCAGGCCGGTCGCCATCGCCTCGCGAAAGGCTCGTGCGCTGGTCGGATATCTCGCCATTCGGGAAGGCGTAGAGTTCGCCCGTACGAGCTTGACCGGGCTTTTGTGGTCCGAGCGCGCCGACAACCAGGCGCGTGCCAGCTTGCGCCAGACGCTCTCCGAATTGAGGGGCTTATCCCATGGGTTCGCCGCTTCGATCGCCGCAACCAGGGGGACCGTTACCTGGCTGCCGGGATCGGCGTGGATCGACGCCAAGGCCTTTGAGACGCTCGCGGCTTCTAACGATGAGGATGCGCTCGACCAGGCGACAAAGCTGGTCAGAGGCGATCTGATGGAGGGATTGGCCGTCGGAGAGATGTCTTTCGAGGATTGGATGGCGAGCGAACGAGAGCGCTTTCGCCTGCTGGCTTGCGGGACCTACGCGCGCTTGATGACCAAGGCCGAACAGGGTGGAAGGCTGGAAGAAGCGCTGGCCCTCGGCGTGAAACTGCTTGCGCTGGATCCGCTGCGGGAAAAAGTCCAGCGTGCCGTGATCAGGCTCTATGCGGCACAGGGACGGCACGATGCAGCACTTCTGCAATACGACAGGTCTCGCCGAGAGCTGGAGCAGCAGCTAGGCGTTCAGCCCGAGCCGGAAACGGAGCAACTGGTCCGCTCTATCAAGGCGGCTCGCCATTCCGGTATTGCCGGAAAGCAGGCGCACGCGGCCGGTTCCGGCTGGGATAACCGGTACGTGTCGCTGGATCGCCCCTCGATTGCGGTTCTTCCGTTCACCAATCTGAGCGGAAACCCGGATCAGCGGTACTTCGCCGACGGCATCAGCGAGGACATCATCACCGAGTTGTCGCGTTATCGCTCGCTGCTCGTCATAGCGCGCAACTCCTGCTTTCAGTTTCGTGGCGATGTTGATGTGGCCGAGGTGAGGGCTGCGCTCGGTGTCCGCTACGTCGTCGAGGGCAGCGTCCGCAAGGCCGGCGACCGCATCCGCGTTTCCGCGCAGCTGATCGATTCCCTGGATCGGTGTCAGGTCTGGGCGGAGCGCTACGACCGGGGAAATCAGGACATCTTCGCCGTCCAGGACGAACTGGCTCGTGCCGTCGTGGCGACCGTGGAAGGCCGTGTGGCGGCGAGAGGCGCCGAACAGGTACGCAAAAAGCCAACTGCCGACTGGGCAGCATACGACTTCTTCCTGAAGGGTCGCGAACTCAGCTACAGCTACCAACAGTTGGAAGCCGAGTCCCTCTTCGGCCGTGCAACGGAACTCGATCCCGGCTATGCGCAGGCCCACGCGTGGCGGGCGATCGCGCAGGGGGTCGCCTATTTACACGACGGGCAGCAGGCTACGCTCGACGCGGCACTGGCAAGTGCTCGTATGGCGCTGGCGCTGGATGACAACGACGCTCGCTGCCACTACGCCATGGCATATATCGCTCTGCGCCGTGGCGAGTATGACCTGGCGGGGCACCATCACGACCGAGCAAACACCCTTAATCCGAGCGATCCGGACATCGCCGCCGGCCGTGCGAACTGGCTGATGCATGTCGGTAGGCTGGACGAAGCACTTGCCACGCTGGATTCCGCCATCGAACGCGACCCTTTCCCTGCGACCTGGCATTGGGATGTGCGCGGCTACGTGCTGTTCCATCTTGGGCGTTATGCAGAAGCGATCAATGCCTTCCGCAGCGTGCGGGCGGAGCCCTTCTGGGTCATCGGCATGCTTGCGGCGGCTTACGCTCATGCCGGTCAAGCGGACGACGCGCGCCGCGAACTCGATCGTTACCTGTCGCTCAGGCCCGGTGCGACGCTCGGCAATGTTGCCGACAAGATCATCTACGCCCCCGAAGCCATGCGTCAGCGCTGGCTCGACGGCCTGCGCAAGGCAGGCCTGCCGGAGTAGGGCCGCTTCCCGGTTCTCGGGAAGCGGTCACGCACCCGCAAACAATTCTCAGGCGAAGGCGCCGTGGCAGTGCTTGTACTTCTTGCCGGAGCCGCAGGGGCAGGGCTCGTTGCGGCCGACCTTGCCCCAGCTGGCGGGATTGTTCGGGTCGCGCTCTTCGGGCGCCACGGTGCGGCTGTCGGCCAGCACCGAGACAGAGGCGCCGCCGAAATCGGCCTCGGCGAAATCGTCCTCGCCGGTGGTGCCGTCGACGTGGTGGCCATAGGTCTCCGGCGCCTGCGGGGGCGGGGCTTCCGCCGCCTCGCGCACCAGCTCGACGCGCATCAACTGCGCGGTGACGGCCTGGCGCAGGTTGGTCAGCATGGTCTGGAACAGCTCGAAGCTTTCCTGCTTGTACTCCTGCAGCGGATCGCGCTGGGCGTAGCCGCGGAACCCGACGACCGAGCGCAGATGGTCGAGGTTGACCAGGTGCTCGCGCCACAGATTGTCGAGCGTCTGCAGCATGACCGAGCGCTCGACATAGGTCATCACCTCCGGGCCGAAGCGGCCGGCGCGGTCCTGGGCCGCTTCGTCGGCGGCCTTGGTGATGCGCTCGGTGATCTCTTCCTCGGCGATGCCTTCTTCCTTGGCCCACTCCTCGATCGGCAGATCGAGATTGAGGCTTTGGAGCACGCCTTCCTTGAGGCCGGGGACGTCCCACTGCTCGGCATAGGCGTTCTCGGGAATGTTCTTGGAGACGAGGTCGGCGATCACGTCCTGGCGCATCTCGGCGACGGTCTCGGAGAGATTCTCGCCGTCCATCAGCTCGATGCGCTGCTCGAACACCACCTTGCGCTGGTCGTTGGCGACGTCGTCGTATTTCAGCAGGTTCTTGCGGATGTCGAAGTTGCGCGCCTCGACCTTCTTCTGCGCCTTCTCCAGCGCCTTGTTGATCCACGGATGGATGATCGCCTCGCCTTCCTTGAGGCCGAGCTTCTGCAGCATGCCGTCCATGCGCTCGGAGCCGAAGATGCGCATCAGGTCGTCCTGGAGGGACAGATAGAACTTCGAGCGGCCCGGGTCGCCCTGGCGGCCGGATCGGCCGCGCAGCTGGTTGTCGATGCGGCGCGACTCGTGGCGCTCGGTGGCGAGCACGTAGAGGCCGCCGGCGGCGATCGCCTTCTCCTTCAGCCGCTGCACGTCCTCGCGGATGGCGGCTTCCTTGGCCTTGCGCTCCTCGCCCTCCGGCATGTCGGCCAGTTCCTCGGCGATGCGCATGTCGGCGTTGCCGCCGAGCTGGATGTCGGTGCCGCGGCCGGCCATGTTGGTGGCGATGGTGATGGCGCCGGGCTTGCCGGCCTGGGCGACGATCGCCGCCTCGCGCTCGTGATGGCGGGCGTTCAGGACCTCGAAGTCGGTGAAGCCGTCCTTGCGCAGGCGCTCGGCCAGCATCTCCGATTTCTCGATCGAGGTGGTGCCGACAAGGATCGGCTGGCCCTTCTCGCGGGCTTCCTTGATGTCGCGGATGATCGCCTGGTACTTCTCCTCGACCGTCCGGTAGACCTCGTCGTCCTCGTCGATGCGCTTGACCGGCAGGTTGGTCGGCACCTCGGTCACTTCGAGGCCGTAGATGTTGGCGAACTCCTCCGCTTCCGTCAGCGCCGTGCCGGTCATGCCGGCGAGCTTCTTGTACATGCGGAAGTAGTTCTGGAAGGTGACGGAGGCGAGCGTCTGGTTCTCCGGCTGGATCGCCACGTGCTCCTTGGCCTCGAGCGCCTGGTGCAGGCCTTCCGAATAGCGGCGGCCGGGCATCATGCGGCCGGTGAACTCGTCGATGATGACGATCTCGCCGTTGCGGACGATGTAGTCCTTGTCCTTCTGGAAAAGCCGGTGCGCCTTCAGCGCATTGTTGACGTGGTGCACGATGGCGACGTTCTCGACATCGTAGAGCGACTCGCCCTTGAGGTGGCCGGCCTCCCGCAGCAGGTTCTCCAGCTTCTCGGTGCCTTCCTCGGTGAAGATCGCGGTGCGCTGCTTCTCGTCGACCTCGTAGTCGGGGGCGTCGAGCTTCAGGATGAAGGCGTCGATCGTGTTGTACATTTCCGAGCGGTCCTCGAGCGGACCGGAAATGATCAGCGGCGTGCGGGCTTCGTCGACCAGGATGGAGTCCACCTCGTCGACGATCGCGTAGTTGTGGCCGCGCTGGACCATCGAGGCGCGGTCGTACTTCATGTTGTCGCGCAGATAGTCGAAGCCGAGCTCGTTGTTGGTGGCGTAGGTGACGTCGGCGGCATAGGCGGCGCGACGCTCCTCGTCCGACAGGCCGTGCACGATGATGCCGACGGAGAGGCCGAGGAACTTGTAGACGCGCCCCATCCATTCGGCGTCGCGCCTGGCGAGGTAGTCGTTGACTGTGACGACGTGGACGCCCTTGCCGGCGAGCGCGTTCAGGTAGACCGGAAGCGTCGCCACCAGCGTCTTGCCCTCGCCGGTGCGCATCTCGGCGATGCCGCCATTGTGGAGCACCATGCCGCCGACCAGCTGGACGTCGAAGGGCCGCATGCCGAGCACGCGGCGCGCCGCCTCGCGCACGGTGGCGAAGGCCGGGACGAGAAGATCGTCGAGCGTGGCGCCGTTGGCGAGATCGGCGCGGAACTGTACGGTGCGGGCAGCGAGCTGCTCGTCGGTCAGGGCCCGAAGCTCGTTCTCCATGGCGTTTATCGCTTCGACCCGCGGTCGCGTCGATTTGATGCGACGGTCGTTGGAGGAACCGAATATCTTGCGGGCGAGTACGCCAAGACTGACCATCAAATGGTCCTTTCAACCGTAGTTTAGCCGGCAGGCCGGCGAAATCCGCGGGACCCGGCAGGCAAGGCGGATTCTGCAAACAACGAAGCGCGCCCGGAAAACGGTTCTGGACGCAAAGACGCTGGACAGATAAGAGGGGCCTCAACCGATGTCAACGCGCGCCTCCGCGCTAAATAGCGCTGAATTCCGCCACAATCGGACGTGCTTTAAGGCGCTTCAAATCCCCGATCGGAGAGTTCCATGGCCATTTCCTCCCGCCGCGCCGCACTTGCAAGGCTGGCACTTCCTTTCAGCCTCTTCGCGGCGCTGACGGCCTCGGCCCTCGCCCAGGAGACCGCCCCCGCCGGGCAGCCGGCCGAGCAGCCCGCCGCGGAAGCGGCCAAGCCCGCCGCTCCGGATCCGAACAAGGTCGTCGCCACGATCGACGGCAAGCCGGTCACCGAGGCCGAGCTGGCGCTCGCCCTGCAGAGCGTCGACCAGCAATATTCGCAGCTGCCGCCCGAGCAGCGCCGCGCCGCGGCCTTCATGGCGATCATGGAGATCAGGCTGCTCGCCGACAAGGCGGTCGCCGAGGGCCTGGACAAGGATCCGGACTTCCAGCAGCGCATGGCCTTCCTCCAGCAGCGCGCGCTGCACAGCGAGCTGATCGAGAAAGACGTCGGCGCCAAGATCACCGACGAGGAGGTGCGCGCCCGCTACGACAAGCAGCTTGCCGACACGCCGCCCGTGAACGAGGTCAAGGCGCGCCACATCCTGGTCAAGACTAAGGAAGAGGCCGACGCGATCGTCAAGCAGCTCGACGGCGGCGCCAAGTTCGAGGACCTCGCCGCCCAGCACACGACCGACCCGAGCGGCAAGACGACCGGCGGCGACCTCGGCTATTTCGCGCCGGGCCAGATGGTGCCGGAGTTCGAGAAGGCCGCCTTCGCGCTGAACGTCGGCGAATATACGAAGGAGCCGGTGCAGAGCCAGTTCGGCTGGCACGTCATCATGGTCGAGGACAAGCGCGCCCAGCAGCCGCCGGCCTTCGACACGGTCAAGGACCAGGTCCGCAACCTCGTCTTCCGCGAGAAGTATTTCGCCATGGTCAACGACCTGCGCAAGGCGGCGAAGGTCGACGTCACCGACCCCGAGCTGAAGAAGGCCGTCGACGCGATGGAAGCGGCCGAAGGCGCGCCGAACTGACCGCAGGCGGTTTTGCCCGAGAATGCGGAGCCGGCTGAGCGATCAGCCGGCTTCTTGCGTTTCTGGACGCCGCCGGCGTCCCGAATCGGCTTGCGCGGTCCGGCGCTATCGGGCAAACGGTGCCACTTTCCGCGCTACACGTCCGAGGCTCCAGATGTCGACAACGATCTCGCCGCTCGCCCCGAAGAAATACCCAAAGATGCCGCCGATCGACGGCGTGCGCATGGCGACCGCCGAGGCGGGCATCAAATACAAGAACCGGACCGACGTGCTCGTGATGGTCTTCGACGAGGGGACCGAGGTGGCGGGCGTGTTCACCCGTTCCAAATGTCCCTCGGCCCCGGTCGATTTCTGCCGGCAGAACCTCGCCGGCGGCAAGGCGCGGCTGCTCATCGTCAATTCCGGCAACGCCAACGCCTTCACCGGCAAGCGAGGCCGCGAATCCACCGCGCTCACCGGCAAGGCAGGCGCGGCGGCGGCCGGCTGCCGGGAGAACGAGATATTCCTCGCCTCGACGGGGGTGATCGGCGAGCCGCTCGACGCCTCCCGCTTCTCGCACCTGCTCGACGGCATGGTGAAGGAGGCCAGGCCGGAGCTCTGGCGCGAGGCGGCGAGCGCCATCATGACCACCGACACCTACCCGAAGGTGGCGACCGTCACGGTCAGGCTCGGCGACGCCGACGTCACCATCAACGGCATCGCCAAGGGCGCCGGCATGATCGCGCCGGACATGGCGACGATGCTCTCCTTCGTCGCCACCGACGCGCCGATCGCCGCTCCGGTGCTGCAGGCGCTGCTGTCGGGCGGCGTCGGCAAGACGTTCAACGCCATCACCGTCGACAGCGACACCTCGACCAGCGACACGCTCCTCCTCTTCGCGACAGGTGCGGCGGCGAAGCGCGGCGCGCCGTGGATCGACGACGCCAGGGATCCCAGGCTGTCCGCCTTCAAGCGCGGCTTGAGCAAGGTCCTGAAGTCGCTGGCGCTGCAGGTGGTGCGCGACGGCGAGGGCGCGCGCAAGCAGGTCGAGGTGACGGTCACCGGCGCGAAGTCGGCGCGCTCGGCCAGGAAGATCGCGCTGTCGATCGCCAATTCGCCGCTGGTCAAGACGGCGGTCGCCGGCGAGGACGCCAATTGGGGGCGCGTCGTCATGGCGGTCGGCAAGGCCGGCGAGCCGGCCGACCGCGACCGCCTCTCGATCTGGTTCGGGGACAACCGGCTGGCTTTCGAGGGCGAGCGCGACGCGGGCTATTCCGAAGCGGCCACCTCCGCATACATGAAACGCGACGAAATCGTGATAAGAGCCGATATCGGGATCGGCCGCGGCAAGGCTACCGTCTGGACCTGCGACCTGACCAAGGAGTATGTCGCCATCAATGGCGACTACAGGAGCTGATGGGCAAAGCGGTGCCGGACAAGCAGCCGAAGGCGGCTCTTTCGACCGTCCGCCGCTTCGAGGCGGCGGGGTTCCGGGCCTGGCCCGCCTCGGCCGTCCATTATGACGGGACCTGGGTGGTGCGGCTTACCGCCGGCCACCCCGCGAAGCGGCTGAATTCGGTCAATCCGCTCGATCCGCACGACGTGCACGACCTGCCCGATCGCATCATGCGGGCCGGCCGGCGCTTCGACGCCTATGGCAGGCCGCTGACCTTCCGGCTGTCGCCGCTCGCCGGGCGGGCGCTGGAGAAGCATCTCGAAAGGGAGGGCTGGACGGCGTTCGGCGAGTCGCTGGTGATGCGGCTGGACCTGGAAGACAACGAGGCCGTGCACGGGGCGATGGACCAGATACCGATGCGCGACATGAGCCGCTTCGTCGGCGCGTCGATGACGACGCATGGCCTGGATCCGGCGCTGCGGCCCGGTCTTTCCGAGGTCATCGGCGCGATCCAGCCCGAAGCGGGACTGTTCGTGCTGGAACAGGAGGAAGAGCCGCTCGCCACCGCCATCTGCGTGCATGATGGCGATCTCGCCGGCCTGTTCGAGGTCGCCACCGTCGAAGCCGAGCGCGGCAAGGGATACGGCCGGCGCCTGCTGCTCTCGGCGCTGAAATGGGCGAGGCTGCGCGGTGCGCGCCAGGCCTGGCTGCAGGTCGAGGCCGACAATTTCGGGGCGCGGCGGCTCTACGAAACGCTCGGCTTCAAGGAACTGTACCGCTACCATTACCGGCGCCGGCAGGAATCCTGAGCTTGGATGGCGCGGTGAAGAAACTCCTGCTGGTCGCAGCCGTGGCCCTGGTCGACGCGGACGGCCGCGTCCTGCTGGCGCAGCGCCCGCCGGGCAAGACCCTGGCGGGCCTCTGGGAATTCCCCGGCGGCAAGGTGGAGCCTGGCGAGACGCCCGAGGAGACGATCGTGCGCGAGGTGCGCGAGGAGATCGGCGTCGACACGAAGGTCGCCTGCCTGGCGCCGCTTACCTTCGCCAGCCACTCCTATGAGGATTTCCACCTTCTGATGCCGCTCTATGTCTGCCGGCGGTTCTGGGGCGTACCGGAGCCGAGGGAGGGCCAGACGCTCAAATGGGTGCGGCCGCGCGACATGCGCGACTATCCGATGCCGCCGGCCGACGTGCCCCTGATCCCGCCCTTGATCGACCTGCTCTGACCGGACCTGCCGCTTCGTTACTTCCAGCGTTAATGAAGCGTTTAGGCGGATGTGGAAAATTGCCATTCCAGCGGGTTTGCCACGACCGCGCCGAAGCCTCTCGGTGCATGGTCGAAGGTCACGCTCGCGGATCGTGCCTGCAATCGAGGGGATGGTCGATATGACGCCTGAAGACGACTGGAATGCGATCCGCAGCCGGCGCGCCCCTGTGTTCAGCGCCGCTGGCATGAGCATGCTGCGCATCGCGCTTTTGTTCGGCTCCGCCGCCGTGGCCCTGGCTTTGGTGCTTGCGCCGATGGCCGACCGCTATTCGAAGACCCTGGTCGCCGGCGCCTGGGGTCTCGATTTCATCTCGACCGGCTCGGTCGGGCCGCGCAACTCCTACACCATCCGCCGCAGCGTGCTGCAGGCGCCGGGCGCTGTCTGCATCATAGACGCGGCCGGCCGCAAGAGTGGCGATTGCTGACTTCGATCGGCATTTCTTAACCCTGCGGCATTAACCTTCCTTAACGTTATGCCGTTAACGTTTCTTAACGGGTAGGACGATAGGTTTCCGCCATAACAGGGGTGGAAGTCATGCGACTGATCTGGCGATTTCTCTCGGACAGTAATGGCGCGACCGCGATCGAATACGGCCTCATCATAGCCGTCCTGTCGCTGGTCATCGTCGGTGGCGTCGGCCAGGCGGGCGACGCGATTTCCGAAATGTTCTCCGATCAGGATCGGGCGCTGCAGAACGCCTTCAACAACTGATCACTCGCTTCGTTGCGGTCCCAGCACCTTGGCAAGGGACACTTCAGCCGAGCCGGGTCGCAGCGGCTTTTGCTGCGAGGCATCCGGCGTCCAGCCCGACATCCAGATGAACGAAAAGGTCGCCCGGATGCGTCCGTCCGGGTCCGAGAAGCGCTCCGCATAGATCGCCGCCGCCCGGGCGAACAGCGCCCGCGTCGCCGGCCGGCGGGAGCGTCCCGAAAGCGGGTTGGTCGCGCCGATGGCGCGCAAATCGGCCATCAGGTCGAACATGGTTGCGTAGCGCACCGTCACCGTCTCGACATCGGCGACCGGCAGCGCGAAGCCGGCCCGTTGCAGCAGCGCGCCGGCCTCCCTGACATCGGCGAAAGGCAGGACGCGGGGGCTCGCCCCGTCGGCAAGCTCCGCCTCCGCCGCCAGCAGGCTCTCGCGCAGTTCGGCAAGGGTGCCGGCGCCCGCCATGGCGCCGAGGAAAAGCCCGTCGGGCTTCAGCGCGCGGCGTATCTGGATCAGCATGCCCGGAATGTCGTTCTCGTCCTGCAGCGACAGCAGCGATACGGCGAGGTCGATGCTGCCTGGCTCCAGCGCCACATGGCCGGGGCTTGACACGATGCCGGCCTCGCCGCCGAGGAAAACGGCGTCGGCCTCGACCCTGACCGCCTCCTCCACTTTCCCGGAGGCGAGCACCGCGTCGCGGGCCGCGGGCGTCAGGCTGAACAGCGCCGCGGCCCTGGAAAAGCGCCGCCCGACCGTCGCCAGGCGCTCGGCGAGGTCTTCGGCGGCGCGCTGCATCAGGAAATCGGCGCCGGCTGTGGCCTGTCGGGCTGCGCGCCGCTTGCGGGCGACCACGAGGTCGGCGTCGATGATCTGTTCGGGTTGTGGCGTCACGCTCGTTTCCTCTACGGCGCTGAAAAAAGCCCGCCGCAGCGTCCGCCTTCTGCTATTGTCGGGCGCCGGCCGCAAGGGGGTGGGGGCGATGTCATATATGGGAAGCCTGGCCAGGGATGCACTGGCGTTGCCGGTCCGGCTGCTTTTCCCGCCGGTCTGCGCCGGCTGCCGCCGGCAGGTTTCCGAGCCCGGCGCGCTTTGCGGCCAATGCTGGCCGAAGCTCCGGTTTCTTGAAAAGCCCTGGTGCGCGGTGATGGGCACGCCCTTCCAGTACGAGATGGGCGAGGGTTTTCTTTCCGCCGAGGCGATCGCCAATCCGCCGCCCTTCCAGCGTGCCCGCGCGGCGGTCGCCTATACCGGCGTCGCGCGGCGCATGGTGCAGGCGCTGAAATACGGCGATCGCACCGACCTCGCGCCCTGGATGGCCCGCTGGATGCTGCGTGCCGGGGCCGAGTTGGTCGCGGAGGCCGATGTCGTCGTCCCCGTTCCGCTGCACTGGCGGCGCTTCTTCTCGCGCCGCTTCAACCAGTCGGCGGAGTTGGCGCGGGCGGTGGCCAGCCTGTCCGGCACGCCGTTCGAGCCGATGGCGGTCACGCGCGTCAAGGTCACCCGCCAGCAGGTCGGCCTCGGCCTGGCCGAGCGCCAGGACAATGTGCGGGCCGCCTTCAAGGTGCCGGCGGAGCTCGACATCGCGGTGCGCGGCAGGCGGGTTCTGGTGGTCGACGACGTCTATACGACGGGCGCCACCGTGGCGTCGGTCACCAAGGCGCTGAAGCGGAGCGGCGCCGCCGCGGTCGACGTCCTGACCTTCGCGCGGGTGCTCCCCGGGGACTTCCAGCCCGGCGATCTGGGCCCTATATAAACGAAAAATGACAGTCGGGCTGACGGAATGGTCGACGTGACGATCTACACGCGGGTGATGTGCGGCTACTGCGCGGCGGCCAAGCGGCTGCTCGAGCGCAAGGGCGTCGCCTACACCGAGCACGACGCCAGCTTCTCGCCGGAGCTTCGCCAGGAAATGATCGCCCGTGCCAATGGCCGCAGCACCTTTCCGCAGATATTCATTGGCGGCTATCATGTCGGGGGTTCCGACGATCTGCACGAGTTGGAGCGTGAGGGCAGGCTGGACAGCCTGCTCGCCAACGGGCAGCTGAACTAGAGAGCAATTCCAGGAAAAGTGGAAACCGGTTTTCCGTCCGGAATTGCGAGAAAACGAACTAGAGGCTTCAGGGGTAAATGGGCATCTTCAAGGCCGCAGCCATCCAGATGCGCTCCGGCAAGGAGCCGGGCCGCAACGTCGTCGACTTCGAGGCGCTGGTGCGCGAGGCGGCGGGCAAGGGCGCGACATATGTGCAGACGCCGGAAATGACCGGCGCGATCATCCGCGACAAGGCCGACCGCGCGCGGGCTTTCAAGGCGGAGAGGGACGACGAGATCGTCGCCGCCGCGCGCCGGCTCTCCGCGGAGCTCGGCATCACCCTGCATGTCGGCTCGACCGGCATCCTCAGGGACGACGGCAAGATCGCCAACCGCGCCTTCCTGTTCACGCCGGACGGCACGCTCGCCGCCCGCTACGACAAGATCCACATGTTCGACGTCGATCTCGACAATGGCGAGAGCTGGCGCGAATCCGCGACCTACGAGCCGGGCCGCGAGGCGCTGGTGGCCGACATCGGCGTGGCAAGGCTCGGCTTCGCCATCTGCTACGACCTTCGCTTCCCGCAGCTTTTCCGCGCCGAGGCGCTGGCCGGCGCGGAGGTGCTCACCGTGCCCGCCGCCTTTACCCGCCAGACCGGCGAGGCGCACTGGCACATCTTGCAGCGCGCCCGCGCCATCGAGAACGGCGCCTTCGTGATCGCTGCCGCGCAGGGGGGCGTGCATGAGGACGGCCGCGAGACCTTCGGCCATTCGCTGATCGTCGACCCCTGGGGCAAGATCCTCGCCGAGGCCGACCATGACGAACCGGGCGTGATCGTCGCCGAGATCGATACGGCGCTGTCGGCGGAAGCGCGCCGGAAGATCCCCAATCTCAGGAATGCGCGCGAGTTCGCCGCGGCGAACGTTTCGGCCGTGCCCGTCGCGTTCCGGGGAGCCGCATCGTGATCCGCTTTTCCCTGGTCTGCGACCACGACCACGAGTTCGAGGCCTGGTTCCGCAACAACGACGACTTCGACAAGCAGAAGAAGCGCGGCTTCGTCGAATGTCCCTCCTGCGGCTCGAAGAAGGTCGGCAAGGCGCTGATGGCGCCCGCCGTCTCGACCGGCCGCAAGAAGGAAAA
>DATDJN010000122.1:0-9606 GCA_036520515.1 Rhizobiaceae bacterium
ATCCTATGGCCCAAACCGGCGCCCAAAGCCGCCTGAGAGCCAACGCGAAACCTCCGGCCCGCCGACATAACCTCTCGGCCAAACACTGATCGCACAAAACAAAACCCCGCCAAAAATTGACGGGGTTTGTCAGCGGTCTGAAGGGCGGCCACGGCCGCCCTTTTGATTCCAGAAGTGGGCCGCGCCCTCAGGCCGCCTTTGAGCCCTGGGTGTCGGACAGGAGTGCGTGGATGGCCGCCGCATCGTTGGTGCCACGCACTTTCGCGACCGTCTCGCCGTCGCGCAGCACCCGCGCGATCCTGGACAGCGCCTTGAGGTGATCGGCGCCCGCTCCTTCGGGAGCAAGCAGCAGGAACACCAGGTCCACCGGCTCGTCGTCCAACGCCTCGAAGTCGACCGGCGTCTCCAGCCTGGCGAAGACGCCGACGATGTGCTTCACGCCGGCCAGCTTGCCGTGCGGAATGGCGATGCCGTTGCCGACGCCGGTCGAGCCCAGCCGCTCGCGCTGCAGGATGGTGTCGAAGATGTCGCGCTCCGGGATGCCGGTGATCGACGAGGCGCGCTCGGCCAGTTGCTGCAGCAACTGCTTCTTCGAATTCGCCTTCAATGCCGGCATGATCGCCGGCACATCGATGAGATCGCTGAGATCCATTCCAATAAATCCTTGTGCTTCGCCCTCGGCCGCCGCTCCGACTGGCGGGCGGGCGACGCTGGTTTCTCTAGGCTGTCCTAGCGGTGGACGGGTCGATCCAGCCGATATTGCCGTCGGCCCGGCGGTAGACGATGTTGACGTGGTCATTGCCCGCATTGCGGAAGACGAATACCGGGCTGTCCTTGGTGTCGAGTTCGATGATGGCGCGGGCGACCGACATGGTCTGCAGCGATACGGTGGATTCGGCGACGACCGCCGGGGCATAGTCCTCCGGCACTTCCTCGTCCTCGTCCGCCACCGGCGCCATCACGCGATAGGCGACGTCTTCGTTCGGACCGTTTGCGGAGGAGTCGTAGGAGCGCAGCTTGCGCTTGTAGCGCCTCAGTCGTGTTTCGATGCGGTCGGACGCCGCCTCGAACGCTGCCTGCGGGTCGTAAGCCTGGCCTGCCGCCTGCAGACCCATGCCGGTATCGAGGAAGATGACGCAGTCGGCCGAAAAACGCGGTCCCGACTTCTCAACCGTGACATGCCCGGAAAATCCGCCGTCGAAGTATTTTTCTATCGTCTCGCCGATCCGCCCTTCGATGCGAGACCGGAACGCGTCGCCGATCTCCATGTGCTTTCCCGATATCCGCAGGCTCATCTTTTTATGGACCTTCCCTGTTCAGACTCTGGATGTCCGGAGTTTATACCCGTGGCCGTCAGGCACAAGCTTCGCAGCGGCCTCAGGGCCGATTTCTAGTCCGAACTTTACGGTTGATCACAAGCCGTCTCCAGACGGGTGCTTAACGGTCCAGCCTCTGGGCTCGTTCCATGCGGGCGGGCTTCTAGTCACTTCATCAATGAAAGTCAATAAAGCTCGAAAAGCCGGCCGTTTCGGGCGATTTTCAGCGGCCGGCGCTGACCCGCGCCCGCTTCTCGCGCCGACGCTGCACCGACGACGGAATGCTCATGCCTTCCCGATACTTGGCCACGGTGCGGCGGGCGATGTCGACGCCGCTTTTCCTCAACATATCCACAATGGCGTCGTCGGAGAGCACATTGGCCGGCTTCTCTCCCTCGATCATCTCCCTGATGCGGTCGCGAACCGCTTCCGAGGAATGCGCCTCGCCGCCGCCCGACGCCGCGATCGAGGCGGTGAAGAAATAACGCAGCTCGAACACGCCGCGCGGCGTCAGCATGTATTTGTTGGCGGTGACGCGGCTGACCGTCGATTCATGCATGCCGATGGCGTCCGCCACGGTGCGCAGGTTGAGCGGCCTCAGATGCCTGACGCCGCTGGCGAGGAAGGCGTCCTGCTGGCGCACGATCTCGGAGGCGACCTTGAGGATGGTCTTGGCGCGTTGGTCGAGGCTTCGGGTCAGCCAGTTGGCGTTCTGCAGGCATTCCGAGAGGAAATCCTTCTCGGCCTGGTCCTTGGCGTGACCGGAAACCTGGGCGAAGTAGATATGGTCGACGAGCACCCTGGGCAGCGTCTCGGGGTTGAGCTCGACCGCCCAGCTGCCATCGCCGGCGGCGCGGACCTCGACATCGGCCACGATGGCGTCGGTGTTGCCGCCGACAAAGCGTGTGCCCGGGCGCGGATCCAGCGCGCGGATTTCCGCCAGCATGTCGAGAAGGTCGTCCTCGTCCACGCCGCAGATGCGCTTCAGCGAGGCGAAGTCGCGGCGCGCCAGGAGGTCGAGGCTGTCGAGCAGGGCCCGCATCGCCGGATCGAGCCTGTCGCGCTGCGCAAGCTGCAATCCGAGGCATTCGGCGAGGTCGCGCGCGAAAAGGCCGGTCGGCTCGAAGGTCTGGCAGACGGAGAGCACCGCGGCGATGTCTTCTTGGCCGGCGCCCAGCCGTGCCGCGATCTCTGCGAGGTCGGCGCGCATGTAGCCGTCGTCGTCGAGGTTTTCTGCGAGCTCGCGGGCGATCAGCCGCGCCGCCGGCTCGGCAAAGGCGAAGGCGATCTGCTCGCCCACATGGTCGCGCAGCGTGACGGGAGCGGCCGCCATGTCGTCCATGTCGAAGCCGTCGGCCGAGCCCGCGGCGGCAGAGCCGCCGCCGCCTGCCGACTTCCACTGCGCGGTGAGGTCCGGCCCCAGCCGGTCGGAGGTTCCGGGGTCGTCGGGGAAGATGTTTTCAAGCGAACTGTCGAGCTTTTCGGAGATCGCCTCCGACGTCCAGGGCCGGTCGGTCTCGAACCAGTCGCCTTCAGCCGCCTCCGCGAGGCCCTCTCGCTTCTGCAGCTGGTCGGACACCGCGTCGTCGCGCGGCTCGGCGCGGTCAAGCAGGGGATTGCGCTCGATCTCTTCGTCGACGTAGCGATCGAGCTCCACATGGGTGAGCTGCAGCAGCTTGATCGACTGCATCAGCTGCGGCGTCATCACAAGCGATTGTGATTGCCTCAGCTGAAGTCTGGCGCTCAGCCCCATGGCGTGAACTCGATGCCCCGCATTTACCCAAAACCCCGGCAGCTTTCGCCTGCCATAGAGAGTGGCCCGGCTTTTGCTTGTCAAGGGAGAAGAGGTAGCACCCCCGCCTTACCGGAAGGTTAGGCCAGAACGTGGCTGCGGCCCGGCTTCATGGAAGCCGCCCTGGCAGCCCCCGGATCGTAGGCAAGACGGCGATCCGGCGAGCCGCCGCTGTTCCGGATACGTCAGAGCGTGAAGCTTTCGCCCAGATAAAGCCTTCGCACGTCAGGGTTGGCGACAATCTCGTCGGCCTGCCCATGGGTCAGGACCTCGCCGGCATGGATGATGTAGGCGCGGTCGATGAGGCCGAGCGTCTCGCGCACATTGTGATCCGTGATGAGCACGCCGATGCCGCGCGCGGTCAAATGACGCACGAGGAGTTGGATGTCGGCGACCGCGATAGGGTCGATGCCCGCGAAGGGCTCGTCGAGCAGCATGTAGTTCGGCCGGCTGGCCAGCGCCCGCGCGATCTCGAGCCGCCGGCGCTCGCCGCCCGACAGCGACAGCGACGGGGCTTTCCTCAAATGCGAGATATGGAATTCGTTGAGCAAGGCGTCGAGATCGTGCTCGCGTTGCTTGCGGCTCTTCTCCACCACTTCCAGCACGGCACGGATGTTCTGCTCGACCGTCAGGCCGCGGAAGATCGAGGATTCCTGGGGCAGATAGCCGATGCCGAGCCTGGCGCGGCGATACATGGGCATCGAGGTTACGTCGAAGCCGTCGATCTCGATCGTGCCCTGGTCGACCGGCACAAGCCCGGTGACCATGTAGAAGCACGTCGTCTTGCCGGCGCCGTTAGGCCCGAGAAGGCCGACTGCCTCGCCGGCCCTGACGCCCAGCGACACGCCGTTCACGACACGCCGGCTCTTGTAGCTCTTGGTCAGCCCCTTGGCGATCAGCGTGCCCTTGAACGCAGCGATCTCGCTGCGCTTCACGGCAGGCGCGGCAGGCTGTCGCCTTCCGAAAAGGCGCGACAGAAAAGAAGGTTGTCCGGTCATTACTGCCTGGATGAAGGATCGAGCTTCATCTGCACCCGGCCGCTGCCGCCGCCCTTGGAGCAGCCGTCGACTTGCGCCTGGCCGGACTTCATCTGAACAGTGAGCTTGCAGCCCCGCAGCACGTTGTTGCCCTCCGAGAGCACGACCTCATTGCCCGACAGCACCAGCACCTCGGTCTTCATGTCGAAGGTGCCCTTGTCGCCGGTGGCGACCTGGCGGTCCGACTTGACGTAAACCTTGCCATCGACTTCCAGCCGCTCGATGTTCGACGAGCCGGTTGCGGCCGAACCGCCGTCCTTGGCGTAATAGACCACCATCGATCCCGACTTCATGACCGTCGGACCCTGGGTGACGTTAACGTTGCCGGTGAAGATCGCCTTGTTCTCGTTCTCGCGGACCTCAAGCTTGTCGCTTTCGATCTCGATCGGCTCGTTGCCATTGAGGCGCAATCCCGTCAGGCGGCTTTCGACGGGGTCCTGCGCCAGGGCGCTGCCCGGAAACATCACGGCCAGGGCGGCAAGCGCCGCGAAACATCTAATTCGACGCATTCACCTCTCCCCTGGCTTCCCGGGCTGCCTTCAATTGGGCCGGGTCGATGTGCACGCGCACGCGGCTTTCGAAAATCACCCGCTTGCCGTTATCGAGCACCGCCATTGAGTCTGCGGTGATACGTGACCCATGCGACTGGATATCGACCGGCGTTTCGCTTTTCAAGCTGCCGCCATTGATATCGAGAAAGGCGGACTTCAGCTTGGCGACCATACCGTCGGTGGTGGTGACGAGGATGTCGGTCGGCACGGACAGCGTATTGGCCGCCCGGTCGTAGACGCCGCTGACGGCTTCCACCCTTGCCCAGTTCGCGGCTTCGACAGGCATCTTGGCGTCGATGCCGTCGAGGTTGATGATGTCCTGCTTGTCAAAGTCCTGGATGGCGCGCGTTGCGTTGACCGAATAGGGCCTGCCGTCCTTGGTAAAGCCTTCGAGCTTGGGGCTGTTCATGACCAGCTTGCCTTCGACGAACGCCGAGCCTTCCGTCTGGATGGCCGCCGGCGCCGGCGTCGAGATGAAGGAGTAGCCCGCGAAGCCGGCGGCCAGCAGCACGCCAAGCAGCGGCAGCGCCACCTTGAGGCGGCGTACCCTGCGCGAATGACGCTGGGCGCGGCTGAACGCCTTCGCGCGCGAATTGACTGCGTCTCCGCCAGTTGCAAAGTCTGCGTAAGTATCGCCGATCATTCGCGCCAACGCGCCCTGCCTTCCGTTCGCCAATCGTGGAATGTCCGGCGGGGCCGGGGTACTCCGAGAAATAGTAACCGGCCAGACGAATTCCTGCCGCAGGCCAGGTTAAGCGATCTGCGCAAAGCCGGGATGGCGCCGGTAGTGCCATCACGAAATCTTACACGATCGCGATTTGCACCCCAATATGGTTATTTTGGGAAGTTTGACCAGTCCGAACGCGCCAATTCCTGCCTCTGGTCCGAAGGTCGCAGGAGAACAGGGTAGCAGGGAAAGCGGGCATGTTTTAAAAGGCTGCTTCCCGCCGGCACAGGAGAATTCCGCATGGCCACGCGCGCCGACGACATGATCGACCGACGCCGCCTGCGGCGAAAACTCACTTTCTGGCGGATCGCTGCGCTTGTCGTGGCGGCGATCGCGGTGGCTTCTGCAGCGGGGTGGATGCTCAGGGAGGACTTTGGAGGCAAGGCGGTCAACCACATCGCCAAGGTCCGGATCGAAGGCACCATCACGGAAGACGAGGAGTTGCTGGAGCGGCTGGAGAAGATCCGCAAGTCGAGCGCCGTGAGGGGGGTCATCCTGGCCATTGACTCGCCTGGCGGCACCACCGCGGGCGGCGAGGCGATCTTCGACGAGGTCAGGAAGCTCGCCGGCGACAAGCCGGTCGTCGCCCAGGTCGGCACGCTTGCTGCCTCGGCGGGCTACATGATCGCGAGCGCGGCTGACCACATCGTCGCACGCCAGTCCTCGATCGTCGGCTCGATCGGCGTGCTGGTGCAGTATCCTGATGTCACTGGGCTGATGGACAAGCTTGGCATCAAGCTCGAGGAGATCAAGTCGTCGCCGCTGAAGGCCGAGCCGTCGCCGTTCAATCCTACCACCGAGCAAGAACGCGCGATGGTCCGTTCCATGATCATGGACAGCTACGACTGGTTCGTCGGTCTCATCGACGAGCGCCGTCCGCTGACAAGGAGCGAGGTGGCAGCGGTCGCCGACGGATCGATCTTCACCGGCCGGCAGGCATTGCAGAAGAAGCTTGTCGACGAGCTCGGCGGAGAGGATCAGGCGGTCGGCTGGCTGGCCACCAAGGGAGTGGACGGCAGCCTGGAAGTGATTGAATGGAAGGCACGGGAGCGCGGCTGGTTCCTGACGCCGGAGGCGATGGCCGGCGCACTGGCCAAGCTTGTCGGATTGCCGGACCATGGCGCAGCTCTCCTTAAGGAACTCGGCGGTGAGCGCTTGTTTCTTGACGGTCTCCTGTCAGTCTGGCACCCTGAAAAGGCCATGTGGGGTAACTGAAAAAGACAATAAAATCATTCGCATATTCCGACAGACGACACTCGGCGGGGACCGCGCTCATGATTAAATCCGAACTCGTGCAGCTTATCGCGTCACGCAATCCGCATCTGTTTCTAAGGGATGTCGAGAATATTGTAGGCGCTATTTTCGAGGAAATTACCGACGCCCTCGCCGAAGGGAACCGGGTCGAATTGCGTGGTTTCGGCGCCTTCTCCGTAAAGAACCGTCCGGCCCGCACGGGCCGCAATCCGCGAACGGGCGAATCGGTGGAGGTCGAGGAAAAGTGGGTGCCGTTCTTCAAGACCGGCAAGGAGTTGCGCGAAAGGCTGAATGGCGGCAAGTGAGCCGCCGCGCAGGACCACAGATGCTCAACCGTTTCATGCTGATCGCGGTTTTCGTACCGCTTGCCATCATCCTCGTCGCGCTCGCCGTCGCCAACCGTGGCCCGGTATCCTTCACGCTCGATCCGTTCAACCCGGGCAATCCCGGCCTGACAGTGCAGATGCCGCTGTTCGTGCTGCTTTTCGCGGCGATCGCCATCGGCATGATCGTCGGCAGCCTCGCGACCTGGATGAAGCAGGGCCGCTACCGCAAGCTGGCGCGCCAGCGCAGCCAGGAGGCGGAAGCGCTGCGGCAGTCCGCCGCCCGCACGGCAGTCCAGCCGGCGTCGCAGCTGCCGCGACCGTGATCGTTCAATCGAGCCCGAGCACCGCACGATGCTGACAATATCGGCCGACGAGGTCGACCGCGCGCTGAGCTTTCCCGGACTGGTCGAAACGCTGCGCGCCGCGTTCAAGGCCGGCGCAGTCCAGCCGGTCCGGCACCACCATCATGTGGAGCGGCCGGACGGCGCTGCCTCGACGCTGCTGCTGATGCCGGCATGGACCGATTTCGGCGCGGCCGGCGGGTCGGACGGCGGCTATATCGGCGTGAAGGTGGTCACGGTATCGCCTGACAACAACGCCATCGGCAAGCCGGCGGTGATGGGCGTCTACCTGCTGCTCGACGGCAGGACGGGCGAACCCAAGGCGCTTATCGACGGGCAGCGACTGACATTGTGGCGCACGGCCTCCGCCTCGGCGCTCGCGGCCGACTATCTCGCACGCAACGACGCGTCGAAGCTGCTGGTCGTCGGCGCCGGCGCCCTGGCGCCGTTCTTGGCGCGGGCGCATTCAGCCGTCCGGCCGATTCGCGAGATACGTGTCTGGAACCGGACGCCGGCCAACGCCGAGAAGGTCGCGGCTCAGCTCGCGGACATCGGTCTTTCCGCCACGATTGCCGAAGATCTCGATGCGGTGCTCGGCTGGGCCGACATCGTTTCCTGCGCGACCATCACCACCACTCCCCTCGTCAAGGGCGCACTGCTGAGCCCCGGCACGCATGTCGATCTCGTCGGCGCTTTCACGCCTGCCATGCGCGAGAGCGACGACGACACGATCCGCCGAGCCCGCGTCTATGTCGACACGCGGGCGGGAGCGACCAGGGAAGCCGGCGATATCGTGCAGCCTCTGGCATCCGGGGTCCTCACGGCCGACGCTGTCGTCGCCGACCTGCACGAACTGGCGCGCGGCGAGAAGAAGGGCCGCGAAAGCGCCGAGGAGATCACGTTGTTCAAGTCGGTCGGCGCCGCCCTCGAGGATCTCGCGGCGGCGACCGCCGTCTTCGGCAAATCCGCCCGCTGACGACTTCGTTGCGCGGCTACGCCGGCTGTGCCAAAAGGCGGCACGCAGCCGAGGATATCTCTTGAAGCCAGCGCGGCACCATCGCGGCGAACACCAGCGGCGGCCGCAGCAGCGGCAAGCCGGCGCAGACGCGCGCCAACAGGAGCCGGCCAGGCGCCAGCCTCCGTCTCGGCGGACCGGCGCTCTGCCTGTCGAAAAGCTGCCGCTCATCCTGGAAGTCGCGCCGAACGCCGATTATGCGCTGCTCGACAGTGGCGACGGCGAGAAGCTCGAGCAGTACGGCCCCTATCGAATCATACGCCCCGAGGGGCAGGCGATCTGGCGTCGCGCGTGGCCCGAAGCCGAATGGAACCGCGCCGACGCCATCTTCACGGGCGACACCGACGAGGAGGGCATGGGTCGCTGGCGTTTCCCGAAAACGCCGCTCGGCGAGACCTGGCCGATGAAGCACGATGGCGTCCACTATCTCGGCCGCTTCACCTCGTTCCGCCATGTCGGCGTGTTTCCCGAACAGGCCTCGCACTGGGACCATATGGCCGGGCTGATCGAGAGGGCGAAACGTCCGGTGAAGGTGCTGAACCTGTTCGGCTATACCGGGCTTGCCTCACTCGTAGCTGCCCGCGCGGGCGCCGAAGTCACGCATGTCGACGCCTCCAAGAAAGCCATCGGCTGGGCGCGCGAGAACCAGGAGGTGGCCGGGCTGACGCAGAAGCCGATCCGCTGGATCTGCGAGGACGCGATGAAGTTCGCCGAACGCGAGGCGCGCCGCGGCAGCCTCTACGATATCGTGCTGTTCGACCCGCCGGCCTACGGGCGCGGTCCGAAAGGCGAAGTCTGGCAGCTCTTCGAGGACCTGCCGGCGCTGACCGATCTCTGCAGGCAGATCCTGACGCCGAAGCCGCTCGCGGTGGTGCTGACGGCCTATTCCATCCGCGCTTCCTTCTTCGCCATCCACGCGCTGATGCGCGACGCCTTCGCCGGCATGGGGGGCGCTGTCGAATCCGGCGAGTTGATCATCCGCGAGAAATCGGCCGGCCGCGCGCTCTCCACCTCTCTGTATTCGCGGTGGATTGCCGCATGAACACGCATCGCGCCGGCGGCGCGCCGGGCCAGGTCAAGGAAGTCACCAGCCTCGCCAACCCGATGGTGAAGGACATCAAGGCGCTGGCGCTGAAGAAATTCCGCGACGAGCAGCATGCCTTCATGGCGGAAGGACTGAAGCTCGTCATCGACGCGCTCGACCTCGGATGGTCGATCAGGACGCTGGTCTTCGCGAAGTCGGCACG
>DATDJN010000123.1:0-9329 GCA_036520515.1 Rhizobiaceae bacterium
CGGATTCTGCCTGTGATCGCCTCAATGTCTTTTCTTGCCGTCATCGGTCGTCCTTCCGGCGTGCTGCTGGAAAGTGGGAGGGCCTTGCAGCCGGCACGCGAATGAGGGCCTTGGGAGCAGCCCCCGGATAAAGGCCTATTCTGCCCAGAAAACCTCCACCGGTCGCGGCGACGCCTCGATGGCGGCGCGGATCGGCAGCTTTTCGCCGCCCAGCGCCCGCTCGAGCACCTGCCGCTTGTCCGGCCCCTCGATGTGCAGCGCGACGAAGCCGGCCTCGACGATCTTGCCCAGCGTCAGCGTCAGCCGGTGCTCCTGCGCGGCGGCCGATTCGACCGGCAGCACGAGCTTCGAAGCATCCGCCGCGAGCAGCTCGGCGACGTTCGGCGCGTCCGGGAAGAAAGACGCCGTATGGCCGTCGCCGCCCATGCCGAGCACGGCGACGTCGAGCGGCCAGGGCAGCGCGCCGAGCTCGGTGCGCGCACGGCGGGCCGCTTCCTCGCCGTCGTCGGCGCCGTGATAGAGCGGCACGAAACGCGCCGCCGCGGCCGGCCCCTGCAGGAGCTTGTCCGCGACCAGCCTGGCGTTGGAGCGCGGCTGGTCCGGCGGCACCAGACGCTCGTCGATCAGCGTGACGATCACCTTGCCCCAATCGATCGCGGCTTCGGAAAGTTCCGCGAAGAGCAGCGCCGGCGTGGATCCCCCGGAGACGGCGATGAAGCCGGCGCCGCGCGCGGCGATCGCGTCGGAGAGTCTGCCGGCGATGGTCGCGGCCAGCGTCCTGGCCAGTTCCGCGCGGCTTGGAAAGGCATGCAGTTCGTATGCGAGTTCCATGCGGTCAGTTGCTCTCATGCCAGGTTCGGCCGTCGCGCTCGATGAGCGCGATCGAGGCCGATGGGCCCCAGGTGCCCGCCGTATAGCCCTGTACCTCCTGCCGGCTTTCGGCCCAGGCGTCGAGGATCGGGTCCACCCAGGACCACGCCGCCTCGACCTCGTCGCGGCGCATGAACAGCGTCTGGTTGCCGCGGATCACGTCCATGATCAGCCTCTCATAGGCGTCGGGCGAGCGCCCGCCGAAAGTCTGCGAGAAGATCATGTCGAGCGGCAGCTGCCTCAGCCGCATGCCGCCTGGGCCCGGATCCTTGACCATGATGTACTGCTTCACGCTTTCGTCAGGCTGCAGCCGGATGACCAGCTGGTTGGCAAACACGTTGCCGGCGCTCTCGCCGAAGATGTTGTGCGGCACCGGCTTGAACTCGATGACGATCTCAGAGACCCGGGTGGCGAGGCGCTTGCCGGTCCTGAGATAGAAGGGCACGCCGGCCCAGCGCCAGTTGCCGATCTCGGCCTTCACCGCCACGAAGGTCTCGGTCGTGCTGTCCTTCTTGCCGAGCTCTTCGAGATAGCCCTTCACCGGCCCTCCCGACGACGCACCCGCGCGGTACTGACCGCGCACGGTCGCCTTCGGCGCTTCCTGCCCGTTGATGCGGTTCAGCGAGCGCAGCACCTTCAGCTTCTCGTCGCGCACCGCATTGGCGTCCATCGAGGACGGAGGCTCCATCGCGACGAGGCACAGCAACTGCAGGATATGGTTCTGCACCATGTCGCGCAGCGCGCCGGCGGTGTCGTAGTAGGTGACACGGTCCTCGAGCCCGACCGTCTCCGCGACGGTGATCTGCACATGGTCGATATGGGCCGAGTTCCACAGCGGCTCGTAGAGCGCATTGGCGAAGCGCAGCGCCATCAGGTTCTGCACAGTCTCCTTGCCGAGATAATGGTCGATGCGGAATATCTGATGCTCGCCGAACACGTGGCCGATCTGGTCGTTCAACTGATGGGCGGAGGCGAGGCTGCGCCCGATGGGCTTTTCGACCACGATGCGCGAGTCGGGCGTGATCAGCTCGTGATGCTTGAGCTGCGAGGCGATCTTGCCGAACAGGGTGGGCGTAACCGCCAGATAGAAGGCGCGGATCGCCTTCGAACCGCCGATCGCCTTCTTCAGCTTGTCGAAGCCTGCTCCCGTGGTCGCGTCGGCCGCCACGTAGGTCAGCCGGCTGACGAATTCCTCGACTTCCTTCTTGTCGATATATTCCTTCTGCACATGCTCCGAGATCGCCTTCCTGGCGAACTCCCGAAACTCCTCGTCCTCGAGCTTGGCGCGCGAAGTGCCGATGATGCGCGTCGGCTCCGAGAACTGATTGTCGCGCTGCCGGTGGTAGAGCGCCGGCAGCAGCTTTCGTTCGGCGAGGTCGCCCGTACCCCCGAAAATGATGAAGTCGAACGGCTCGACAGGAATGATTTGGCTGGTCATCTTGGGTCCACTTCATGCCGCAGCGCAGCAACCTAATCTAATCGATTGAATCTGGCTAGTGCCATAGACAGCGCCAAGGTGTCACAGGCCAGGCCGAGCTGGCGACCGGGCCACTGGCCCCGATCGGTTGGCGGTGGCACCATAGAACCTGCCGGTGGCAGAATTCAAAGGGAGAATCGGGCGTGGGCGCACATCTTTCGACCGAAATCGCCGAAGGCCGCGTTTTCATGCAGGTCGTGGACGGCAAGCCTGTGGACTCCCTGTCCGGCGAACGCATCGATGTCGCGTGCCCTTCGGATGGCAAGCCCTTCGCCTCGATTCCGGCCTCCGGCAAGGCCGACGTCGACCGCGCGGTGGAGGCTGCGCGCCGCGCCTTCGACGGGGGTCCCTGGGCCAGGATGCCGGCCGTCGAGCGCGGACGCCTGCTGACGAAGCTTTTCCGCCTGGTCGAGGAGAACGCCACGGAACTCGCCGCGCTCGAATCGCGCGATACCGGAAAACCGCTCAGGCAGGGCAGGGCGGATGTCGCCGCGGCGATGCGCTACTATGAATTCTACGGTGGCGCCGGCGACAAGATCCACGGCGACACCATCCCCTTCATGGACGGCTACACGGCGCTGACCCTGCGCGAGCCGCACGGCGTGGTGGCCGGCATATTGCCGTGGAACTATCCGCTGCAGATTCTGGGCCGGGTCGCGGGAGCCGGCCTCGCCATGGGCAACACGCTGGTGGTGAAGCCGGCGGAGGACGCCTCGCTGACGGCGATCCGCATCGCCGAGCTGGCGCTGGAGGCCGGCTTCCCTGCCGGCGTCCTCAACGTGATCACCGGCCACGGGCGCGAAGCCGGCGCGGCGCTCTCGGCCCATCCGGGCGTCGACTACGTGACCTTCACCGGCTCGCCGCCGACCGGCACGGCGATCCAGCAGGCAGCCGCGATCAACAATCGCGGCGTCACCATGGAACTCGGCGGGAAGTCGCCGCAGATCGTCTTTGCCGACGCCGACATCGAGGCCGCGCTTCCGGTGCTGGTCAACGCCGTCATCCAGAACGGCGGCCAGACCTGCTCGGCCGGCAGCCGCATCCTTGTCGAGGCTTCGGTCTATGAGCGCGTGGCGGCGGGCCTCGCCGACCGGTTCTCGAAACTCGTCGCCGGGCCGCACGACGCCGACCTCGACCTCGGCCCGCTCATCAATGCGAAGCAGAAGGCGCGCGTGTCGGGCATGGTGGAGGCGGCCGAGAAGGCGGGCATCCCCGTGCTGGCGCGAGGCTCCATCCATCCCGACGCGCCTTCCGGCGGCCACTATTTCGCGCCGGCGCTGTTCGGCAATGTTCCCGTCGACGCCGCGATCGCGCGGGAGGAGGTGTTCGGGCCGGTGCTTTCGCTCTTCTCCTTCGAGGACGAGGAGGACGCCGTTCGGCTCGCCAACGCGACCGACTACGGCCTCGTCGCCGGCGTCTGGACGAAGGACGGCGCGCGCCAGCATCGCGTCGCCAGGCGCGTGCGCGCCGGCCAGGTCTTCGTCAACGGCTATGGCGCCGGCGGCGGCGTCGAACTGCCCTTCGGCGGCTTCAAGCGCTCCGGACACGGCCGCGAGAAGGGATTCGAGGCGCTCTACGATATGAGCGCGACGAAGACCATCGTGTTCAATCATGGATGATTCCGCTTATCGGGAGGGAAGATGCGTTTGAAGGGCAAGGTCGCCGTGGTCACCGGCGCGGCATCGGGTTTCGGCGAGGGCATGGCGCGGCGATTCGCCGAGGAAGGGGCGAAGGTCGTGGTGGCCGACCTCAACGTCAGGGATGCCGAGCGCGTCGCCGGCGACATCGGCGCGTCGGCCATCGCGGTGCAGACGGACGTCTCCATCCGTTCGGAGGTCGACGAGATGGTCTATGCGGCGAAGAGCGCTTTCGGCCGCCTCGACATCATGGTCAACAACGCCGGCTACACGCACCGGAACGGCGACATGCTGAAGGTTGACGAGGCGACCTTCGACCTCATAACCGCGGTCAACATGAAGGCGATCTATCACGCGGCGCTTGCCGTCATCCCGACCATGGAGCGGCAGGGCGGCGGCTCGATCCTCACCACGGCTTCGACGGCGGGGCTGCGTCCGCGCCCGGGGCTCACCTGGTACAACGCCTCCAAGGGCTGGGCGATCACCGCGACGAAGTCCATGGCGGTCGAGCTCGCGCCGAAGAACATCCGCGTAAACTGCCTCTGCCCGGTCGCCGGCGCGACCGGCATGCTGGAAAAGTTCATGGGCGAGGACACGCCGGAGCTGCGCGAAAAATTCCGCGCCTCGATCCCGCTCGGCCGCCTGTCGACGCCGCTCGACATCGCCAACGCCGCGCTCTGGCTGGTTTCCGACGAGGCCGCCTTCATCACCGGCGTGGCGCTGGAGGTGGATGGGGGCAGATGCGTTTGATCAGCTTGGTCCTGGACGGGTTTACGCCGTGTTCAGGATGATCGCGACTTTGCCGTGATAGGGCAGGGGTGACGATCGAGCCGGGCGGCGAAAAGATCTATCTCGTGCTCTCCTCCGACCGAAACATGATCTGGCGCATTGACGGCGCAGTCGACCGCCTCACCAATGTCGTGCTTCTCGAAGGAAAAATGGATCCGTTCGAATCGTCCGCGGCCGCGACCGGCGTGGATCGGTCCATCGTCTCCTGGGGGGATCGCGAGATCTGCGCGATGGTACGCGGCACCACCGCCGTCCAGCAGACCAATGCCCGCTTTGTCGCCATGCATGGACGCCCGCCCGACATATTCGAACAAGTGGATGTGCTGGCCAGTGTTCGCGTCCCGTCCATGCAGTTCGTCGGCTTGCGCCGGGAGAACGCCGTTCCGGTCAGACGTACCGCTTGCAGGACCGCGCTTCAGCGGGGAGGCGTGGTGTTCCGGCCCGAGCCGGCCGAAGGAGTGGATGCGGCGCCGTGTGACTGGATCCGCGCCGAGATGGAATTGGAACTGCCCGGTGGCGTTGTCGACATCGATCCGGCCTCCGTAGTCGGCCGGCGGCCGGCTCTAGCCTATGAGGTGCTGCCATCGCCGTTCGGTCTGAGGAACGCGCTTGAGCAAGGCGTACTCACAAATCTGAGCGAGGGGAGGGACATCCGCTTCCGCATCGAGAAGCCATTGCCCTATTTTCCTCCAACCGCGGGTCGCGGCAGGGAGATGACCTTCGAACTGGCCGAAGGCATACCGATGCCGCGTGGCGATACCCGGCGCATCTGCGTCCTCGATGCGCGAGGAAACGTGCTGCCGACCGACTCCTACGCGCGATGTAACCGACGCCATTGACGCCGCCGCTGCGGCCATCGCCGTTGCAATGACCTGTCTTTCTGTTGCCGCGGCCGAGCCTGACGGTACCCCGCCATATCTCTCGCGCCACAAGCTTCGCCCGCTACACAGGACGCGCCGCACTCCCCATGGAAACCGCTTTCGGGGCCGCGCAGCGGGCGCAGCTTTCATCGGCGGGCAACGCGTTGCAGCAGTTGGGCTTGCGCGCCGCGAGCGCGCCGCCTTCTCGAAATGCGGATCGCCGGCGAGTATGCCTGCGTCGCAGGCGAAATAGCGGCTAGTCCGCGCCGACGGCGCCGATGATCCCGGCAAGCAGGGCGTGCAGATCGTCGCGGTGGCCGCTGCGGGCGGAGGGGTCGTCCTCCAGCGACGTCATCGCCACGGTCAGCCCCAGCGCCGGCACGATGTAGAGCATCTGCCCGCCGAACCCCCAGGCATAGTGGACCTGCTGTCCGCCGATCGCGCGCGCGAACCAGCCATAGCCGTAGCCGTCGCCGCTGTAGATCGAGTGCGTGCGCACCTTCCACGACTCCGCGATCCAGGCCTCCGGCACCACCTGCTCGCCCGCCCTGTTCCGGCCGCCATTGCGGTAGAGCTCGCCGAAGGCGGCGAGCGATCGCGGCGTCATCGCCATCTGGTTGCCGCCGACATAGATGCCCTGCGGGTCGCGGTCCCAGGCGCCGATCGAAAAACCCTCGACCGGCCCCAGCCAGTCGCGTGCCAGCTCGCGCGTCGAGCGGCGACCGGCGCGGGTGAGGATCGCCGACAGGAGGTGCGTCGAGCCGGTGGAGTAGAGCATCTGGCCGCCGGGCTCGCCGTCGAAGGGTTGGGCGAGTGCTGCCCGCACCCAGTTGCGGCTCGACACCCAGCGCCCGTAATTCGGCCCCGACGTGCGTCCGAGCCCGGCCTGCATCGACAGCAGATGCCCGATCGTGATGTCGTTGATGCGCGGGTCGGGATTGTCGGGAAGGTCGCGAGCCAGGATCGGCGCGATCTTCTGGTCGACGCCTTCGAGCACTTGCCTGTCGATCGCGATGCCGACCAGCGCCGAGATGATCGACTTCGATGCGGACTTGATGTTCGTCGAGCCATTCGGCGAGCCGCCGTGGTAGCCGCGCGCGGCGATCTCCTTGCCGTCGAGCGATACGACGACGCATCGTAGCGGCCCGAGCTGGCTGGCCCTGTCGAGCACGAAGCCAAGCGCAGTCTCCTGCGCGTATGCGAGCCGCGCCGGGACGAGAAGCAGAGGCAGCGAAAGCACGAATCGTCTGTTCATCGGCCCGTAGATAGCGTCCCTATGCGGCAAGACGGCAGGGAGAATCCGGCCTCACGCGATTTTGACAGATGTGCGCCAGTATCGGCAGCCTCGGCCTTGCCCGTCCTTTCGGCATGGGCCGTGTCATTGCTGCGCTTTTCGTTTTGCGATAGAATTAGTCGATCTTAATATAAGTGGTTGCTATGTGAGAACATCAAAGGAGGGGAAAATGACGTTGCAAAACAGCATTGATCATCCTTCGAGTTGGGACCCGGCGCTTGACGCCGTAGCCGCCGCTCCCGCCAATCACAAAGTCATCTTCGAGAACGACAGGTTGCGCGTGCTGGAGGTGACGCTGGAACCGGACGAGGAGGAGCCTGTCCACCATCATCGCTGGCCGTCGGTCTTCGTTTTCGATCAGGTGCAGGGGCCAGTCCACGACATGGCGCCGGACGGAGGCGCGCTGCCGCCCAATCGCGATGTGATGCAGGCGATCCAGAAATGGGACGGCAACGGCTGCCTCGTCGTCCACATGGCCCCGCAACCTGCCGGCCGTGTGCTGAACGCCTCCGGCAAGACGATCCACGGCATCCGGATCGAGATGAAGAACTACTGACGTTCGGAAGGCTTCGCGCAGGAGTCTCCTGAAGGCCCGCTCTGTTGGCCTCCAGTCGTCGTCCATCGCCGCCGCGGCTGCCGATCCGCAGTCGTCGCCAGGCCTCGGCCGAAGCGCAGCGAAAGGCGGCGCGCCGTGGCGCATGGCGATGCAGTGGCCGCTCTGCGGGGCGTGGAGCCGCCTTGTGAGTCTGATATCAAACAGACATCAAATTTCGAATATCCGGTCGCCTCAGAACCGGTCCCTCAGCGCGTACCAGTTGAGCGCCAGGAAGAGCAGCGGCGCGCGGAAGCGGCGGCCGCCGGGGAAGGGCGGTATCTTCAGATCCTCGAAGAGCTTCAGCCGGTCGCGGTTGCCGGCCACCGTCTCGGCGTAGAGCTTGCCCATGAAGTTCGACAGCATGACGCCGTGGCCGGAATAGCCGCCGGCCGAAATCACGTTGGGCATCACCTCGCGCACGAACGGCTTCCTGGGCAGCGTGATGCCGACATAGCCGCCCCAGGCGTGGGTGATCTCCACGTCCTTCAGCGCGGGATAGATTTCTGCGATCTGCCGGCGGATATGGATCTGGATGTCGCGCGGATCGCCGGGCGCGTAGATCTCGCGGCCGCCGAACAGGAGTTCGCCGGACTTGGCGCGGCGGAAATAGCGCACCACGAAGCGCGAATCCGACACCGACTCGCCGCCCGGCAGCACCGGGCTGTCGTCGCCGAGCGGCACGGTGGCGCCGATGAAGGAACCGATCGGCATGACGTGCGAGGCTGTCTGCGGTTCGAGGTCCTCGCCATAGGCGTTCACCGCGATCAGGCACTTCTTCGCGGTGATCGTGCCGGTGGCCGTCGTCACGATGACCTTGCCGCCATTCGTGGAAATGCCTGAAGACCTGGTGTTCTCGAAAATCTTCGCACCGGCCTCGGCCGCCACCCTGGCCGTGCCGATGACGAGCTTCAGCGGATGAATATGGCCCGTGCCGGTGTCGCGCACGCCGCCAAAGTAGTGGTCCGAGCCCATGCGCTCGTGCGTCTCGGCGGCGTCCATGTATTTGATGTGAGGATAGTTGAAGCGCGTGTTCATCGCTTCCGCATGCTCGACATATTCGGGCAGCGCGCGCTCCTTGTGGCAGACGTTGAGATGGCCGCGGCGGAAGTCGATCTCGATCCTGTTGGTTTCGGCGAATTGGAAGAGATGCGCCTTGGCCTCCTCGGCGACGTCGAACAGCGCCTTGGCGCGGGTGAAGCCGAGCTCCTTCTCGATCTCCTCGGCGCCGGCGCGCTGGCCGGTGCCGAGCTGGCCGCCATTGCGCCCCGAAGCTCCGTCGCCGATGCGATGCGCCTCGACCAGCGCGACGCTGGCGCCCGACTTGGCCAGATGCGCCGCCGCCGACAGTCCCGTGAAACCGCCGCCGACGATGACGACGTCGGTCGAGAGATCGCCGTCCAGAGCGGGGTAGTCAGGGCGGGGGCCGGCAGTGTCTTCGTACCAGGAGTAGCCCGGCGAAATCGGCGACTGATATTTCATGGTCACACGTTCAAAAGTAGAAATTCACGTTCCCACGGCGAGATCACTTCCATGAAGGTCTCGAACTCGGCCCGCTTGATCGCCGCGTAGGTCGAGACGAAGGACTCTCCCAGCATGGCGCCGAGATCCTTGTCGTTCTCGAACAGATCGACTGCCTCGAGCAGGCCGCGGGGCAGGTCGATCTCAGCCTCGTTGGCGGTGCTGGTGATCGCGGCGTCCGGCTTCAGCTTCCTGGTCAGGCCGACCAGCCCGCAGGCGAGCGAGGCGGCGAGCGCCAGATAGGGGTTGGCGTCGGAGGAGGGGATGCGGTTTTCGACGCGCCGCCCGG